>NZ_JBIVOW010000013.1:0-249375 GCF_044754325.1 Streptomyces sp. NPDC093097
TGGGCGGTCCCGGAGGGCCTACCTCCATCACCAGTGCAGCATCACGTCGGAAGACTTCGTCTACATCGAAACCTCCCGTTGTGTTCGTGGCGCACCGTCGTCGGCGTATCGGGACCGGTCCGTCGTGAGCAGGACGATGTCGATGTCGGAGTCCGGGCGGGCGGCGTTGCGGGCGTAGGACCCGACGAGGGCAGGCCGACGATGTCGGGGCGGCCCGCGGCCCAGTGCGTGATGCGGGCGGTGACCTCCCGCACTTCGGCGACGCGTTCCGGAGTGGGCGCGTTCGGTTCGTCCCCTGGTTGTGCGCCGCGGTGGGTCATGCGGACTGGCTCCCGGTTGCCGGTGCCGGCCGCCCTCGGGACGGTACAGGCCCCGTGCGTGACGCTGTCAGCGCTGCTGCGGATCGACGGCCATGCCGCATCAACGGCCCTCCAGATCAACGGGTTTGGGGGTCAGCGGCCATGCGCGCGGACGCGTTTCCCTGGCGCCGCGCTACAGGCGCCAGGCACAAGAGTACGAGCTGACCGCACCCATGAGCATCAGTGGAGGTTTCGGCGGCCGATCCGCGCGCCGCCTCCCGCACAGGCCAAGTCCCTTGGCAGGTGCGGGAGGCGGGTCGCCATGGGGTCGGTCAGTTGGTGCAGGTGTCGAGCATGGAGGACAGCGCCGTCTTCTCGGCGTCGGTCGTGGTGAGCTTGAAGACGGACTTCACGTGGGTGTAGTCCTTGGCGTAGATGCACCAGTAGGCGTGGTTGGTCGGCTTCCAGTCGGCCGGGCCGCTGTCGCTCTTGGAGCTGTTGGAGGAGCCCGAGGCGATGACCAGCTGCGGGTCCTTCAGGTCGTTGCCGAACGCCTTGCGCTGGTCGGCCGTCCAGCCGTCGGCGCCGGAACGCCAGGCTTCGGCGAGCGGGACCATGTGGTCGATGGTGGCCTGGGCGACGTTGGTGACGGTGGTGTCGTCGTAGGCGGAGTACCACGAACCGCTCGACGGCTGACAGCTGCCCGGCTTGTCCTGGACGTTCTTGCCGTCACGGGCGAGAACTTCCTGACGGGTGGTGCAGCCGTCGGGCTGCTTGGCCCATATCGAGAACTTGTCGCGGGCGTAACCGTCCATGGAGTGCGGGGTGGCCACCTTCAGGGCGGCCAGCTCGGTGCGGATCGTCGACGTCGACGGCGGGGCCGGCGGTTCGGCCATCGCCGGGGCGGCGGTGAGCCCGACGAGGACCACGGCAGCGGCGGACAGTCCCAGAGCGGCGCGAGGCATCAAAGTCTCCTGGAATGTGGGGGGATTGGAGTGGGGGCACTTCGAGGAAACCGCAGGGGTCATGCCCAGCGCTACGCGCGTTGAATGGACATGACAACACCTTTCCTTGCCCATTACGTTCCCTTTAATGATGGCGTCGACACCTGAACTCCCCGTGAATACAAGGCGTCCAGCTTCTCCAGTGCGACATCGAGAACGTTCGAACGGGTGCCACGCGGCGGCAGGACGCGCGAACGGCGCTTCTGGGCATGGGACTTGAGCGAGGGAAGGGCAGGAGGCAGTGAAGCGCACCCGCTCCCGCACCGAACGGCATTGACGCTCGGTCAGCAGCACACCGTGGCCATCCCGCTGACTCGGCCGTCACTCAGAGGCGACGAGACCCCTACGAGCATCGTGGCGACCGGCCGCCACCCGCCGAGGTGACAGCGCAGCACGGCCGAAAGGGCCGACCTCAGCCGCGGGGCATCTCGTGGCGTACGTAGTGGTCGAGCCAGGTGCGCAGGGACGGGCCGAGGTCGGGGCGTTCGCAGGCGAACTGGATGGCGGTGCGGAGGCAGTTCTCCGGGTCGGCGGTGTCGTGGCGGCGGCCGGTGTGCAGCACACCGTGGACGGGGGTGCCGCTGCGGGCCATCGCGGCCAGGGCGTCGGTGAGTTGGATCTCGCCGTCGCGGCCCGGCGGGGCGGCCCGGAGGGCGGCGAACACCTCCGGGGACAGCACGTACCGGCCGATCACCGCGTAGCCGCCCGGGGCCCCGGCGGGGCGCGGCCCCTCCACGAGGTCGGCGATGGGCAGGGTGCCGTCGGTGCGGGCGCGCAGGGTGGTCGCGCGGCCGTGGGCGAAGCTCTCGTGCGGGGCGGCCGGTGTGAGGGCGAGCACGCAACCGCCGTAGCGCTGCTGGGTTTTGATCATGTCCGGGAGCAGGGGGCTGCCGGCGTCGATGAGGTCGTCGCCGAGGAGGACGGCGAAGGGTTCGTCGCCGATGTGGTGTTCGGCGCGCAGGACGGCGTGGCCGAGTCCTTGGCGGGTGTCCTGCCGGAGGTAGTGGACGGTGGCCAGGCGCTCGGGGCGCTGGAGTTCGGCCAGGAGGTGGGGGTCTCCCGTGCGGCGGAGGGCCTGTTCCAGCTCGGCGTTGCGGTCGAAGTGGTCCTCGATCGGCTGGGTGTGACGTCCGGTGATCATCAGGACGTCGCGCAGACCCGCGGCGGCGGCCTCCTCGACGACGTACTGGAGGACGGGTCTGTCGACGACGGGCAGCATGCCCTTCGGGATCGTCTTGGTCGCGGGCAGCAGGCGGGGGCCGTAACCGGCCACGGGGATGACGGCCTTGGTGAGCGGCTGCATGCGGTCTCCAGGTTCGGGGCTGCGCTGCCGGTGGGGGGTGACGGCAGGGCCGGAGTGCTCGCGCGGGCGCCGCGGAGTGGCGGCGCCGGGACACGGACGCTCGACGGCTTCGGGGGGCCGCCGCCACGTTGCCTGTCATGGGCAACGTGGGCGGCCGCCGCCGTCAGGGCCGGTCCGCCCGATGACAGTCTCCATGGGCGGGAACGTCGGTCCCCTTGTGCAGCGGCCAGTCAATGTCCCAGTCCGGCGAACCGGCGAATGGCGAGCATTTCAGGGCGGAAAGGGCGGTACCGGATAACGTGCGGGCGCGCTGGGACATTCCGTCTCCATCGATAAAGAAGCAGATGACCGGGGATGTCGCGATCCCGGTATTTGAAACGCTGACAACGTACCGAGGGCGGCGGAAGCTTGACAACGTTTGCCAAGAGGTTGGCAAATTCATGACGGCCGACATCAAGGAGATGCTGGGAAAGAGCCCGTCGACGTTTGGCAATCCGCTTGCCCGGGCAGGCAGCGGCTCACTAAACTGCCGGCAACGACCAGGTTGTTGCCCGCTCGGGGAGCTGCGCGGAGGGCGGGTGGCCTCACGTCTCAACCGAGCTGAATAGTGGGTTCACATGAGAGAACAGCCGGCTTTCGGACGGCGCCTCAAGGCGCTGCGGGCAGAGCGGGGTCTCTCCCAGTCCGCACTCGCCGGGGAGGAGATCTCCACCGGATACCTGTCGCGTCTGGAGTCCGGCGCCCGGCAACCCACGGACCGGGTGATCACCTATCTCGCCAGGCAACTCGGCGTCGAGCCCTCCGCGTTCGAGGAGTCTGTGCACACCGGCTCGCTCGCCCAGGCACTGAGCCTGGCCGTGTCCTCCGACAGCGACGAGGCGACCGAGCACCTCATCGCCGCACTCAAACGAGCCGATCAGGAAGACGCCATACAGCGTTGGCAGGCTCTCTGGCTGGTGTCCGCCCACTGGCGGCGGCGCGGTGAACGCGTCGAGGAACAGGCCTGCCTGGAAGAACTGGTGCGGATCGCCGATGAGCAGGCCCTGCCCGAACTCCAATGCCGGGCCCGCTCCCACCTGGCACGCTCGCTGCGCTCCACCGGTGAGGTGAGCCAGGCCATCAGCATTGCGGTGGAGGCCCATCGACTGGCAAAGAAGGCCCACTTGTCGGTGTCCGACACCGGGGGCGCGCTGCTGACGCTGGTGTCGGTGGAGGCCGAGGCCGGCCGGCTGCCCGACGCGCGGGCGCACGCCGACGAACTCGCCGAGCTCATGGAGGGCCGGTCCGGTGTGCTGGCCGCCGAGGCCCTGTGGTCGGTGGCCACCGTGCGCTTCCGGCAGGGCGACCACGAGACCGCCATGACGTACTTGGAACGGGCCATGCAGGAGTTGGAGAGCCGTGTCGATCTGACGCTGTGGCTCCGGCTGCGCCTGGCCGCGGCCTCCCTCTGTCTCCAGGTCGCACCGCCGCGCACGGACCGCTGTCGGGAGTACCTGGACGCGGCAGCCGGCGCCCTGACCCTGGTCGGCACGCCCGTCCTGTGTCAGGAACTGCTGACGTTGCAGACGCACTTGGCCTTCGAGGAAGGGCGGTACCCGGACGCCCGTACGGCGCTCGACGAGCTCAGCGGCCACGAGCTGCGGCTTTCCTACCGCGACCGCATCCGGCTGCACATCCTCGACTGCCGGCTGATGCTGTTGGAAGGCCACGAGGAGGAGGCCATCCGGCGGCTCAAGGAGCTGGGCGAGCAGGCCCGGCAGGAGTCCAACATCGATCTGGCCGCGGAAAGTTGGCGGATTCTCGCCGAGGCCCTGGAAGACGCGCACCGCGGCCGTCCGACGCGCCGGGCCGGGAGCCGGACCAAGCCCAAGGCCAGGGTCAAGAAGTAAGCGGCGGACGGCCGTTCGCGGCGCGACGGTGACCGCGGCCCCTTCCGCACACGCCCCTCCCGTCCGCCTCTGCGCAGTGCCCCGACCCGTATGGCGTCGGGGCTTTTCCCTATCTCCCCTGTCCCCCTTCATCGCACTGCCGTCCGGCGTCGACGCCTGGGGAAGGCGCCGTTTCCAGTCTGCTTCAGGGTGCGGTGGTGGACGCCCGTGAGGGGCACGGGAGTTGACTGCGCGGCCGACTAGTTAAGGTCACCTTTCCCGGGCCACCCTTGCCAACTTTATGCCAGCGCTGGCAACCTGTTGCCAAGCGCTCGGAGAGTGGCACAGCACCACGGTCCGCGCCGCCGGAAGCGTCGTCTGGCAGCGCATCCAGGCCACGCCACTCGGGGCCGGTCGGCGGGACCGCGGCGGACGCGCCGCGCGCTCCCCCGTGGTGCCCTGATCACCGAACCGCCCTGCCATCTGATCGGAACAGCGAGACCGCCGTCCGGGCTCCGCCCGCCCCGCACGTCCGTTCCCCCTTCTCCGCGTTTCCCCTTCAGGAGGGTTCTCATGGCCACCCCTGTTCCCCACGAGGGGCCGCCGCGCCCCTATCTCGTCAGTATCGTCCTGCCCTGCTTCAACGAGGAGGAGGTGCTGGAGCGGACGCACCGGCGCCTGACGCGTGCGGTGCGCGACCTCCCGCACGAGATCATCTACGTCGACGACGGCAGCACCGACCGGACCTGGCCGCTCATCGAGCAGCTGACCAGTGAGACGCCGACGGCCCGTGCGGTCCGTTTCAGCCGCAACTTCGGCCACCAGGCCGCCTGTCTGGCCGGTCTGCACGAGGCGGACGGGGACGCCGTCGTCCTGATCGACGCCGACCTCCAGGACCCGCCCGAGCTCATCCCGCGCATGGTCGAGCAGTGGCTCAAGGGCTCGTCGGTGGTGTCCGCGCGGCGCAGTCACCGGCAGGGCGAGACGGTGTTCAAGAAGGCCACCGCGTACGCGTACTACCGGCTGCTGGCGAGCCTGACCCAGCAGCCGGTCGCACTGGACACCGGGGACTTCCGGCTGCTGGACCGCAAGGTCGTCGACTTCGTGGGGAACCTCGGGGAGAGCGAGCTCTTCCTGCGCGGCGCCATCAGCTGGACCGGGTTCCCCGAGACCAGCATCAGCTACGAGCGGGACGCCCGCGGCGGCGGTGAGACCAAGTACACGCTGCGCAAGATGCTGGCGCTGTCCCGCAGCGGTCTGCTCGCCGGCGGGGCCGCGCTGCCGCTCCGGCTGCCCACCTACGTCGGCGTGGCGTCCCTCGCCGCGGCGGTGGGCGTCGGCGTGACCGGGCAGGGCCTGCGCCGGTCCACCTCGCTCGGCGCGTTCGGCATCCAGTCGCTGGCCTGCGGGGTGTTGGGCGAATACCTGGTCGGGGTGTTCCGCCAGGTGCAGGGCCGGCCGCCGTATCTGGTCCTGGAGCGCATCCGCAACACCGCCCGGCCCACCGACCCCACCCCGGAGCTCGTCGAGGAGTACGCATGAGCACAGACAACACGGCCACCACGGACGCCCTCGTCGTCGGCGGCGGCTTCACCGGCCTGTCCGCCGCCCTGGAGCTGGCCGAGCGGGGCCACCGCGTCCGGGTCCTGGAGAAGGAGGGTGAACTCGGCGGTCTGGCCGGCAGTTTCGACGTCGGCGGCGGTCGGCGCATCGAGCGCTTCTACCACCACTGGTTCGCCTCCGACACCGAGATCCTCGACCTCTGCGCCGAGCTGGGCGTCTCCCACGCCGTCGAACCGCATCTGACGCGCACCGGGATGTACTACGCCAACTCCATCTACCGCCTCTCCCAACCGCTGGACCTGTTGCGCTTCGCGCCCCTGTCGTTCCCCAACCGCTTACGCCTGGGCCTGCTCGCGCTGCGGGCCCAACGTGTCAAGGACTGGCGGGAGTTGGAAAACCGCACCGCCAAGGAGTGGCTGATCTCGCTCGGCGGGCGCAAGGTCTACGACGTGGTGTGGCGGCCGCTGCTGGAGGGGAAGTTCGGCCAGTACGCCGACCAGGTCGGCGCCACCTGGATGTGGACCAAGCTCCATCTGCGCGGCGGCAGCCGGACCAAGTCCGGCAGCGAGACGCTGTACTACCTCCGCGGCGGCAGCGAGACGCTGGTGAACGCGCTGCACAAGCGGCTCACCGAGCTCGGGGTGGAGATCCTCACCGGCACCGCCGCCCGCTCGCTGCTGACCGACGGCAGCCGTGTCACCGGTGTCCGCACCGAAGCGGGCGAGGTCCTCACCGCACCGCACGTGCTGGTGACCACCGCCCCCGAGCAGGCCGCCGCGCTGCTGGACCCGGTCGCCCCGGACGAGGCCGCGGTGCTCCATCCGGCCTCCCCCGCGCTCGCCCGCCAGCTGCGGAACGTGCAGTATCTGGCCAATGTCTGCCTGGTGCTGGAGAACAACCGGCCGCTGTCGGACACGTACTGGCTGAACGTCAACGACCCGTCGTTCCCCTACGTCGGCGTCATCGAGCACACCAACATGGACGCGCCGGGCCGCTACGGCGGCAAGCACATCGTCTATCTGTCGAAGTACCTGCCGGTCGACGCCGAGCTGTACCGGATGGGCGACGAGGAGGTGCTGGAGTACAGCCTCCCGCACCTGCGCACCATGTTCCCCGGCTTCGACCGCGGGTGGATCGACGACTTCCACGTGTGGCGGGCGGAGTACGCCCAGCCGGTGATCACGCCCGGCTACCGGCGGACGATGCCGCCGCTCCAGACGCAGGTGCCGGGCCTGTACCTGTCGAGCATGGCCCAGGTCTTCCCCGAGGACCGCGGCACCAACTACGCCGTGCGTGAAGGCCGCAAGGCCGGCCGGCTGATAGCCGACCGGCTGCGCACCGCTGCGGCGCGTCACGACGAGGAGAACGCCCGTGCCTGAGCTGCTCACCCTCGACCAGGCCGAGCGCCTGAGCATCGAGCAGGTCCACGACCTGTACGGCAAGTACGTCAGCCGCAGTCAGGTCTCGCTCATCGGCACCTTCGGCTTCGGCCGGGACCTGGTGGAGAGCGCCGAGGGCGCCTGGATCACGCTGCGCGACGGCCGCAGAATCCTGGACTTCACCGGCGGGGTGGGCGTCCTCAACCACGGCCACAACCATCCCAGGGTGCTGGCCGCCCGGGACCGCTACCGGGAGCGGCGCCGGATGGAGGTGCACAAGAACTACTTCTCGCCGTACGTCGCCGCGCTCAGCCACAACCTCGCCGCGCTGCTGCCGGGTGACCTGAACGTCTCCTACTTCCCCAACTCCGGTGCGGAGGCGGTCGAGGGCGCCGTCAAGCTGGCGTACAAGTACCACGGTGGCCGGCGGGGCACGGTGCTGCACACCGACATCGCCTTCCACGGCAAGCTGATGGGTGCCGGCAGCCTCACCGCCTCCCCCGAGATCCATTTCGACTTCCCGCGGATCCCGGGCACCGACTCGTTCGCCTACGCCGACCTCGAATCCTTCCGGCTGGCGCTGGAGCGGCACACCGACGGCCGGGGCCGCAGCGACGTCTACGCCGTGGTGCTGGAGCCGTTCAGCGCGTCCAGTCTGCGCGAGTGCCCGGCGGAGTTCCTGTACGAGGTCCGCCGGCTGTGCACCGAGCAGGACATCGTCCTGGTCTTCGACGAGGTCTACACCGGCTGGGGCAAGACCGGTGAGCTGTTCCACTTCATGCGCCATCCCGGGCTGGTGCCCGACGTGCTGACCACGTCGAAGTCGTTCGGCGGCGGGAAGTCCTCGATCTCCGGCTACATCACCCGCGAACCGGTCTTCCGCCGCGCCTACGACAACCTCGGCGACGCCACGCTGCACAGCACCACCTACTACGGTTTCGGCGAGGAGACCGCGACGGCGTTGGAGGCGGTCGCGGTCGCGGTGGAGGAGGACTTCCCCGGCCGGGCCCGGAAGTTGGGCGAGTTGCTGTCGGCGGGGCTGGCCGATCTCGCCGCGCGCCATTCCGGCCTGGTCGCGTCGGTGGCGGGCCAGGGCGCGTTGCACGGCGTGTATCTGCGGCAGGGGCCGTCGCTGCCCAAGGCGGTCCGGGACCTGATCCCGCTGTCGTTGGCCAAGGACCCGCAGGTGACCGCGAAGCTCCTGACCGGTGCGGTGATCGCCGCGCTCTACCGGGACCACGGCATCCTGACGTTCTTCGGCTCCAACCAGCGAATCGCGCTGATCGTCTCGCCGCCGCTGGTGGCGGGCGAGGAGGAGGTGCAGATCTTCCTGCGTGCCCTGGACGACGTGCTGGGCCGTGGGGTGCGCCGGCTGTTGACGGACTTCGTGCGGGAGAAGGTCTCCGCGGCGAAGGCGGTGCGCTGATGCGGGCCGCTCTGCGCGCCAGTGGCCTGCGGGCCTACTGGCAGCGCCAGTACCCCTGGTTGCGCGAGCCGGGTGCCATGGCCGCGGCCGAGGACCATGTCCTGGGCACCCTGGCGACCCTGTCGGCGCCGTATCGCGCCGGTTATGCGACCGCGCTGCGGCTGCTGCCGCTGGCCTTCCGGGTCGCCGCGCGCAGTTCGCTGCGCGGTGCGACGGCCGAGGAGGGCCGGCGGGGCATGCGGGCCCTGGCCGCCCTGCCCGGCTTCGCCGAGATCGTCCGGGCCAGCACCGCGCTGGCCCTCCTGGGCGCGCTCGACGGTCGCACGGACGAGGAGGAGCGAGGTGGCGCCCATGCTCACCGGTAGGCGTGCACGGACCGTGGAGGCCGATGTGGTGGTGGTCGGTTCGGGCGCCGGCGGCAGCGTCGCCGCGCTCGAACTCGCCGCCGCAGGGCGGCAGGTGACGGTCCTGGAGGAGGGACCGCGGGCCGGGACGGCGGACCTCGCGGCGGCCAGCCAGGCGGGCAACATGCGCCGGCTGTACCGCAACGGGGGTCTGACCCCGATCTTCGGCACCCCCACCATCGCCTACGGCGAGGGGCGTTGTGTGGGCGGGACGACCCTGGTCAACGGCGGTCTGCTGTGGGAGCCGCCGCCCCGGCTGCTGGCCCGTTGGGCGGCGCAGTCGGGCCTCGACGGGTACCGGGCGGAGGACCTGGAGGTCCATCTCAAGACCGTCACCACCCGGCTGAACGTGATCACCCAGCCGCACGGGGACGGCAACCGCGACTCGCAACTCCTGGCGGCGGGTGCGGAACGGCTCTCCTGGGGATGGCAGCACCCCCGCCGCGCGGTGCGCGACTGTCTGCACCGCAACCGCTGCACGACCGGCTGCACCAGCGGGGCCAAGCAGAGCATGGCGGTCAGCTACCTGCCGCAGGCCGAGGCGCTGGGGGCGGAGATCCGGCCCGATACCCGGGTGGTGCGGGTGCTGCACGACGGGCGTACCGCGCACGGGGTGCTGGCCGTCGGCCCGGACGGGGCCCGGACGGTCTACCGGGCGCGTGCGGTGTTCCTGGCGGCGGGTCCGCTGGGCACCCCCGCGCTCCTCCAGCGCAGCCGCATCCAGCACCGCACCGCGGGCCGCCGGCTCTCCCTGCATGTCAATCTGCGGACCATCGCCCGTTTCCCGGAGGAGGTGCGCGCGGACCGCGGGACCCTCTTCACCGCTCAGGTGAAGGAGTTCGGCGACCAGGGCGTGCTGATCATGCCGGCCAATGTCTCGCGCGGCAGCCTGGCCGCCGCGCTGGCCGGGCGCCCCGCGCCCGACACCCGGCGCCTGCTGGCCGACTTCGACCGTCTGGGCGTCTACACCACGCAGGTGCGGCTGCACGGCACGGCCTCGGTGCGGTCCGTCCCCGGCGGGGGTCTGCTGCTGCGCCATGCGATGAGCGCGGTGGACCACAGTGCGCTGTGCGACGCCTTCCGCAAGGGCGCTCAGGCGCTGTTCGCGGCGGGCGCGACGGATCTCACACCGCCGGTGTCCGCGTCTCCCGCGCTGCGGTCCCCCGCCGACGTCGAGGCGTTCTGCCGGCGGGTGCGCCCGCAGGACTGGGAGTTGGTCTCGGTGCACGGGATGGCGTCGGCCGCGATGGGGGCGGCCGACCGCGGCGGGGTGTGCGACGCCGACGGCCGTCCGCACGGTTTCGAGGGCCTGCGGGTGTGCGACGCCAGCGTGCTCCCGGGCGTGACGGGAATCAGCCCACAGGGCACGATCATGGCGTTCGCCCATGAGATCGTGTCCCGGTTCAACAACCGTTGAGGAAAGGCACGATGAGCGAGCTCCCGGCAACCGGCACCGCCGACGAGCGGAAGCGTGGCGCAGGGGTCACCGACCCCGCCCAAGACACCGCGCCCGCGGCCGAGTTCAAGATGTTCAGCACTGTGGCACTGGTGGCGTCCTGTGTGGGCTTCGCGCTGATCGGTGCGCTGCAGTCCTTCTACGGGCCCGCCATCCCGGCGCTGCGCGGCACGTTCGGCCTGACGCCGTCGGCGGCCGGACTGGGTCTGAGCGCCCACTTCATCGGCGGGGTGTGCGGGGTGCTCGCCTTCAACCGCGTGCACGGCAGGGTCGGCAACCGCGCCCTGTTGGGGGCCTCGTACCTGCTGATGGCCCTCGGCACCGTCGGCTTCGCGCTGGCCCCGTCCTGGCCGGTGGCGCTGGCCGCCGCGCTGGGCGCCGGACTCGGCTTCGGCGGTATCGACTACGGCCTCAACCAGCTCTTCGCGGTGGGTTTCGGCCGTCGCAGCACGGCGATGCTCAACGTGCTGAACGCCTTCTTCGGCATCGGCGCGGTCGGCGGTCCGATCGTCATCGGTGCCGTCGGTCCGCACCGCTACCCGTTCGTCTTCGGGGTGTTCGGGGTGGCGTCGGCGCTGCTGCTGCTCTTCCTCAAGGGCGTCAGCAACACCGACCCGCCCCGGGCCGCGGACTCCGCCGGGTCCGGGGCGGGTGGGTCGGCGCCGCTGGGCCGCTCGCTGGCGCTGATGATGGCGGCGTTCGTGACGCTGTACGTGCTGCACGTCGGCGTGGAGGCCGGGGTGGGCGGCTGGGAGCCGACGCACCTGGAGACGATCGGCTTCGGCGCGGGCTTCGCCGCCTCGGCCACCTCGGTGTACTGGCTGATGATGACGGTGGGCCGCTTCCTGGTCGTGCCGCTGACTCTCCGGTACTCGGAACCGGCCATCGTCATCGTCAGCTGCGCCGGTATGGCGGTCTGCCTGGCCGCGGCCGGTGTCCCGGCGCTCGCCCCGTACATGTACGCCGGGGTCGGCCTGTTCATCGCCCCGATCTTCCCGACCGGTCTGCCGTGGCTGACCCGCACCGTCCCCACCGCGCGCCGCGCCGGTGCCTATGTCATCGCCGCCTCGATGGTCGGCGGTGTCGCGGCGGGGCCCGCGCTCGGCGGTGTGATCCAGGGTGCCGGGGTGCGGGCCGTGCCCCTGGTGCTCTGTGTGATCTCCGTGCTCTGCCTCGCCGCGGCGGTCGGCATCCACCGCGCGACCCGCGGCGCCGGACGCTCGCATACGGCGCTCTGAGGCCGGCGCGCCCCAACGGCCGGTCCCCTGGCGTCTGTTCCGGGGGCCGGCCCTCAGGTGGCGTGCCATCCGGTCCAGCGGGTCACCGCCACCTCCACCACGGGTCCTTCCGGCGGACGGCCCGCGTACTGCGTCCGGTATTTCTCCGTCAGCAGCCGCACGTACCCGGCCGATCTCTCCGCCTCGTCGGCCGGCGGCAGCACGGTGGCCGTGCCGTCGGCCCGCGCCCACCACAGGCGGTCCCAGTCCTCGTCGTAGTCGTCGGCGAGGAGGCTGACCTCGGGGTGGGCGGCGATGTTGGCCAGTCGTCTGAGCGCGGTGGTCCGCTTGGGTTTGTGGTCGACGGCGAAGGCGAGGGTGTCGCCGGTGACGACGAACACCACCGGCACCAGATGGGGGCGGCCGTCGGCGTCGACGGTGGCGAGGCGGGCGACCCGGGATCGCGCGAAGCGCCGCCGGGCCCGCTCGTGCGTCATCAGCGGCACGGCTCCCCCGCCCGCCTCGCCGGAAGCGCCCCGCGTTCCCGGCGAACCCGCAGTGGTGTCGATGCCCCGAACGTCACGGCGGCTCCTTCGTCTCCGGCTTCTCCTCGGCCGCGGCGCGCGGCCCTTTCTGCGGAGGTACCCCGGCCGTCCCCGAGGCAACAGTCCGTCCCGCCAACCGGGCGAAGCACCACTCAGATGCCCTCACCGAAGCGGTCGTTGGTGTGCGCGTCGGCCTGCCTGGTCTGTTCTCAAGTCCCTGTCAGTGCCTGCGGATAGGCTGGCGGCGTAAACCAATTGAAAGGGACACAACCATGAAAAACCGTCTCAGACGGAGTGCGGCGACGCTTGCCGGGTTCGTGCTCGCGAGCACCGGCCTGGCGACCGTGAACGCCGCTTCCGCAGCCGCGGACGCGTATGCCTGCCCGGCGGGCTACTTCTGCGGCTGGTCCGGCGAGAACGCGACCGGGCAGATGTACAAGACGAACAAGAGCGTCGCGGACCTGGGCAGCTGGGACAACAAGATCCACACGTACGTCAACCGGACGTCGTCGATCGCCTGCGTCTACGAGGACAAGAACTATGTGGCGTGGGGCGGCTACTTCCCCCAGCGTCCCAACAGCGCCGGCGAATACAGTTCGTCCCCGACGGCGACGACCAGCTCGATCAAGTTCGTCCCCACCGCACGCGAATGCAGCCAGCCCGCGTACCCCCTCTGGTTCTCCGAGACCTCTCCCAAGGCCATGGGTTTCGGTGACATGAACGGTGACCGCAAGGCCGACGTGGTCGTCCGCGACACCGCCGGGCGGCTCTGGCTGAGTTCGGGCGACGGCACCGGCCGCCTCATAGGCACCGGCGGTTGGAACGGCATGAACGCCCTGACCCGGCACGGCGACTTCACCGGTGACGGCCGCGAGGACCTCATCGCCCGCGAGGCGTCCACCGGCAAACTGTGGCTCTACCCCGGCACGGGCAACGGCCCCCTCGGCACCCGCAAGCTGATCGGCACGGGTGGCTGGAACGGCATGAGCAACATCACCGCCTTCGGTGACCTGACGGGTGACGGCCGTTCCGACCTGATCGCCGTCGAGAAGTCCACGGGCAAACTGTGGCTGTACCCCGGCACCTCGGCCGGCACGCTCGGCTCGCGCAAACTCCTCGGCACGGGCGGCTGGAACGGCATGAACGCGCTCGTCGGAGTCGGCGACGTGGACGGTGACGGCCGCCCTGACCTCTATGCCCGCGAGGCGTCCACCGGCAAGCTCTGGCTCTACCCGGGCCGTGCCACCGCCCTCGGAGGCCGTGTCCTGGTCGGCTCGGGCGGCTGGAACACCATGGCCGACCTCATCGCGAACGGTGACTCTTCCGGCGACGGCCGCCCCGACCTCATCACCGTGACCAACGAGAAGTACGTGATCGACGGCTACGCCGGCAACCCCGGCTGGCTGGTCACCTACCGCGGCCTGGGCAATGGCCTGTTGTCGCGCGGTGAGCGCACCAA
The DNA here is from genome assembly GCF_044754325.1 of Streptomyces sp. NPDC093097. Classification (NCBI taxonomy): domain Bacteria; kingdom Bacillati; phylum Actinomycetota; class Actinomycetes; order Kitasatosporales; family Streptomycetaceae; genus Streptomyces; species Streptomyces sp. NPDC093097. The sequence continues at coordinate 13,924 of NZ_JBIVOW010000013.1, forward strand.
CGGCGAGTGGTGGGAGCTCAACGGCTTCTGCTAGACCGCCCCCCTGGCCCCGCCGCTGACGGCGAGTGCACCGAGGCCGGACGGCAGGTCGGCCAGGGGCGCCAAGGCGTGGGCGAAGAGCTGGAGGCGGGCCGGTCCGGCCCAGGCGCCCTTGACGGTGAGGTCGCCGATCTCGGTGCGAACCAAATTGAATACCCGCAGGTCACCGTCGCAACCGGGGCGATCTTGACGGCGTAGGCGGGCACGGTGAGCTGTGCGCGGGCCTGCGCCGGGTCGAGCGGCTCTCACGTGTAGGGCATGGTCGCGGTGGCCACGCGCCGGGTGCCGTCGTCCAGGGTGCCGACGAGGGCGCCGCCGTCCGCGAAGAGGGCGGGGCTGCCGGCGGTCTCGGGCTACGCGCTCAGCTCCCGACCGGCGGCGGTGGCCCGAAGTGGTCCAGGTACATGGTGTGCAGGTATTCGCCGTGTTCGGCGCCGTGGCGGACGGCTATGGCCTGCCCGCACTCCAGATGGGCGACGCCGAGGGCTTCGCCCCCTGCGTCGCCCTCTTCGAGGGCCTGACCGCCCAACGGCTCATCCACGGCGCCGCGCACCACACCGAGGACCTGGTCCGGCGGGTCATCCACGCGCCCACCAGCCCCGAACACCCCACCACGGCGGCGCCCGGCGAAGGGTCCGGCGGGATGACTCCCCGGCGCAGTGACCAGCCACCTACCGGCAGAGGCGCCGAAGGACGATGCTTGCGGGCATGCCTCTCCTCACCACCGCACTCCATGACCTCCTTCCCGTGGAACACCCCGTCGTCCTGGCCCCCATGGGCGGGGTCGCCGGCGGTGCCCTGGCGGCGGCGGTGTCGAACGCCGGCGGTCTGGGCATGGTCGGCGGCGCGCGAGGCGAGCCGGACTGGCTGGCGCGCGAACTCGCCCTGGTCCGGCGGGAGACCACCCGACCCTGGGGCGTCGGCTTCCTCACCTGGGCCATCGGCCCGGAACCGCTGGCGTACGCGTTGGAGCAGGGCCCGGCCGCCGTGATGCTCTCCTTCGGGGACCCCGCCCCGTTCGCGGACCAGGTGCGCGAGGCGGGCGCCCTGCTGATGGTGCAGGTGACCAGCCTCGACGAGGCCCAACGGGCCCTGGACGTCGGCGCGGACGTGATCATCGCCCAGGGGACCGAGGCGGGCGGGCACGGCGGTCGGCGGGCGACGCTGCCCCTGGTCCCCGCGGTGGTGGACCTCGCCGGACCGGTCCCCGTGCTCGCCGCCGGCGGCATCGCCGACGGCCGAGGGCTGGCGGCGGCGCTGGCGCTGGGGGCAGCCGGCGCCCTGATCGGCACGCGTTTCCAAGCCAGTTGCGAGGCGCTGCTCGCGCCCGGCGTCGGCGCCGCCCTGATCCGGGCGCGCGGGGAGGAGACCGAACGCAACCGGGTGCTCGACATCGCGCGGGAGGCGGGCTGGCCCGAGCGGTACACCGCCCGGACACTGCGCAACGGCTATCTCGACGCATGGCGCGACCGGGAGGACGAACTGCGCACGGACGCCGGCGCCAAGCGGCGCTATCGGGACGCCGCCGAGCAGGGCGACCTCGATGTCGTCCCGGTCTGGGCCGGCGAGGCCGTCGGCCTCGTCACGGACCTCCAGCCCGCCGCCCGGCTGGTCGCCACGCTCATGGCCGAAGCCGAGGCCACCCTCGACCGCCTGAGCCGAACGCGCAACCGCGCGCACACCACCGACACCCCCTGACGCCCCGCCCCACACCCCTCCCACCACACCCACCACCAAGTCGTCCTCTCGGTACCAGGGTTGAGGCCCCCGCGCCCCACGCCCCGCCGCGGCCGCCAGCCGGCGCATTCTCGGGCGAACACGCCGGGGCGCACGACACGTTCACAAGCGCACAACCGTTTAAGCTTTTATCAACGCAAGAGAGCGGTTCCCCCGACGGAACCGCCGCAGTTCTCCGCGTTTCACGAGAGGGGCTCCAGATGCACACGATGGAGGAGCGTCCGCCGACACCCCGCCGTTTCCCGAACCCATGGCGCCGCTACGGCCGCCTCGTCGCCACCAACTTCCTACGCGGCGCGTCCTATGCGCTGGGCACCGCGGTCATCGGCTTCGCGATGTGGTGGGCCCAGAACCGCTAGGTCGCCTCGCCCCGCTCACCTGCTCGCTCCCGGCCACCCCCGAGCGGACCCACCGCTCCTGCCGCACGCCAGGAAGCCGTCACGCAGACGACGGGCAGCGAGAGACCGCCGAACCATGCCAACGGACTTTTCCGTGCTGACTTCTTCTCGTCAGTTCGCTTCCGGAAGAGCCTGCTTGAGGAGAACCTCTGCTGCCGCCCGCGCGTGCCGGCCGTAGTCCGCTTCACCCAGCACCATGGCGCGACTGGCCGCGCCATCCGCGAGGGTGACCAGTTGCTCGGCGAGTGCGGCGGGTTGGCGGCAGCCCATCACCGTCACGAGGCCGGCGACCAGCCGCACCATCCGCAGTTTCTGTTCGCGGGCGTAGGAGTGGACCGCGCTCCGAGGATCGGGGAACTCCGCGGCGGCGTCGATGAACGGGCACCCGCGCACCGGATCCTGCTCCGGTGCGGGTTGGTCGAACATCCGGAGGATGCGCTCCCCCGGGGGGACGTCCTCGCGGGCCAGCACGCTCTCCAGGGTGGCCCCCGAGGTCGCGAGGTCCTGGAGGTGGGCGACGACCAGGTCGCTCTTGGTGCGGAAGTGCGCGTAGAGCGTGCGCTTGGAGACGGGCGCCTCCTCCGCGACCTGTTCCATGCCGGTCGCATTGATGCCCTGAGCCGCGAACAGCCGGGCGGCGGCGGCCAGGATGCGCTCCCGCCCGCCACGTCCCCGCCCGTGAGGAGTCGCCGTCACCGTATCCATGGACGAAGTATACGTTCGCGTTTACTCCAGAGGCATGACCTACTAGGATTCCCCTGCAAGTAAACGACACCGTTTACATTGGCCACCTCAAGGAGCACCCCATGAGCGAGTCGATCTCCAACGAACTGAGCGGCTGCGCGGAGAAGTTAATACGCGGCCGTCACGCGACCCGTGCGTTCCGCCCGGAAGCCGTGCCCGAGGGCACGATGCGCGCAGTCTTCTCACTGGCCGGCGCCGCGCCCTCCAACTCCAACACCCAGCCCTGGCAGGTGGAGGTGGTGAGCGGTGCGGCGCGTGAGCGTCTGGCGAATGCCTTGCGGGCAGCCCACGCCGAGAAGCGCACCTCGGTGGACTTCCCCTATTCCGAGGACATGTACGCGCAGGTGCACCAGGCACGCCGGGCGGCCTTCGGAGCCGAGCTGTACGGAGCGCTGGGCATCGACCGTGACGATCACACGGCACGCGCGGCCTATGACGCGGAGAGCCTGCGTTTCTACGGCGCACCACACGCCGCATTCCTCTTCGTCAATGGTGACGGCGGGGCACGGCTGGCCGCGGACGTCGGCGCCTACCTACAAACACTGCTCCTGGCGATGACCGCGTACGGCGTGGACAGCTGCCCGCAGGGCCTGCTGAGCTTCTACGCCGACACCGTCCGCGCCGAACTCGGCGTCACCGAAGGAAGGCTGCTCGTGGGAATCTCCTTCGGCTACGCCGATGAGACCGCGCCGGTGAACCGTGTCACGACCGGGCGGGCCGCACTGGAGTCGACCACGACATTCCATGGCTGATGACGTTCGTTCGGCTCAGCGGGCGGACCAGGGGAAGACACCCGCCATGTGGAGTCCTGCCGGGCAGATGGTCGGGCTCTTCTCGTCACGCGTGGCGACGCCGCCGCACCACGTGACGTAGTTGATGCTCGCTCGGCGGTGTTGCGCTGTTACGACAGCCCTGCCGCAGGTGCCACCGTCTGCGCGCCGTCGAATACGTCACGCGCCTCCCTGCCGGGTGGTTTAGCTCAAGTCTCCTGCGGGCTCCGCCCGATGAGGTGGGCGATCAGCGCCTCTGGACGGCACCTGCCCGTGAACGTCGCATGGTCCCGCGCATGGCATTTCGGCAGCTGTCCGGAAGTGCCCGTGTCCCACCTGTCCTCGAAGGAGACTGAAGTGAGCACAGCACGGAGTTCTCGGCGCCTCTGCCTGCGGATCCTGGCCCTGGCAGCCGGCGCAGTCGCGGCCTTCCAGATCGCTGGCGCAGCTTCGTCCCAGGCTGCCGCACCGCACGCCCTCACTCGCGCCACTCCCCCTTCCGTACGGGCCGGAGAAGTCATCGCCTGTGAAAAAGTAGATGCGGACCTGCCCAACCTCTCCGTGTGGCAGTGCAACAGCGACCGATGGGGCCCGATCTCCGACTTCGTCGTCGTGACACGCGGCAGCAACGCCTCGTACTTCTGCCAGACCGGCTGGAGCGAAGGCTCGCCGTGGCTGCAAGGCCGGGACTGTCGGCGGATCCCTTCCGGAGGCTGACCGCCGCCACGACCGCCGCGGCTTCCTGACAGTGTCGGCTCCTGAAGTCGGAACGCGACGGTCCGGCGGCGTGAATCTCGTCCCGGCCGCCGTCGGCAGGCTGCGACGGCGGCCGGGGCACCGCACGGACGTCGAACTACGGGCCGTTGCAGGCTCCTTGGAGTCATACGGCGGGAACTCCCCTCCCCCGCACGGGAATCGCAGCCCGCCGGGCCACCGCCATGCGGCAGAATCGACGCATGCTGACTGTGGGTTCCGTTGTGTTGGGTGTTGCGAACGTACGCCGTGCGGCCGCGTTCTGGACCCAGGCGCTGGGGTACGTCCCGCGCGAGGAGATGACAGACGACTGGGTGGTGCTGGTGCCGGCCCAAGGCACCGGCGTCCAACTGTCGCTCGGCCTGAGCGAGACACCTGTGCAGGAGGTTCCGCGGGTCCACCTCGATCTGTATGCCGGGGACGCGGACGATCAGGCCGCCGAGGTCGAGCGCCTGGTCTCCCTGGGCGCCCGGCACGTGGACTGGGAGCACTATCCGGACGACGCCGACTTCGTCGTCCTGGCCGACACCGAGGGCAACCGCTTCTGCGTCATCGACACCGGCCGGGACTGACGCCGCCCTGCCGCGCGCCACCGACTCCGCCGTTGAACAGACACGCCTCCCCCTGCCTTGTATGGCATTTGCGTGATTGTGCCGATAGATACAAATGTCCCGCTACTACGCAATCGCCCTTACTTGCATGCTTTGCTGCGTCGAGTACCCCGCGTGATCCGGTGTTCGTACGAGCGATCAAGTGGGTCTCCCCCGCCCCAGGACTCATCTGCCTGGGGCGAGCCCCTGGGAGCCGCCTCTCACGACATGTCGCGGAGCGGTCTGCCCGGAACCTGGTTGGCAGCAGAGAGAGGGTGGAACGTGTACGAAGAGGGAACCCGTCCGACGGGTCACAGCGGGGGTGTTGACGTGCCGGCGCCGCGGAAGCGGCAGTGGGCACGACGGGCGTACAGGGCGGGAGTGCTGGTCGCGGCGACGCTGCTGGGGCCATCGTTGCCGGGCACCGCTGCCACAGCGACCCAGGTCCCGGCAGTGAATGACACCCAGTGCATTCGGGAGGGGAATGCGACGCTCAATCCGAGATTCTACTGGCGGAACGCGCTGGGGGCCCGGCTGGGCGAGGGGACGATCCACGAATCCTCGTCGCCGAACCCGTTCGGTGGGCAGATCGCGCCGGGGACGGTGTTCACGTTCAACTGGCGTCCGGAGACCACGCGGAACCCTGTGGGGTCTCAGTATCACGTCCACCGGGTCAATCTGGCGTCGATCATGGCGGTGGCCGACGTGGAGTCGGTGACAGGGCCGGGCAGCCTGAACGGGACGACGCTGAGCGCGCAGGAGACGCCACCGGCGAAGCTGGGGAACACCCAGGTGCGGTTCCGGATCAGGCCAGGGACGGAGGGACGGACGGCCACTCTGTCATTGGCTGACCACAGCCTTACGACGAAGTGGCTGTTCGTCAACATCAACAACCTCTGGGAGAACTCCGGAAGCATCTCCTTCGTCGTCGCCAGCCGCGCCGCTCTCGGCTGCCAGACCTCTTAGGTTCTCGCGCAGCGTCAGAGGTCCCGGCGGGCACGACGACCGCTCGCGTGCCGTGCCCGCCGGCACCAAAGCCTCGCTTCTTCGGGTGTGACCGTTCGTTGGCCCGTGCATATCCGATCCGGCCGAGCGGTGGGTGCCGGACGAGTTGTACGTGCCGTTCCCGCGCCCAGCCACCAGCAGCCCCTCACGACTGCCCGCTCCACCATCGGGTTGGTCGTCGATCACAGCGCGGCTCGGTACGCCTCCAGGCGGTCCGCCAGTTCCTCCGGGTGACCGAGCATGGGGCAGTGGTCGCCCGGCATCTCGTCCGGCTGGAAGCCGAGCCGCTCGGTGACCGTCCTTCGCATGAACTCGGCGGGGAAGAAGCGGTCGTCGGACGACATCAGGAACCTGGTCGGCACCTTCGGCCACTCGGCCAGCGGCCACGGCTTGCCGAACGGCGCCGGAGTCTGATTCCGCTGGTGCTCCGCCAGGAACTCGGCGGCCAGGGCGGCCGGGGTGTCGTGCAGCACAAGGGAGAGCGCGTCCTCTTCGGTCCCCTCCGCGACGCCCCTGCGGCGGTCGGATTCCTGCCGCGCCGGCCCGTAACCGGTGTTGTCCCACCACTGCCCCGGTGACTCACCCGGGGCCGGAACCTGGGCCTGAAGCATGACCAGCAGGTCCGCCGATACCCGGTCGCACACCAACGGACCGGTAAAACCGCCGAACGAGTGGGCGACGACGACGAGATCGGTCCGGTCGCCGATCGCCTCGACCACCGTGTCCGCATACTCCGCGAGCCCGGCCGACTCGTCATCACAGGGCAGGTCTGGCGCAACCACCTCGTGGCCTCGGTCCCGCAACTCGCCGGCCAGCGGCCCCCAGTACCACGCATCAACAGCAGCGGCATGGACCAATACATAGGTCGCCATGGAACAGTACCCTCCACCAACGGTTGCTTCCTGCACTGCGCGCGAGTCTACGTATCGTCTCGCTTCTGAGCCGTGGAGAGACGTGAAGTCCTTGGCAGGACGAGTCCGTCAAGATGCCCTCTGCAGCGGCGAGTTGGCCACCTGGACCGGCGCCTGCCACATGCGCGGCCAACCACCGGTGAGGTCGCCGACAAGGCGGGAGTGAGCGTCCGGGCGCTGCGCTACTACGAGGAACAAGGTCTGCTTCAGGCGTCCCGCAGCCCCGGCTGCCAGCGGCATTACCCCGACACCGCCGTGGGACGAGTCCGGCTGATCCAACAGCTGTATGCCGCGGGCCTCCCGAGCAGAGTGGTCCGCCAGGTGCTGCCGTGCGTGGACTCGGGTGAAGCGTCCCCGGCGCTCTTGGGCCGACTGGAGGCCGAGCGTGTCCGCATCGACCAGCGGATCGCCGACCTGCTCGCTGTGCGCGACCGGCTCGACGACGTGATCACCATCACGCGGGCCCCTGATTCCGACTGCTCCCATCTGCAGTGAACGCCGGATGCCCTCGCGAGGCGCGCCATAACTTCCATGTTATGGCCAAGAGTTAGTACTCCGTTCATCAAACGCTAGGCGAGTATGACCGTGTTCATGACGAACCGCCCCTCGTACCGGGCGTTCGCCGTGGGCGCGGCCCATGGGGCCATCGACCCCGCACACGCACGTCCCAGGTGGCGTGCCTTACGGATCGAGGAACCTTGCGTATATCGAAGCTCGTGCCCGCTCTCGCCGCCGCAGCGGTCGCCGTCCTCGCACTTGTCACCCCCGCCGCCAGCGCGGCGCCGGTCTCCCCCGGCACCCCGGGGCCGCGCCCCATCATCGGTGGGCAGTACGCAAACAGCGGCCCCTGGGCCGCCCGGCTGTACTCGAACGGCCAGGAGACCTGTTGGGCCACGATCATCGCCCCGACCTGGATCCTCACCGCCAAGCACTGCGTCGCCGGCGGTGCGCTGTCGTTCCGCATCGGGAGCCTGGACCAGTACAGCGGCGGTGTCGCGGCCAACGGCGTGCAGACCTACACCAGCGGGCCGGACCTGGCGCTCGTCCGTCTCGACCGTTCCGTGTCCACGACCTAGGCCACCCTCGGGCAGCCCGGCTCGGTGAGCGTCGGGCAGAACGTGCAGGTCTACGGCTGGGGTGCCACCTCCCAGTGCGGTTCGGAGATCAACTGCCAGTCCCGCTACCTGAAGTACGCCAACGTCACCGTCAGCGGCGGCTGCACCGACGCCTACGGCGGCTCCGCGATCTGCGCCTACCGGGGCGACGGCATCACCGCCGGTGGCGACTCCGGCGGCCCGATGATGGCGAACGGTGTCCAGGTCGGCGTCGCCTCCACCAGCGACCGCCAGACGAGCACGGCGTACAGCAATGTGACGGCGTACCGCTCCTGGATCCGGTCGATCGCGGGTGTCTGACCCCGTACTGCCGCTCGGCGGGTAGCGGGGCCCTCATCGCGACGCGGTGAGGGCCCCTGTCGCCGCCCGACAACTCCCGGCCCCTGCACCGCCGGAACGCCTGCGGCCCCCGGCGGCGAGCGTCGGCGCGCCGTTCCTGCCGGTCGGACCTCGCACGGATTCAGCCAGGTACAGGGCGTTCCTGCCGGAGGACGACGCACCGGGACCCAACACCTGAACTTTCAAGAACTACTTGTCCGATGTCTCTGTATTGCGCAAGCTCCCTTCATGGAACTGGAGTTGAGACATCTGAGGATCCTCCGCGCGATCGCTGACGCGGGCAGTCTGACCAGAGCGGCGACGACGCTCGGGCTCGCGCAGCCCGCGCTCAGCGCGCAGCTCAGACGGATCGAGCGAGCCTTCGGCGGCGTGCTGTTCGAGCGTGGACGGTACGGCGTACGGGCCACGGCGCTCGGCGAACTCGTGCTGGAGCGCACCCGGGTCGTGCTGCCGGCGGTGAGCGAACTCCAGCGGGAGGCCGCCCGGTTCGCCCGCGCCAGGCGGGAGGCCGAGCGGCTGCGGCTGGGCGCGACACACGGTCCGCTGCTGGGCGCGCTGGTGGACCGGCTCGCCGACGCCGCCCCGGACACCACGGTGACGACCTATGTCTCCTGGTCCGAGCGCGAGCTCGCCGAGCTACTGGCCGAAGGGCGCCTGGACTTCACGCTCGCCGGGGCCTGCGGGTCCGCGCCGCCACCCGGCATCCCTCACCTCGCCTGGCGAGATATCGCCGTCGAACCGGTCTTCGTCATACTCACCGACAGCCATCCGCTCGCCCGCGACCGGGAGGTCGACCTGGCCGCCCTGGCGGAGGAGACGTGGGCGTGCGTACCGGGCGACGGCTGTTTCGGGGACTGTTTCACCGTCGCCTGCGCCCGGGCCGGTTTCAGCCCCCGCCGCATGTACGAGACGGACACCGCCTCCTGCGCGCACCTGGTGCAGGTGGGCCGCGCGGTGGGCTTGTGCCGGGCCACCTTCCCGCCGACGCCCGGCCTGACCACCCGTCCCCTCGCCGGTACGCCACTGCACTGGCGGCACTTGCTGGGCTGGCACCCGGCGAACCAGCGGCCCGACACCGCGGCGACGATGCTGGCGCAGGCCCTGCGCGCGCACGCGCGCACGGCGGCGCACTGCGACACCTACACGGACTGGCGGGCCCGGGCGGGTCGGGAGACCCGGCCGTCCACCTACTGCGCCATTGCGCTGGAGGAGGGGCCGTGCGACGTCCGCGGCGACCGGCGGCGCCGAACGACGCCCGTCCCCGCGGATCTGCACGACCATCCGGCCTCGGAGGGCGCGTGCCAGCTGCCCGTACGGCGTCATGTCAGCTATGAGTCCCCGTAGTTGTGGCACCGGTGACGCACCACGGCGCGGCGTCGCCGGCCGTACTCTGGCGTGAATCTGCAGCAGGCGGCGACCACCGGGCTCATTTCGCTCCATAACGCCGCCCAGGGGGATCGGGCGGTATCTCGCCGAGCCGGTGCCGCTGCCACTACCGTCTCCGGTGGTGACCGCGCCAAGGCCGGCCCTCCGAACGGCACGGCGCGGCCTGCGCGCCGGTGCCCTCCGCGTCGGCAGGCCGTCGTGCGCACGGTCCCGCGCGTCCGCACCTCTCCGGTCACCTGTCAGGCACGTCCCGTCCCTCTTCCTTCCCTACTCAGAAGACCGAGGAATCGCCATGACACCCCCTCCTCACCGTGACGTCGGCTCCGGCCGGCCGATCAGCCGCAAGAGCCTGCTCAAGGCGGCCGTCGCCGCCGGTGCCGCGGTCCCGCTGCTGTCCTCGGGCACGGTGGCACTCGCCCGCGACTCCGCCGGCCAGGGGCGCCCGCTCTCCGTGACGCCCGCCTGCGACGACGGGGACGGCCCCACCCACGACCAGATCGAGGGCCCCTACTTCAAGCCCGACTCCCCGCTGCGGAAGAACCTGGTGGACTCCGGCATGCAGGGCACCCCGCTGACCGTCAGCGGCTACGTCTTCGGCCGTCACTGCTTCCCCCTCTCCGGTGTACTGCTCGACTTCTGGCAGGCCGACGACGCCGGCGACTACGACATGGCCGGCTACACACTGCGCGGCCATCAATTCACTGAAGCGGGCGGAGCGTTCTCACTGACCACGATCGTGCCGGGCCTCTACCCGGGCCGCACGCGGCACATCCACGTCAAGGTGCAGGCCCCCGGAGAGCCCGTACTGACCACCCAGCTGTACTTCCCCGGCGAACCGCGCAACAACACCGACTCCCTCTTCGATCCCGCGCTGCTGATGAACGTCCGCGGGGCCGGCAACGGCAAGGAGGGCACCTTCGACTTCGTGTTGGACGTCGACGGGACACCGGGGCCGGGCAACCCCACCGACCCGCCCACCGATCCGCCGAGCGGTGCCTGGACGTCCGGCCGCTCCTACACCGCGGGCGACCGGGTCACCTACCAGGGCAGCACCTACCGCTGCCTGCAGGCCCACACGTCGATGACCGGCTGGGAGCCGCCCAACGTGACGGCGCTGTGGCGCCGCGAGTGACCACCGTGCCCAAGCCCGCCGCTCGTTGCGGTCGACGCCCCGCACGCGCGGGAGCGGGAGAGGAGGGCGGACTCGGCCCGGTGGCCGCCAGGCACTTGCGGCCACCGGCGGCTGACGGACGCGGCGCCGAGCGGGCCGGGGCCGCCCTGCATCTTCGGTCCGGTCGGGCAGCACGCCGACCGGTTCCGCGTCGTCCCTGGCCCGCTCGCCGATGTCAGCACGGTGCCACCGCACTACAGCGGCAGCCCCACCACATCGGCCATCGTGCGCATCTCCACTGTCAACACACGCCGCCTACGGATCACCCGGCCGAGAATGTCACGGGCATAGCGCTGGTTCGGCAGCCACTCCGGGCTGTCAGCGTGGATCTGCTCCAACTTCCCGAACGCCTCGGCACAGTTGCCCGTCTTGACGTACGCGTCGGCCACGTCCAGCAGGTGGCGGTTACGGTTGTTGCTGGTCGGCTTGAGACCGGAGAGCGGGATCCGCTCGGCGAGGCGGAGCACGAGGTCGGGCCGGTCGGTCACGCCGGCGTTCTCGGCCGCCTTGAGCTTGACCGTCGTCGGCCCGAAGACACGCAGGAAGTCGTTGTCCGGGGCGTACTCCCTGCCGAGGGCGACGGATGCCGCCGATGCGAGCTTCAGGGCGTCTTCCGCCTCTCCCGGCCGCGCGTTCCGGACGGCGGCGGCGGACACCCGCAGCAGCAACCACCCCCATGTCGCCAGCTCGGAGGGAGTCGCCCGGGACATACGCGGCTCCGTCTCATCGGCCCACTTCACGGCCAGGTCGTACGCCTTGCCCAACTCGCCCTGGCGCAGTCGCAGCCAACAGAGCGTGTTGACGGTGGCGGCGCCCTCCATGCGATCCGCAGAGTCGTCCAGGGCCCGCTCCAGGGCCGTCTCGGCGGCCTCGAACTGACGCGTTTGCACCATGAGCCATCCGGCCAGCTGCAAAAGCCGCACGCGCACACTCCGCCCCTCCGAACCCAGTGCGTCGGCATCCCTGAGCAGGGCAGGGAGCATCACGGACAGTGCGGCGAATCGATCACCGGAGAACAGCGGCTCCGTCTCGTGCAGGGCCGTGCGCACACCGCCCACGGTCGGGGGGTCGTCGTCCAGACCCGGGGCCACCGGTGGGCGCTCAAGAGCTTCACGGACGGCCCTCCAACGATCCACCGTCGCGGCGCCGGCATCATCCTCGCGCGGCTCCCCTGCCAAGCGCATCGTCGGCACCCTCAACGCCTGGGCCAGCTTGCGCAGCGTTTCCAGTCGCGCGGTCTCCCTTTCACCCTGTTCGAGCTTCCGGACAGTCGAGAGGGAAACGCCGGACGCCTTGGCCAACTCGGTCTGCGTCAGCCCGCGACGCTTGCGGACTTCCTTCACCCTCTGCCCCGCAGTGCTCATGCAGCGAGCGTACGCCGAAAGCCCCGACGACCGTCCCGGCGAGGGGCGGCCGCCGGGGCCGGATTGAGGGCGATCAACTCACCTTGGTCTGCGGGGAATTCACGGAGTTGCGGCCCCTGCGGAACTCGTCGCGCCGGGCCGGTCATGCCCCCGGTTCCGGCCGCGATCCGGCCGCTGTCCGGTCGCTCGAACGGGGCCGCTTTGCCCGTCTTCTCCCGTCACGCTAGCGTCACCGTATGGCGACGATGAATCTGCGGCGTGCGGTCCGTGCGCTCGTCCTCGACGAGGCCGACCGCGTGCTGCTGTGCAGACATGTGGTGCGGGAGACCGGGACGGTGGTCTGGGCCGCTCCGGGCGGGCGGATCGAGCGGGACGAGACGCCGCTGGCCGCGCTGCGTCGCGAACTGCGCGAGGAGGTGGGGCTCGTGGTCGAGTCCGCCCCGCCGCACGTCTGGCATCAGGAGGTCGTCGGCCCTGACTACGTCGCGGGCTACGACGGTGTGGTCAACGACTACTTCCTGGTGCGGACCGCCGGTTTCACCCCGCGCGGCGCGCTCACCGACGAGGAGCTGGCCGCCGAGAACATCCACGGCCTGAGGTGGTGGCATCCGGCGGATATCGTCACCCACCGTGGTCGCGACCTGTTCTCTCCTCGCGATCTGGCCACCCCGCTGGCAGCGCTCATCAGCTCGGGCGCCCCGCGCGAACCGCTGCCGCTCGGACTGTGACGTATGGCCGCCCGGCTGTCACCGTGAGGCCAACCGGGCAGCTCTTTTGTGTCGATCACCCACCCTTAGGATGGGGACATGACCGATACCGTGAGTGAGCACGCACCGCTGGGCCGGCGCGAGCGCAAGAAGGCCGCCACCCGGAAGGCGCTGGCCGACGCCGCCCTGCGGCTCTTCGCGGAGCACGGCTACGACCGGGTCGGCATCCGGGACATCGCCGAGGCCGCCGACGTGTCGACCACCACGCTGTTCAAGCACTTTCCGAGCAAGGAAGCGCTCGTCTTCGACGAGGGCGACGAGATCAAGGCCGCCCTGCTCGCCGCCGTGCACCGGCGCCCGGCCGGCCAGTCCATTCCCCGCGCCCTGCGCGACCACGTCCTGCGCGCCCGGCTCCTCAAGGGGAAGGACACCGATCCGCGGTTCGTCCAGCTCATCGAACTGGTCGACAGCACCCCGGCGTTGCGCGCCTACGCCCGCCGTATGTGGATGCAGCACGAGATCGATCTGGCCGCGGTGATCGCCGAGGAGAGCGGCGCGCCCGCCGACGACCCGATGTGCCGGGCGCTCGCCCACTTCGCCCTGGAGGCGCGCGACCTCGGTCACGACAGCGCCGACCCGGAGGCCGCCGTCCACCGTGCCTTCGACCTGCTCGAACACGGCTGGCCGGGTCACGAGGTCACGCCCTCCGAGGGCTGAGCCCGGCCGGGACCGACGGGCTCCAACGGCCGCTCGGTACGCGGCCGTCAGGCATCGCCGCGGGCGCCCGCCGACTTCGCCGTGTGGTCTTCCTCGGCTCGCCGGCGACGGTATGCGGCAGCCCTGGCCATGTAGTTCCGGTGCTCCTGCGCAGGGTCCGGCGGGAGGTGCGGGGCGTCCGGCGAGGTCGTGGCGAAGAACCGCGCGAGCGCGTCGTTGGCGCTCACCGCGAGTTCTCCGGAGCGGGCGAACATCGCGGTCTCGTAGCGGATCAGGGCGTTCTCGACGGTGGCTTCCGCATGGAGGGCGTGCGCGAGTTCCGCTCCGTCGAGGAGGGCGAGATTGGCGCCGTGGCCGCCGAAGGGTGCCATGAGGTGGGCGGCGTCTCCGAGCAGGGTGATGCCGGGTACGCGATCCCAGGTCAGCGGTGCGGGCAGGGCCCAGAAGGAACGGGGGACGTACTCGCTGTCGTTGTCGGTGAGCAGCGGGCGCAGGTCGGTGGACCAGCCGCTGAACTCCCTGAGTAGATGGGCCCGGACGGCCGCGCGGTCCGTGAGGTCGAGTCCGGCCCGCAGGTGCCAGTCAGTCCGGGCGCGGAACGCCACGTAGCCGCGGACCACGCCGTTGCTGTTGCGTTGGACGATCACCGCGCGGCCGTCTCCGTCGGTGGCGAACAGGTGCCCGTCGCCGACGAGCGCGGCGATCTCGGGGTGCCGGGTGTCGACCTCGTCGAACCGGGTGTCGAGAAAGGCGACTCCCAGGTATTGCGGCACCGCGTCGGTCAGCAGGGGCCGCACCTTCGACCAGGCGCCGTCGGCCCCGAGGACGAGGTCCGCTTCGACGGTGGCGCCGTTGGCGAAGGCGAGGCGGTGCGCCCCGCCGCCGGCCGGTGTCGCGCGCAGGAGTTTGTGGCCCCAACGGACCGTGCCGGGGCGCAGGTTGGCGTGGAGCATGGCCCGCAGTCGGCCGCGGTCGATCTCGGGTGCGGCCGCGTCCCCCTCGGCGGGGGTGAACGCGGTGAGGACGGTGCCGTGGTGGTCGCGGCGGGTCTTGGCCTGGCCCTCAGGGCGGGCCAACGCGCGGAAGGCGTCCATGAGTCCGGCGTCCTCCAGGGCGATCTGGCCGGAGTCGGCGTGCAGGTCGAGCGTGCCGCCCGGGTCGCGGGAGTCCGCCGTGGCGTCCGCGTCGTACACGGCCGGGTCGAGGCCGTGGCGTTGGAGGATGCGCGCGCAGAGCAGTCCGGCGGGGCCGCCGCCGATGATCGCGATGCGGGTGTTGGTCGTCGTCATGCTGGGTCCTCTCCGTAGGCAGGGGTGCGGGGCGTCGGAACGTGCGGTGGCAACGGCATGGCAATGGCTGTGCGCCGGGGAACGGCGCGGGTCATGCCTGAGTTCCGGCCACGCCGGTCCCCCTCATCTCTACAGTAGGTGCATCAAATCAAAAAGTGCAACGGTTGAACTTTTAATACACGTCAACCCGACCATGCGGAATCGGACCCCGGACGCCCAATCAAGCTCAATTGATCAATCAAACTTGACAACCTGGGTTGAGCATATTTAGCGTGCGGAACATGAGCGAGAGCATCGATGGGCTCCGGTCCGCGTCTGCGGTCCGCGCGGCCGACGACGTGCGGATCACCTTCAACGGGCGCAGGCAACCCGTCCTGCTCACCGCCCTCGGCCGCCACCGGCGGCACGGCGACCGGCGGGCCCGTCAGGAACGGCTCGCCCGGTCACCGCAGGGGCGGTGCACCGAGCAGCAACGCCGCACGATCATCGAGGCGATGGCGCTGCCGGACGGGACGGTCCAGGCGTGACCGAGCCCTCCGCACGCATACCCGCACCGCAACGCCCGACGGACCGCGGCGGATTCGACCGGCGGCTGATCGCGCCGATGATCCTGGGTTCGATCCTGAACCCGGTCAATTCCTCGATGCTCGCCGTGGCCCTGATCCCGATCGGACGGTCCTTCGGCGCCCCGCCCTCGCAGACCGCCTGGCTGGTCTCCGCGCTGTACCTGGCCACCGCCGTCGGGCAACCGGTGATCGGGCGCCTGGTGGACTCCTACGGACCCCGCCTGCTGTACCTGACGGGCACCGCACTGGTGGGCGCGGCGGGGCTGTTGGGGATGTTCGCCCCGAACTTGGGGATGTTGATCCTCTCCCGGGTGCTGCTGGGGTTCGGCACGTCCGCGGCCTATCCGGCGTCGATGTTCCTGCTGCGCGCCGAGTCCGACCGCACGGGCCTGAAGAGCCCCAGCGGCATCCTGGCCGCCCTGTCCGCCTGCAGCCAGGTCATCGCGGTGATCGGCCCGACCGTCGGCGGGCTGCTGATCTCCGCGGGCGGCTGGCACCTGATCTTCGGTGTCAACGTGCCGCTGTCCGCGGCCTGTCTGGTGCTGGGGGCGGTGCGCCTGCCGAGCCTGGCCACCCTCAAGGAGGTCAGCGGCGTCCGCCCCGCGCAGCGGACGGACGCCGCCGGGATGGTGCTGTTCGCGGTCATGCTCACCACCTTCATGCTGTTCCTGATGAGCCCGCGGGCCGGCACCTGGTACCTGCCGGTGCTCAGCGTGGCGGCGGGCACCGCGTTCGCCGTACGGGAACTGCGCACGCCCGAGCCCTTCGTCGACCTGCGGGTCCTGCGCGGCAACGCTCCGTTGCTGGCCACCTACGGTCGCCAACTGCTCGCCTACACCACGACGTACGCCTTCCTGTACGGCTTCACCCAGTGGCTTGAGGAGGGGCGTTCACTCAGCGCCCAGACGGCCGGGATGTTGCTGCTGCCCATGTCCGCGGCGGCGGTGGTCGCCACCGTGGTCACCGGCCGGCGCGCCGCGGTCCGCGGCAAGCTCGTCGTCGGGGCCCTGGTGCAGCTCGCCGGCTGTGCGGCACTGCTGTTCGCCGACGCGGCAAGTCCGTTGTGGCTGCTGGCGCTCATCGGTGCCGTCGCCGGCATCCCGCAGGGCCTCAACGGCCTGGCCAATCAGAACGCCCTGTACGCGCAGGCCGATCCGGCCCGGATGGGATCGTCCGCCGGACTGCTGCGCACCTTCACCTACCTCGGCGCGCTCGCCGCCTCGGCCGCCAACGCCGCCTTCTTCCGGGACGGCGCCACCACCGAGGGGCTGCACCACCTCGGCTGGCTGCTGCTCGCCGTCGCCGTGGCGTTCCTGGTGGCGAGCGTCGCCGACCGCTCGCTCCACCGCATCGGGCGCCCCCAGGACACCAGCGACGACGGAACCGACGCTCCTCGTCCCCAGCGGGCCGACCGCTGACCGGGCAGCCGCTCCACGTCCCGGACCCATGCCCCAATCCCCCAGTGCCTGGCGCAGGAAGCCGCGCCACGCCGAGATGTCCAGACAGCAAGACAGACACAGAGAGTTAGAGAGAACCCACCATGGCCCTCACCACCCTCGACCCGAAGACCGCTCTGGTCGTCATCGACCTTCAGAACGGCCTGCGGGCGCTGTCCGGCGCTCCGTACTCCCTCGACGACGTGATCGAGCGGAACGTCCGGCTCGCCGACGCCTTCCGTGCCCGGGAGTTGCCCGTCGTCCTGGTCCGCGTCTCGTTCTCCCCCGACGGTTCCGACGTCGTCCCGGGACGGACCGAGGAGCCCGGCCACTCCCAGACCCTGCCCGCCGGCTGGGATGAGATCGTTCCCGAACTCGCCGGTCACGCCGGGGACATCACCGTCACCAAGCGCAACTGGTCGGCCTTCTACGGCACCGATCTCGATCTGCACCTGCGACGCCGCGGCGTCACCCAGATCGTGCTCACGGGGGTCGCCACCAGCATCGGAGTGGAGTCCACCGCCCGTGCGGCGCACGAGCACGGCTACCACCTCACGCTGGCCACCGACGCCATGACGGATCTGGACGCGGACGCCCACCGGCACAGCACCGCCAAGATCTTCCCCCGCATCGGCGAGAGCGGCACCACCGACGACGTCCTCGGACTGCTCGCCACGACCCACGCCTGACCCGGTCCGCGGGCGGCCGTCTCCGCATTCCCGGACACCGGGCAAGCACTCCCCGGAAGCAGGGGGAGCACTCCCCGGAAGCCTGGAAGAGCGGGACGGCCGTCCGCGGCGGGGCGAGCGTCCGCAGCGGCGCGGCCGTTCGCGGCCGGTCCCTGCGCGGCGCACAGTGCTCGGCGCATGCCTGTTGCGCCGAGCACGAGCCCGGAAGGCGCAGGTGGTGGCAGGTGCGCCGCCGCTACACCTGCTCGTCGAGGAGCCCCGTCACCAAGCCGTGGGCGTAGGCGGCGTCGAGGGGACCGGGGCGGAACAGGATGCGGTACATCATCGGGGCCACGACGTGATCGAGGACCGCGTCGGCGCCGGGTGCGCTCTCGCCGCGGTCGGTGGCGCGGGCCAGGATGATGTCGATCTGGTCGGACGCGTAGGCGGAGCACTGGCCGGCGTTGCTACCGTCCGGGTCGCCGAGGAGCGCATCGCGGACGTAGGCGCGGCCGGATGGCGACGCCATCTCGTCGAGGAACTGCTCGGCCCAGGTCCGCAGGTCGGAGGCCAGGTCGCCCTGGTCCTCCGGTGGCGCCTCCGGGCGCAGGCGCTCGACGGCCACATCGGAGAGCAGCTCCCGCAGATCGCCCCAGCGCCGGTAGATCGTCGAGGGGGTCACGCCGGCCCGTGCGGCGACCAGCGGAACCGTCAACGCCTCGCGGCCCAGCTCGGATTCGAGTTCGCGCACGGCGGTGTGGACCGCTTCCTGAACACGGGCGCTACGGCCGCCGGGGCGCGCCATCGGTCGGGGACTCATACCACCACCCTACGGCCCTAACGCAAAGCGCTTGCGTCTAGCGGGTGAGCACGGACCATGACCGCGGGCATCCGGACCCCTTGGTCCCGGTTGAGGGGACAAGCGGCGCCCGACGACAACAGTCACATCGGCGGCAGGAGAGCGGGAACCCTCTCGTGAACGCCGTCATTTTTGAGAACGGCCGGCGGTCGGAAGGCCGGGTCAGCCGGGGTTCTCCGCGGGCAGCCGGACCGTGACGGCCAGGCCGCCGGCCGCGCGGGCGGTGGCGGTGATCGTGCCGCCGTGGGCGCGGGCGATCGACTGAGTGAGGGCGAGGCCCAGGCCGTGCCCGGAACGGTCGCTGCGGACGCGGGAGTTGGCGCGGTAGAAGGGCTCGAAGAGGCGGGTGGTGGTGGTCGGGTCGACCTGCGGGCCGGAGTTCTCGACCCGTAGCAGCACCTGAGCGCCTTGCGGGTCCTGCCGGACAGTGACCCGCACCCAGCCCTGCGGCTCGTTGTGGGTCAGGGCGTTGTCGAGCAGGTTGTGCACCAAGCGGCGCAGCAGTGCCGCGTTGCCCGGCACCGTGCTGTCCGGTTCCAGTACGGAGTTCAGGGACAGGCCCGCCGCTTCTGCGCGGGCGGCAGCCTCCGTGTACTCCTCCTGGACCAGGGCGGCGACGTCGACCGGGGCCGGGTCGGGCTGCGCGTGCTCGGCCGCCGCGAGCTGCAGCAGCTCGGTGACGATCTCGATGCAGCGGTCGTTCGTACGGGCCAGCATGGGGGCGAGGCGAACCAGCTCCTTGCCGGTCGGGTCTTGGCCGGCCACCTGGAGGGCGGTGCGGGTGGCGGCGAGCGGGGTGAGAAGCTCGTGCGAGGCGTTGGCGGCGAAGCGGCTGTGGGCGTCGAACGATCTCTCGAGTCGGGCCAGGCTGTCGTCGAAGGTGTCGGCCAGCCGGCGCAGTTCGTCCGGCGGACCGGCGGCGTTGATGCGGTAGCTCAGATTGCCCGTGCCGGCCTTGGCGGCCGCCAAGGTGATCGTGTGCAGAGGGGTCAGCAGTCGCCGGGTGGTGAACCAGCTGACGGCCAGTCCCAGCAGGGCGACCAAGGCTGCGGCGGACAGGGAGATCAGCAGGACGGTTGCCCAGACGTCTTCCTTGGAGTCGATGGTCGTTGTCTGGGCCAGCGGATTCGGGGACGGCTCGGGGGCGGGTTCCACGGTGGGTTCCGGCAAGGGCAGCTGGTGGCCGGGGTGTATGTCGACGTAACCCGGCGTCTGGAACCCGTACGTCGGCAGGTACCGCATACCCAGATAGACCGCCGCCGCCATGACGAGCCCGGACAGTACCAGCGTGATCGCGAAGCCGAGGAACAGCCGGGTGTGGATGCTCAGATCGCGCGGGCGGGGGATCACGGGGCCGCAGGGTGGTCGAGGTAGTAGCCGGCGCCGATCGCGGTGTGCACGAGCTGCGGCTCGCCGAGTTTCTTGCGCAGGCTGTGGATGACCAGGCGGACGGCGTTGGTGAACGGGTCGGCGGCCTCGTCCCATGCCTTCTCCAGCAGCTGCTCGGCGCTGAGCACCCCGCCGTCGGCGCGCAGCAGCAGCTCCAGTACGGCCAGCTCCTTGGGCGTGAGCTGGATCTCCCGGCCGGCCCGGGCGGCCTTGCGGCGGTGGGTGTCCAGAGTCAGGTCCGCGACGGTCAGCACGGGGGCCTGGGCGGGCGTACTGCGCCGGTACAGGGCGCGCAGCCGGGCCACGAGCTCGGGGAAGTCGAAGGGCTTGGGGAGGTAGTCGTCGGCGCCGAGCGCGAGGCCCTCCACCTTGTCACCGAGCCGGCCGGCCGCGGTGAGCATCAGGATCCGTACGCCGGGCCGCTCGGCCACCAGTCGGCGGCAGACCTCGTCGCCGTGCAGCCCCGGTAGATCGCGGTCCAGGACGACGAGGTCGTAGTCATTGACGGCAGCCTTCTCCAGTGCGCTGTGCCCGTCATACGCCACGTCGGACGGGATGCCCTCGCGGCGCAGCCCGAGCTGCACCACCTCAGCCATGAACTCCTCGTCCTCGACGATCAGCACACGCACGGCTCTGTGTTCCCTTCTGTAGCTGTCCGGTTTCGCACGACCCTCTCGCCTCATACCTATCAAACGTGACATTTGAGCAGTGTTTGGAAGACCAGCCACATCAGCTCCGCGGCGAACGCTGCTCATAAGGCCGCCTTTCTACGGTGGGCGCTGTTTCCCCTTGTGGCTATACGTGAAGAGACACCCATGAACCTGTTCAAACGGGCCTGGTGGCGGTTGACCGCCCAGCTCGGCAAGACGCTGATGCTGACCGGCTTGTTCTTCGTCGTCTGCACCCTGGTGCTGTCCGGCTTCCTCGTCCAGTCGGCGGCCGACCGGGCAGCGGCGGATGCGAAGAAGAAGGTCGGCGCCGTGGCGACCATGCAGCTGGACATCAACGCGCTGATGGAGAAGCGCGGTTTGGAGGGCGGCGGGCAGCAGGGCCTGAAGATCGACTCGTCCGACGAACTGCGCACCGGACCGGTCGACAAGCTCGGCAAGTCGCCGGTGGTGCACAAGTACAGCTATCTGATCGAGGCCGCGGCGCTCGAACGCGGCAAGTTCAAGCTCTATCGAGCCGCCCCGCCGCCGCCCGGCACCGAAACCGAGCAGGGCGACTTCTTCAAGCCCGAAGGCGTGCCGGACACCGAGGCGCTGCCCGCCTTCCGCAACGGCACCCACAAGATCATCTCGGGTAGGGGCATCGGCCCGGACACCGAGGGCAAGGTCGCGGTGCTGGAGAAGCGGCTGGCCGAGCAGAACGGGGTCAAGGTCGGCGACAAGATCACGGTCGGGTCGTTCCGGGGCGACATCCAGGGCTCCAAGGCGGTCGAGCTCACCGTGGGCGGGATCTTCGAGGACGAGACCCCCTCCAGTCGCGACCGCTACACCCCGGCGCTGAGCGATCCCGGCAACCGCTTCTACGTCAGCTCCGACGCGGCCGCCGCACTGAACAACGAGAAGCCCGGTGCCGTGGGCACCTCGGTTCGCGAGGCCACCTTCACCCTGGGCGGCCCGGAGGACCTGGCGCGGCTCAAGAAGGACGCCAAGGCCGCCGGCCTGGACCCGGAGATCTACCCGCTCAAGCTGAACGACAAGCAGTACCAGGCACTGGTCGGCCCCATCTCCAAGACCGCGGGCTTCGCCACCGTCACCGTCTGGCTGGTGTCCGTCGCCGGTGTCGCCGTGCTCGGCCTGATCGTCGCGAACGCCCTCCGCGAGCGCCGCCGCGAGCTGGGCATCCTCCTGGCCATCGGCGAGAAGAAGTCCAAGCTGCTCGGTCAGCACCTGGTGGAGACCGTCGCCTGCGCCCTGATCGCCATCGGCCTTGCCGTCCCCGCCAGCCAGGCCCTGGCGCAGACCGCGGGCAACAGCCTGCTGGCCGGGGAGGTCAGCTCCGCCCAGAACGACGGCGACAGCGGCGAACCCGACTACGCGAACTCCATGGGCGGCGAGAAGGAGCCGAAGCCCGAGGCCGACCCGATCGACCGCATCGACGTGAAGCTCACCGCCTCCGACATCGCCAAGGTCGGCGCCACCGGCCTCGGCATCGCCACCCTCGCGACCCTCATTCCCGGCCTGCGGACCCTGCGCCTCGAGCCCCGCGAGATCCTGACGAAGGGCGAATGACCATGGCCTCCACCGCACCGGTCCTGCAGCTGGACCGACTCGTGAAGTCCTACCCCGTCGGCAACCGGAGCCGTCCGCGCACCATCCTCAAGGAGGTCGACTACGCCTTCGACGCGGGCCGGATGTACTCGGTCGTCGGCCCGTCCGGCAGTGGCAAGACCACGCTCCTCTCCCTCGCGTCCGGCCTGGACACGCCGACCTCCGGGCACGTCCGCTTCCACGGCCAGGACATCGGCGCCCTGGGCCTGGGCGCCTACCGCCAGCGGCACGCGGCGACCGTCTTCCAGTCCCTGAACCTGATCACGTACATGACGGCGGTGCAGAACATCACCTCCGCCATGGAGATCACCGGCATACGCGGCGGCGGCCGCCGGCGCAGGGCGGCCGAACTCCTCGACCTGCTGGGCATCGAGGAGGCCGACCGGCACCGCAGGACGCTGCAGCTCTCCGGCGGCCAACAGCAGCGGGTCGCCATCGCCCGCGCCCTGGCCTGCGACGTCGACGTCCTCTTCGCCGACGAACCGACGGGCGCCCTCGACCAGGACACGGCAGCCGGCATCATCCAGGTCTTTCAACGCCTGGCCCACGAGGACGGCAAATGCGTCATCGTCGTCACCCACTCCCAGGACCTCGCCCGCGCCTCGGACGAGGTCCTGACCCTGCGCCGCGGGCGCCTGGTACGGGACTGAGAACGCCCGCCCAGCCGGCGATGGTTGCCGCACAACCGACGGAGCCGGTCTCCCAGTTGGTGTCCGGCCCCGTATCCAGAACCGGTTGGTGCCGGAAATGCACCTGAATCGCAACCGACCCCGGCGGTGCACCCCGGCGGTGGTGCACCGCCGGGGTGCACCACCGCCTTGACAACCCGGTGCCCAACTGCCGGATGGGCCCACAAACCCGACGCGTTCGGCTGTTCCCGGGGGACCGGGGGGGGCTGACATTGCCGCGTCAATGATCGCGACAGCGGACCAAGTACCCCTGTGCCGGAAGAAGGAGAGGACCAACTCGTGGGAATACGCAAACCGTCATGGGGGCGTATCACGCTCGTGGGGCTGGGGATGTTGGCGTTGCTGACGCCCTCACATGCCTGGGCACAGGACGAGCAGGTGGGCGCGGGGCGGCTGTCGGCGTGGCATCCTTGCGAGGATGATCCGGGCAAGCCCGGGGTGGAGTGCGCCGAGCTGACGGTGCCCGTCGACTGGGCCCGACCCGACGGCCGGCAGGTGAGGCTGGACGTCAAGCGGCAGAAGGCGGCCGACCCCGCGCAGCGGCTGGGGACGTTGATGACCGGACCAGGAGGCCCCGGACAACGCGGCACCGTGGTCGTCACCGACGGCTACCTCCCCGATTCCATCAGGAACTCCTTCGACGCCATCGGCTACGACTCTCGGGGGACCGGAGACACCAAGGCCCAGTGCGCTCCCGCTCCCAAAGCGGCCCCGTTGCCGCGGAACGAGGCGGAGTTCAACACGCTCCTGGAGACCAACAAGCGGTACGGCGAAAGCTGCCGCACCACCCCTGCCTCACTGATCGACCACTTGGACGCCGTCAGTGACGCACGCGACATGGAAGCGTTGCGCGACGCTTTGGGTGAGGAGAAGCTGAACTACTACGGGGCGTCCTACGGCACTCTGCGCGGACAGACCTACGCTTCCCTCTTTCCCCAGCGGACCGGGCGCATGGTGCTGGACGGCAACATGGACCACAGCATCAAGGACGCACGCACCTTCATGGGCACCGAGACTCTGGCGGCAGAGAAGAACCTGAACGACTTCTTCGACTGGTGCGACACGAACACCGACTGTTCCCTCCACGCCCAGGGAGCAAAGAAGACGTTCTCCGAGGTGTACGCGAAGGCTGAACAAGCGGACAAGGCCAGCCCCGGCCACGTCTACGACCTGGTGAACGAAGCCACAATCGGCGCGTCCAACGGCCGAATCAACAAGGACAGTTGGCGCGAACTCGCCGACGAAATCGGCAAACGCGGCAACGGCACAACCCTGCCCTCGGCCGACCTGACCATGGACGGCCCAAATCAGGCGATCTTCTGCAGTGACTGGAACCTGCCGGTCAAGAACTACACGGCATGGAAGGCCATGCTGTCAGACATCGCCCGCGAGTCCCCAAACCTGAAGATCTCCGAACACGCCCTTGTCCCCTCTGGCGTACTGGGCTGCCTGGGCTGGCCGCGCCAGGCCACCTACCCTCAGCAAGACCTGCCGAAGTGGAACACCAACCCCAGAGCCCTCATGGTCGAGTCGCTCCACGACGCACAAACTCCCTATGCGTGGAGTCGGGCCGCCGCCCGCCAGAGCGGAGCCGTCCTGCTCACCTACGACGGCGGCGGACACATCGTCGCCTGGTCGGGCAAGATGTCCGGCCAGGTCGAGAAGTACCTTCTCACCGGAAGGCGGCCCGCCGACGGCACCCACTGCGACGACACCCACTGCTACACGAGGTTGTCCCAGGGTTGGTAGAGGTCGAGGGGGCGGTTCGTGCGGTGATATCCGTTTCGGGGTGAGGCTTGGGGCAGGGTTGCTGGTCTCGGCCGCCCGCGGCCGGGTCTGCAGGTCGTCGATCTGCGTGCGGAGGTCGTCGGCCTGGGCCCAGGCGGCGCTTTCCTGAATGGCCAGTGCATCAAGCAGGGGCCGACACCGCCCTAACGCACAGCGCATGCGGCTAGAGGGCAGGGCACGGACCGCGGCCACCCACCCGGCGCATACACGCCGCGGAGCCCGGCAGGTATCGAGCCGCAGCCTCGCACGCACGCTCCGGGACCGGCCGTGATCGCCTCGCCCTCAGACCGGCACTGGCGCGAGCGCTCGGGCCGGCTCGGACTGCTCGTAGGCGTGGCCCGCCCGCAGGAGTACGGGCTCCCCGAGGGGGCGCCCGAGCAGTTGCATGCCGATCGGCATGCCCGCCCGGTCGTGGCCCACCGGTATCGACAGCGAGGGCACGCCGGTGATGTTGGCGGGCGCGCAGAGCCGCACATAGGCGTCGGAGACGCTTTCGACCGTGCCGTCCGACCACGAGATCGTCTCCTGGTCGGCCGGTACGGCGGTGAGGGGAACAGTCGGGGCAGCGATCACATCGACCTCGTCGAGCAGGCGCGTCCACGCCTCCCGCATCAGCGTGCGGGCCCGTTGGGCGCGCAGGTAGTCCCCGGCGGGCAGCAGCGCACCGGCTTCGAGGAGGACCCGGACGTCGTCGGCGTAGCGGTCGGGAACCGTGCGCAGGGTCCGCTCGTGGTTGGCGGTGGCCTCGGGGACCATCAGGCCCCACTGGGTTGCCTGGATGTACGGCGTCAGGGGGATGTCGACGTCGACGAGCCGCGCGCCGAGCGTCGCCATGCGGTCGATCGCGCGCCGGACCGCGGTCTCGACGTCCGGGGTGACCCGGTCGAAGAAGTAGTTGCGGGGGACGCCGACGCGCAGCCCCGTGAGGTCGGTTCCGTCAGGCCGTCGGTGGTCGGCAAGGGGGGTGGGCAGGGAGGCGGGGTCGCGCGGGTCGGGTCCGGCCAGGGCGGGCAGGACCAGGGCCGCGTCCTCGACGGTGCGGGTGAGG
The DNA here is from genome assembly GCF_044754325.1 of Streptomyces sp. NPDC093097. Lineage (NCBI taxonomy): Bacteria > Bacillati > Actinomycetota > Actinomycetes > Kitasatosporales > Streptomycetaceae > Streptomyces > Streptomyces sp. NPDC093097. The sequence goes on from NZ_JBIVOW010000013.1 coordinate 39,678, forward strand.
GGGCCGACGTGGTCCAGCGACCAGGACAGTGCGGTGACTCCGTGCCGGGGAACGAGGCCGTATGTCGGCTTGAGGCCGACGATCCCGTTCAGCGCGGCGGGGACCCGGATCGATCCCCCGGTGTCCGTCCCGAGGGCGAAGCCGGCGGCTCCTGCGGCCACCGCGACGGCCGAGCCGCCGCTGGAGCCGCCCGCGACCCGGCTCGGATCCCAGGCGTTGTGTGTCTGAGGAGTGGTCAGCCCGTAGGCGAACTCATGGGTGTGGGTCTTGCCGACGAGCACCGCGCCGGCCTCCGTCAGGCGTGCGACGACCGTGCTGTCGGCGTCCGCGCGGTGGCCGCTCCGGACTCGGGAACTGGCCGTGGTCGCCATCCCCGCGACGTCGATCAAGTCCTTCAGCCCCATGGGGATTCCGTGCAACGGGCCACGGATCCGGCCGTCGGCGGCTTCCCGTTCCGCCGTGCGCGCCGAGCGGCGGGCCCGTTCCGCGGTGACGGCGACGTAGGCGCGCAGATGCGGCTCTACTTCCTCGATGCGGTCGAGTACGGAGTCCACCAGCTCGACGGGCGAGAGCCGGCGGGCCCGGATCGCGTCCGCCGCGGCGGCGAGGGAGAGCTCATACGGCCGCATCGGGCTTCCCCTCCCCCACGCGGTAGGAAGCGGCGGGCGGGGTGTCCTCGAAGTCCAGATCCCGAAGGGTCGAGACGACGGAGTGGATGTGGGCGGCGGTGGCCGCCACGGCGTCGTGGCGGTCGGCCGGCAACGGGAGCCCGGAGCGCGCGGCCCAGCGGGCCGCCTCCGGGGGTGTGAGTTCGGGGGCGTGCAGAGGCATGGAAGTCGTCTCCTGATCCTGAGCGGTTCCCGATCGGTTCCTGATCGGTTCCTGATCCGCTCGCGTGTGGTTCGTTGGGCGGGGATGGAGCGGGGGCGGGTGTGGAGGTGAAGCGCGGGAGGACGAGTCGGAGCCGACCGCCTTCCACACACAAACGCTAATCGTTTGCGTTAGATGACGATAGGCCCTACCGTCGAGTTAACGCAAACGAATTGCTTTTACTTTCCCACTCAAGCCCGCACAGGCCGCTCACACCCCTCCACCGGCTTCCACCACCGCCGGCCGAGCCCCCTCCATCAACCACCACCCGCCCAGCACCGAAACCAAGGACCAAAGGACTCCGGGAGCGACGCATGACGCACACCCCACCCGCCGCTGACACCCTCGGCCCCGCCACGCCCTCCTGGGCCGTCGGCGACCTCACCATCCACCGCATCGACGAGATCCCCCTCCCGCAGCAGACCGGCCCCTGGCTTCTGCCCGGCGCCACGCCTGAGGCGGTCGCTCAACACGGCTGGCTGCGCCCCGACTTCGCGGACGAGGACGGCATCCTCCGCCTGTCCAGCCACAGCTTCGCCCTCACCATCGACGGTCTGCGCGTGCTGATCGACACCGGGATCGGCAACGGAAAGCCCCGCGCGAACCCCGCCTGGCACGACCTGCACACCGACTACCTACCGCGCCTCACGGCGGCGAGCTTCGCCCCCGACCTCGTCGACCTGGTCGTCCTGACCCACCTGCACGCCGACCACGTCGGCTGGAACACCCGGGCAGACGGCGACGCTTGGGTCCCCACCTTCCCCAACGCCCGCTATGTCGTCTCCCGGGCCGAGCGGGAGTTCTGGGCCGGGTACGCCATGGACGAGCCGCGACGGCAGATGTTCCGCGACTCGGTGCACCCGGTCGAGGACGCCGGACTGCTCGATCTCGTCGACGTCCCGCCTGAGGGGACCGAAATCGCCGCCGGTCTGCGGCTGCTCCCCACCCCCGGGCACACCCCGGGGCACCTGGCGGTGGAGATCAGCAGCGGCGGCGCCACCGCGCTGGTCACCGGCGACTGCACCCACCACCCCGTCCAGTTCGCCGACCCTGGCATCGGCAGCTGCGTCGACATCGACCCCGCACAGGCCCTGGCCACCCGCCGCACGCTCCTTGCCGCACTCGCCGCTCGCCAAACCCTCGTCCTGGGCACCCACTTCCCCCCGCCCACCGCCGGCCGCCTGGTCCCGGACGGCGCCGCCTATCGGCTCACCCCCGTCCTCCCGGACACCCCAGCCCGCTCGCACAGAGCGCCCTGACCCTCACGCCGACCGACCGGCGACGATTTTCGGTCATGCCGTTGCATTGGCGATCTCCCGCACACGACACCGCCTTACAGTTCCCCGCATGGCTCTTGCACTCTGCGTTCCGCAGGCGTCCCGGGAGGACGCACCGCAGCAAGACGCACCACTCCGACGCGTGCCGCCCGCAGCGTCTCCATCCGGTGGCCGGCGGCGCGATCGGCAGGAGTACCGGACTGCGCATCAGTTGCCCCGGGCCCACGGGCGTCGCGGGTGACGGCGCCCGCGGCACCGGAGCCGGGCGCGCCGGTTCTCGTCGCCGGGGCCTACTCGGTGGATCTGGTCTTCCGGGAGCTGGCCGGGCCGGTGGCGTTCGGCTCCGAGGTGTGGGCCGGCGGGATGGGCATGGTGCCCGGCGGGGCCTTCACCCTCGCGATGGGTCTGCGCAGGCTGCGCCGCGAGGTGGTGTGGGCGGCCGACTTCGGCTCCGATGTCTTCAGCCAGGAGGTTCTCGCCGTGGCCCGCGTGGAGGGCCTCGACGAACGGGGCTTCCGGCACCACGCCCAGCCGGTGCGGAACGTGACGGTCGCGCTGTCCGGCCCCCAGGACCGGGCGATGATCGCCTATGAAGACCCCGTCGCGGTACGCCCGTTGGCGGAGCTGATCGCCACCTACCGGCCCGCCGTGCTGATGTTGCCGTATCTGCAGTACGGGCCGGAGGTCTCGAACGCACTCGATGTGGCCGCCGAACACGGTTGCCACGTCTTCATGGACTGCCAGGACTACCCCGGTCACCTCGACATGCCCGACGTGGCCAAGGCGCTCTCCCAGGTGCAGGTGTTCGCGCCCAATGAGGCCGAGGCGCTGCGGATCACCGGGGCGGACAGCGCGGCGGAGGCGTTGGAGATCCTGGCCGACCTGGTGCCCGTGGCGGTCGTCAAGCGGGGCGGCAAGGGTGCGATCGCCGCGGAGGCCGGCCGCCGGGTCGCACGGGCAGCGCCCGTCGTGCGGGTGGTGGACACCACGGGAGCCGGTGACTGTTTCAACGTGGGGTTCCTCCACCAGCGGCTGGCCGGCGGATCGCTCGAGGAGTGCCTGGCCGCGGGTGTGGCCTGTGGCGCGGCCGCGGTCACCGGTCCCGGATCCAGTGCCGCCCTGGACAGCGCGGGGCTGAGGGCCTGGCTCGCACGTCTCCCGGCGTGAGCCGACGGCACATCAGACAGCTCTACTGCCATTCACCGGTGCGAAGGAGCGGCATGTCCGAACAGGCGTGGAACAACACGGTGATGGCCCGGTCCCCAGAGCAGGACGTCCGGGTCCTGGTGGCCGACCTGGACGGCACCTTGCTCGGGGGCGACGAAGCCTCGCGACGGCGACTGCGTCAGGCACTGGACCGGCACCCGGACATCACCGTCGTCTACGCCACCGGCCGCGGTCTGCCCTCGGTCCGCGGGCTCCTCGACCGTGATCCGCTGCTGCCCGTCCCCCGATGGATCATCGCGGACGTCGGCGCCAGCGTCGTCGACGCCGTCGGAATGACCCATTTCGATGCGCTGGAAACGGAGTTGCGTGCCGGATGGCCCGGCTCGGAACGCATCCGGTCGGCCCTGTGGCACTTCCCCGAGCTCGTCCACCAGGACGGCGTGGCGCAGGACGGGCGCTGCTCCTTCTACCTCGCTCCCGAGCACCTGTCCCCCGAGATCATCGCGGCGGTGCAGCGGCTGGGCTGTTCCTGGGTCTATTCCGCCGGATGCTACTTCGACGTCCTGCCGCCGCAGGCCGGCAAGGGACAGGCGGTACAGCGGCTGGCCGGCAAGTTGCAGTGGCCGCGCAACGGTCTGCTCGTGGCCGGCGATTCGCTCAACGACCTGTCGCTCTTCCAACTCGGCGCCCATGGCGTGATCATGGGCAATTCCGAACCCGCGCTCCCTGCGCGGGTCCCGGACAGCCCGCTGGTCCACCGCCCTCCGCTGGACGGCGCCGCAGCGATCCTGGACGCTCTGGAACGGCTCGGCTGGGTGCGGCGCACCGCACCGGTGGTCATCGGCTACCACCGTCCACCACTGCGCTGGTCACAGGGGCGTTGGCGCCCGCCCACCAGCCCGAACGGAATCCTGCCGACGCTGGCCTCCGTCCTCGGCGGCGCCGGCGACGACGCTCCCGGTCCGGACGCGGTATGGGCCGCCGCGCTGGTGGAGGAAGACCCCGACATCCCCCCTCCCGCCGCCCCCACCACCCCGTCGCTTCCCCTCGCGCTGCTCACCGTGACGCCCGAGCAATGGGCCGGCTATTTCCACGGCGCCTGCAAGGAGACGCTCTGGCCGGCGTTGATGTCCCAACCCCAGCTCATCCGGCGCCGCCCCTCGCAATGGTCCGACTACGAGGCCGTCAACGCGGCTTTCGCCCGGCACATCGATGCGCACGCGGAGCGCGGCGCCACGGTCTGGCTGCACGACTACAACCTCTGGCTCGTCCCCGGCATCCTCAAGGCGCAGCGACCGGACCTGCGCATCGGCCTGTTCCACCACACGCCCTTCCCCGCCCCGGAGGTCTTCCAACAGCTCCCGGACGCGGAGCAGTTGCGCCGTTCCCTCACCCGACTCGACTGGGCCGGCTTCCACACCGCGGCCTTCGCCCGCAACTTCCGCCGGTTGCTGGCCGGAACGGGCCGCACGCCGCGCACCGGAGTCCACCCCCTGGGCATCGACCGCGAGGCCCTCTCCGCACTCGCCCGGTCCCGCGTCCGGGCGGAGCATCCGCCCACCGGTGACGCTCCGCTCCTGGTCCTCTCCGTGGAGCGTCTGGACTATGCCAAGGCCCCCGTTCACAAGGTCCGCGCCATCGATGCCCTCCTGGAACGGGAGCCGCGGTTACGGCAGCGGCTGCACTTCCGCCTGGTCTGCCCGCCTGCCGAGCCGGGCATCCACGCCTACGACGCCACCCGCACCGCGCTCGAACGGGCCGTGGCAGAGGTCAACGCCCGTTGGGGCGGTGCAGGTTGGCGTCCCGTCGACTACCGTCCATACGCCCTGCCCTTCCCCGCCGTGGTCGACCACTACCTCGAAGCCGACGTGTTCTGGGTGACCTCGCTCGCCGACGGTATGAACCTGGCCGCCAAGGAATACGTCGCCGCCCGATCCGCCGCCGACCGCCCAGGCGTCCTCGTCCTGTCCCGCCACACCGGCGCAGCCGAGCAACTCGGCCCCGCGGCCCTGCTCACCGACCCCCACTCGCCCCAGGACCTGGTCGACACCCTGCACCGAGCCCTGTCCCTCACCCCCGCACAACGCGCGGCCCACACCGCCGACTTGGCCGGCCTCCTCGACAGCCGGTCCCCTGCTGCCTGGGCCCGCACCATCCTCACGGAGATCCGCGGCGACGGGGGCACGACCGCGCCGGAAGACCACGCGGCCGCGCAACGGAGTACCGCGGAAACCCCGCCACCCATGCTCCGAAGCACCGTCCGCCGTCAGGCTCCTGCCCCCCACGCGTGACAGCTCGCTTGCACCGCGCCCCGCAAGCGGCACCCTATAAGGTGCCCCCATGTCGAAATCGGGGGTCGGTTTTCTTGTCTGGTTCGGGCTCGGTTGGTGGTTGTTGGGCACCAGCGCCTTTGACGGTGCGACGCGGCTGATCCTCATCGTGGCCGGTTGCGCCGGTGCGTTGGCGCTGCACGTCACCGCGCGGCGCTTCCTTCCGGCGCCGGAGGGCGATTCCCTCCCCGCGGCTCGTCGGCGGCGGTTCCGGCAGGTCAATGTGGTGCAGTGGCTGCTGATCGCCGTAGTTGTCGTGGGATGCGTGAGTGCCGGGGTCCCGGTGCTCGTCCCGCCGCTGGTCGCGGTCGTCGTGGGGCTCCATTTCCTGCCGCTGGTGGCGGTGTTCGAGCAGCCGCGCTTCCGGGTGCCCGCCGCCCTGCTGGTCGCGGCCGGAGCCGCCGGCGGGGCCGTGTGGCTCGCCGGCGGCCCGGATGACGCCGTACGCCTGGTGGTGGGCTGCCTGTGCGCGCTGTCGCTGTGGGGCGTGGGGACGTGGGCGGTGGCCGGTGCGGCCTCGGTCGTCGGGCGAACGGCAGGCGGACACCCGGCCGAACGGTGAGGGCCGGCGGGCACGTCCGCTCGCCCCTGCCTCATTTCCGCGGCGCCGCCGGCTCCGTAACGCCGCTTGGGGGATGGGGAGTTCAGTAGCCGGCACCCGTTGTGCCAGGCGCCACGCGGTCATCGCCCGCGGGTGCGGCCCGTCCCCGCATAGCGCCCCGGTGTGACGCCCAGCAGTCGCTTGAAGTGGCGCGTCAGGTGGGACTGGTCGCAGAAGCCGGCCTCGGTTGCCGCGGTGGTCGGTGTCCGGCCGTCGAGGAGCAGGCGTCGTGCCCGCTCGACCCTGCGGGCCATCAGGTACTGGTGCGGGGCGATGCCGAAGGCCGCGCTGAACGCCCGTACGAGATGGGTGGGGTGGGCGTGCAACACCTGCGCGGCCGCGTCGAGGGTCATGCCGTGCCGTAGGCGGTCGTCGAGGAGTTCCCGAAGGGCGTGGGCCAGGCCGGGGGCGGACTGGCGCGGCCGGTCGGCGAGCCGGGGGCGCAGGTGGTCGCGGAGCCGTTCGCCGATCAGGGCGAGGCGGCTCTCGGCTTCCAGTTCGTCGCCGGGGTGGGCCAGGGTCGCGTGCAGTTGTCCGACGCGTCGGCGCAGGAGCGGGTCGGCCAGGTCGGGGCCGTCCACCGCGGGGCCGATGTACCTCTCGTCCAGTTGGGACAGGTCCAGGTAGAGGACCCGCTTGCGGAAGCCCTGTGAGGTGCTGGGCGAGCCGTTGTGGGGTACCTGCGGTGGGAGCAGGGACACGGTGTCGTGCGGGGTGCCGCGCGCATGGCGGTCGAGGTCGTAGCGGACGGCGCCGTCGTCCACGATCAGCAGCGTCCAGACGTCGTGGACGTGCATCGGGTAGGTGTGTTCGGTGAAGTGGGCGTGGAAGACCTCCACGCCGCCCGGGACCTGCGGGCGCCATGCGGACACGTGCTGCCGGGCGACCATGCAAAGAACGTACAAGACGGTGTGGTGGGCGGATCGGCAGCCTGGGGGCATGACAGCAGCCGACGACGCCCCGGTGCGTTTCGATACCAAGATTGCCGTGCTCCTGCGGGACGACCTGGAGACCTGGCAGCGCCTGAACGTGACCGCTTTCCTGGTCAGCGGGTTGGGAACGGAGTTCCCCGAGGTGATCGGCGAGCCGTACGCCGATGCCGAGGACACCGTGTACCTGCCGATGTTCCGCCAGCCCGTCCTGGTCTTCCAGGGGAGCAAGGAGACGCTGGTCACGGCGCACGGCCGGGCGTTGTCCCGGGGCCTGCCCCGGTCGGTGTTCACCTCCGACCTGTTCGCGACCGGCAACGACCGGGACAACCGCGCGGCGGTGCGGGCCGTCCCGAGTGGCCAACTGGATCTGGTGGGGCTGGCCGTGTACGGCCCGCGTAACGCGGTGGACAGGGTGCTCAAGGGTGCGCGGATGCATCCGTGAGCCGGATCGGCCGTCGCGGGCGGGGGTGGACCGCGGCTGCCTGGTCCGCCGGCGCGCCGCTCCCCGTTCCGCCGCTGCGCGACGCCTTCCCAGGCGCACCATGGAAGGACAGGCACAGGCCGAGGGGCGACTGGCAGGAGTCCGCCGGTGGGACGTGGACGGTTGCGGATCTTCCTCGGGGCCGCTCCCGGGGTCGGTAAGACGTACGCGATGCTCGCGGACGGGCAGCGGTTGCGGGCGCTGGGTGCGGACGTGGTCGTGGGGTTGGTCGAGCCGCACGGGCGGCGGCCGACGGCGGCCATGGCCGAGGGGTTGGAGACGGTGCCGCGGCGGACGCTGTGGCACCGCGGGGCGCGGTTCACCGAGATGGATCTGGATGCGGTGCTGGCCCGCGGCCCGCAGGTGGCGCTGGTCGACGAGCTGGCCCATTCCAACGTGCCGGGGACCCGCAACGCCAAGCGCTGGCAGGACGTGGCGGAGTTGCTGGACGCCGGGATCGACGTCGTCACCACGCTGAACGTGCAGCACCTGGAGTCGCTCAACGACGTGGTCCGGCAGATCACCGGGGTGCGGCAGCAGGAGACCCTGCCCGACGAGGTGGCGCGCGGGGCGGACCAGATCGAGCTGGTCGATCTGCCGCCGGAGGTGCTGCGGCGGCGGATGGTGCACGGCGACATCTATCCGCCGGACCGCATCGAGTCCGCCCTCACGCACTACTTCCGGGTCGGGAACCTCACGGCGCTGCGGGAGATCGCCCTGCTGTGGCTCGCCGACCGGGTGGAGGAGGGGCTCCAGCGCTACCGCGCCGAGCACGGGATCGTCGCCCCGTGGGAGACCCGGGAGCGCATTCTGGTCGGCCTCAGCGGTGGGCCGGAGGGCGAGACGCTGATCCGGCGGGCCGCGCGGATCAGTGCCCGTACGCCGGGCACGGAGCTGCTGGCGCTCCATGTGGTCCCCGAGGACGGGCTGGCGCGGGTCGCGCCGGCGGAGCTGGACGGCCAGCGGACCCTCCTGGAGTCGCTCGGTGGCAGCTTCCACCAGATCACGGGTGAGGACGTGGTGGCGGCGCTGCTGCGGTTCGCGCAGGTGGAGAACGTCACCCAGATCGTGCTGGGCGCGAGTCGGCACGGTCGGCTGCGCTCGCTGCTGCGGGCGGGGGTGGGCGAGCGGACGATCAAGGGGTCGGGGCCGATCGACGTGCATATCGTCACGCACGAGGAGGCGGCCGGGTCCGCCGCGTTGCGGCTGCCGCGGCCGGGCCGGGGGCTGGGGGCGCGGCGGTTCGCGGTGGCGCTGGGGGCCGCGGTGGTCCTGTTGCCGCTGTTGACGTGGCTGCTGGCGATGGAGCGCCGTCCGGTGGGTCTGGCCGATGTGCTGGTGATCCATCTGCTGGTGGTCGTGGTGGTGGCGCTGGTCGGCGGGGTCTACCCGGCGGTGCTGACCGCGGTGGCCGCGGCGCTGCTGGCCGACTATTACTTCGCCGCGCCGCTGCATTCGCTCGCCATCGACCGTCCTGAGGAGATCCTCGCGCTGGTCGTCTTCGTCGTCACGGCCGTGCTGGTGGGTACGGCGGCGGGGTCGGCCGCGCGGGACACCCGGCGGGCGGCGCGGGCGACGGCGGAGGCGCGGACCCTGTGCCGTCTGGCCTCGGGGGTGCTGCGCGGGCAGGATCTGCCGGCGCTGGTGGAGCTCATCCGGGAGAACTTCGGGTTGCGTGCGGTGAGCCTGCTCGAACGAGATGCCCGGGCGTCGCCGGTGCCGCACTGGTATGTGGTCGCCAGCGCGGGCGACCACCCGCCGGAGCGGCCGTACGACGCCGATGTGGAGAGCCCGGTCGACGACCGTCTGACGTTGGCGGCGCGGGGTCCGGGGCTCAGTGCGGATGACCGGCGGCTGTTGGACGCGTGTGCCGCCGAGCTGGGGCTGGCGCATGCCCGGGGCCGGCTCGCGGGGCCGGCCGGCCCGGGAGATCCGCTGGTGGAGGCCGAGCGCAACCGGGCCGCGCTGCTGCTCGCCGCGGGCCGCGATCTGCGGGCTCCGCTGCGTACCGCGGAGGACGCGTTGGTGCGGCTGCGGCGGCGCCGCGGGCCCGAGCGGGAGGCGGAGGAGCGGCGGTTGCTGGATACGGCTCGTGGGGCCGTGCACCGGGCGGCGCAGCTCGTCGCCGACCTCGATGACCTCAGCCGGCTGCACGCCGGGGCGCTGGATCTCTATCTCCGCCCGGTTGATCTCAACGAGGCGCTGGGCGCCGCGCTGGACGATCTCGGTCCGGGGGGCCATTCGATCGTGCTGCGGCTCCCGGAGTACCTGCCGGATGTGATCGCCGATGCCGCGCTGCTCACCCGCGTGCTGACGGCGCTGGGGGCGGAGGCGCTGCGGCACAGCCCGCCGGACCGGCCGCCGGTCGTCACCGCGGAGACGCGGAACGGCCGGGTGGCGATCCGGGTCGCGGACGGTCCCGGTGGCGACGGGGTGGTGCCGGCGCGGGTGTCCGGTTCGCGTGCCGACAGTCTGTCGGTGCGGCTTTCGCGGGACCTGGCCGAGGTCATGGACGGGTCGCTGCGGACGTCGAGGAAGGGGGGCGGGTTCGTGGTGACGCTGACCCTGCCCAGTTCGGCGCCGGGTGGCCCGCGGCGCGGCAGGCGGCCCGCGCGCTCCGCCTGATATAGCGTCAGGCACTCGCATATGCCCAGATATCGGGCGGGATGGTTCCGCCCCTGACGAGCTGCGGGGTGCCGCGCCCATGTCGGACGTTGTCTACGTCGGCCTGACGCTGGTGGTGTTCGCCCTCATCGGTCTGGCGGCCAAGGGGGTCGGACGCCTGTGAGCGTGGAGAACATCGTCGGTCTGATCGTCGCCGCCGCGGTGGTGGTCTATCTCGTCCTGTGTCTGATCTTTCCGGAGAAGTTCTAGGGGAGGGTCCGCATGGGCGACACCGCGGCGGGCTGGCTCCAGGTGGCGGCCCTGGTGGCGGCGCTGGCGCTGTCGTACCGGCCGCTGGGCGGCCATCTCGCACGTGTCCTGACCACCGAGCGGCACGGGCGGGTGGAGCGGCTGGTCTACCGGTTGGGCGGGGTGAACGGGGACGTCGATCAGCGGTGGCCGGTCTACCTGCGCAGCCTGCTGGCCTTCGCCCTGGTCTCGACGCTGTTCCTGTACGCGTTCCTGCGCCTCCAGAACCATCTGCTGCTGTCCCTGGGCCGGCCGCCGGTGCCGGCGGACCTGGCGTTCAACACCGCGGCGTCCTTCGTCACCAACACCAACTGGCAGGCGTATTCCGGTGAGTCGGCGATGGGCCACCTCGTGCAGATGGCGGGGCTGGCGGTGCAGAACTTCACCTCGGCGGCCGTGGGCATCGCCGTAGTGGCGGCGCTGATCCGCGGCTTCACCCGGAGGAAGACGGACCGGGTGGGGAACTTCTGGGTGGACCTGACGCGGTTGGTGCTGCGGGTGCTGCTGCCGATCGCTTTCGTCTTCGCGATCGTCCTGGTGGCGGCCGGCGTCCTGCAGAACTTCCACGGCGCCCAGGAGGTCGCCACGCTCACCGGCGGCCATCAGGGCCTGCCCGGTGGTCCGGTCGCCTCGCAGGAGGCGATCAAGGAGCTGGGGACCAACGGCGGCGGTTTCTTCAATGCCAACTCGGCGCATCCGTTTGAGAATCCCAGCGGTCTGACCAATCTGATCGAGATCTATCTGATGCTGGTGATCCCGTTCGCGCTGCCGCGGACCTTCGGCGTGATGGTCGGCGACCACCGCCAGGGGTATGCGCTGGTCGCGGTGATGGTGGTGCTCTGGGCGGCCTCGGTCGCGCTGGTGACCGTCAACGAGCTGTACCGCGTGAGCAGTCCGGCCGGTCATGCGGCCGGGGCGATGCTGGAGGGCAAGGAGACCCGGTTGGGGATCTGGGGCTCGGCGCTGTTCGCCGTCTCCACCACCCTCACCTCGTGCGGGGCGGCCAACTCCTCCCACGATTCGTACACTCCGGGCGGCGGCGGGATGACGGTCTTCAACATGATGCTGGGCGAGATCGCGCCCGGCGGCACGGGGTCGGGGCTCTACGGGCTCCTGATTCTGGCGGTGGTCGCGGTCTTCGTCGCCGGGTTGATGGTCGGGCGCACGCCGGAGTACCTGGGCAAGAAGCTGCGCGGTCAGGAGATGCGGTTCGCCTCGCTCTACATCCTGACCACGCCGGCGCTGGTGCTCGTCGGCGCGGGGCTGGCCATGGCGTTCCCCGGCGAGCGGGCCGCGATGCTCAACCCGGGGGCGCACGGTTTCACCGAGGTGCTCTACGCCCTGACGTCGTCGGCCAACAACAACGGTTCGGCGTTCGCCGGGTTGAGTGCCGACACCGTCTGGTACAACACGGCCCTGGGCATCGTGATGCTGCTGGGGCGGTTCCTGCCGATGGTGTTCGTCCTGGCGCTGGCCGGTTCGCTGGCCCGGCAGCAGCCGGTGCCGGTGACCGCGGGCACCCTGCCCACGCATCGGCCGCAGTTCGTGGGCCTGTTGACCGGTGTGATCCTGATCGTCGTCGGTCTGACGTACTTCCCGGCGCTGGCGCTGGGTCCCCTCGCGGAGGGTCTGCGCTGATGTCCTCGACCGCCGTTCCTCCCGCCGATCCGCCGGGCGGTGCCGGCCGTGGCCCGGAGCGGGTTTCGGGCGGGCTGCTCGATCCCGGGCAGTTGGTGCGTTCGCTGCCCGACGCGTTGCGCAAGTTGGATCCGCGGGTGATGTTCCACAACCCGGTGATGTTCGTGGTGGAGGTCGGGGCGGCGCTGACCACGTTGTCGGCACTGCGGACGCCCAGTGTCTTCGCCTGGGTGATCACGGCCTGGCTGTGGCTGACCGCGGTCTTCGCCAACCTCGCCGAGGCGGTGGCGGAGGGCCGCGGCAAGGCGCAGGCGGCGGCGCTGCGCCGGACCAAGACCACGACGACGGCACGGCGGTTGGCCGACTGGCGGCCCGGGGCGGTGGAGCCCGTGGAGGAGGAGGTGCCGGGCACCGCGCTGCGCTTGGGCGATCATGTGGTCGTCGAGGCCGGGCAGCTCATCCCGGGCGACGGCGATGTGGTCGAGGGCATCGCGAGCGTGGACGAATCGGCCATCACCGGGGAGTCGGCGCCGGTGATCCGGGAGTCGGGCGGTGACCGGTCGGCGGTGACCGGCGGCACGAAGGTGCTGTCGGACCGGATCGTGGTGCGGATCACGGCCAGGCCCGGCGAGACCTTCATCGACCGGATGATCGCGCTGGTCGAGGGGGCGGCGCGGCAGAAGACGCCGAACGAGATCGCGCTGAACATCCTGTTGGCGTCGCTCACCATCATCTTCCTGGTGGCCGTGGTGACCCTCCAGCCGTTCGCCGTCTTCGCCGGGGCGGAGCAGTCGCTGGTGATCCTGGTGGCGCTGGTGGTGGCCCTCATCCCCACCACGATCGGGGCGCTGCTCCCGGCGATCGGCATCGCCGGCATGGACCGGCTCGTCCAGCGCAATGTGCTGGCGATGTCGGGACGGGCGGTCGAGGCGGCGGGCGATGTGAACACCCTGCTGCTGGACAAGACCGGCACCATCACCCTCGGCAACCGGCAGGCCGCCGCGTTCCTTCCGGTGCCCGGGGTGAGCGTGGCGGAGCTCGCCGACGCCGCCCAGCTCTCCTCCATCGCCGACGAGACCCCCGAGGGCCGTTCGATCGTGGTGCTGGCCAAGGAGCAGTACGCGCTGCGCGGCCGGGAGGAGGGCGAGTTGGACGGGGCCGGCTTCGTCCCGTTCACCGCCCAGAGCCGGATGAGCGGGGTCGACCTTGCCGACGGGCCGGAGCGCCGTTCGCTGCGCAAGGGTGCGGCGACCGCGGTGATGCGCTGGGTCCGTGACAACGGCGGGCATCCCACCGCGGAGGCCGGGCAGGTCGTCGACGGTATCTCCGCCGGTGGCGGGACTCCGCTGGTGGTGGGGCAGGTGGTGCGGGGCGGTGGGGCTCCGGAGGCTCGGGTGCTGGGTGTCATCCACCTCAAGGACGTGGTCAAGGAGGGGATGCGTGACCGGTTCGACCAGTTGCGGCGGATGGGCATCAGGACCGTCATGATCACCGGTGACAATCCGCTCACCGCTCGCGCCATCGCCCAGGAGGCGGGCGTGGACGACTTCCTCGCCGAGGCCGCGCCGGAGGACAAGATGGCGCTGATCCGGCGCGAGCAGGAGGGCGGGAAGCTGGTCGCGATGACCGGTGACGGGACGAACGACGCCCCGGCGCTGGCCCAGGCGGACGTCGGGGTGGCGATGAACACCGGCACCTCGGCCGCCAAGGAGGCCGGCAACATGGTCGACCTCGACTCCAATCCGACCAAGCTCATCGAGATCGTCGAGATCGGCAAGCAACTGCTCATCACCCGGGGTGCGTTGACGACCTTCTCGATCGCCAACGACGTCGCCAAGTACTTCGCGATCATCCCCGCGATGTTCGCGAGCGTCTATCCGGGGCTGGACCGGCTCAACATCATGCGGCTGCACAGTCCGGCGTCGGCGATCACCTCCGCCATCGTCTTCAACGCGTTGATCATCGTCGCGCTGATCCCGCTCGCGCTGCGCGGGGTGCGCTACCGCCCGTCCTCCGCGGCCGAACTCCTCCGCCGCAACATCTGGATCTACGGGCTCGGCGGGCTGGTCCTGCCGTTCCTGGGCATCAAACTGCTCGACCTCGTCATCCAGTTCGTCCCCGGCCTGCGCTGACGGGTCGGCGCGGAGAGGAGAAGGGTTCCATGGCGCGCATCGCCGTTCCGGCCGTACTGCGGCAGTATGTGGCGGCCCTGCGGATGCTGCTGGTGCTCACCGTGGTGACCGGCGTCGGCTACCCCCTTCTCGTGACCGGCATCGCCCAGGCCGGGCTCGCCGACCAGGCCGACGGCTCCCTGCTCACGGCGCACGGCAAGCCGGTGGGCTCGCGGCTGATCGGCCAGAACTTCACGCTCCCCCGGCGCACTCCGCACGAGGTCCCACGCCCCGATCCCGCCTGGTTCCAGCCCCGCCCGTCCGCGGGCGGCTACGACCCGGGCAACTCCGGTGCCAGCAACCTCGGCCCGACCAACCCCAAGCTCACGACGCTGGTCCTGGCCCGCCGCGCGGCGGTCGCCGCCTTCGACGGCGTGCCCGCGGCGGCGGTCCCTCCCGACGCGGTCACCGCCAGCGGCTCGGGCCTCGATCCGGCGATCTCCCCGGCGTACGCGTACCAGCAGGTCCCGCGCGTGGCCCGGGCCCGCCGGCTCTCCCCCGCCCGGGTCCGCGGCCTGGTCGGGCGCCATCTGCACGGCCGTGTGCTGGGTTTCCTGGGGCAGCCGTATGTCAACGTCGTCGAGCTGAACCGGGACCTGGCGGCCGCGGTCCGTGCCGGTAGGGCCGGGTTCAGCCGGCCGCGGGGCTGACGGAGTCGAAGGCCACTCCGGCCTGGTCGGCCAGTGTCACCGCGACCAGCCGGGCGGCGAGCGGCGGTGCGGTGCCCGGGGTGCCGCGCAGCATGAACCGGCCGTGGAAGTGGCCGCCGTGGCTGACCCGGAGTTCGACTTCCTCGGCCGGCAGACCGTCCCGGTCGGCGTCCCAGTGACGGTGTGCCCAGGCGACCGAGCCGTCCTCCATCAGGCGTGGCGGGTGTCCGATGAGCGTGCCGTACTCGAAGCGGCAGCCGCTCAGTCCCAGCAGTCCCACCAACTGCCGCCGCACGTGGTCGATCACCGTGTCCGGGCCGGCGGCGGTCTCGACGAGCCGGGCGGTGTGGTGGATCTGTGCCAGGTAGTCGCCGTCGGTGATGGCGATGACCTTCAACTCGCGGGTGCGGGCGGCGAGTTGGGAGACCGCGATGCCGACGGCGAGCAGCAGTACGGCGGTGACGATGTCGGCGGACTTGGTGATGGCGAAGCGTTCGTAGGGCCGGGTGAGGAAGAAGTCGAACCAGAGAGCGGCGGAGACCGCAGCGAGCGCCCCGGCCAGGCGATGGCCCAGGATGGCGACGGCCACCACCACGACGACGAGCAGCAGGGCCGCGTTGGTGTTGGACATCCAGGCACGGAAGGGCAGCAGCACCGCGCAGACGGCCGGCGGGAGCAGCAGTGCGGCGGCGAGGGCGGTCCGGGAGCGGGTGAGGTAGCGGAGCATGGCGGCTCACCTCCCTCCTCCGGTGTAGGCGCAGGTGGCCGCGTGGGGACCGGTTGCGGTCCGGCTTTGACGCGGTCTTGACGCGGGGCCCGGGGAGGGGTGGGTCCGGCGGGTCAGGGAAGCGTCAATATCGCGCCGTTCCACCGCGATTCGGTCGACTTGGTGTGACCATGGCAGGCAACCCATGTCCGCTCGGCCGCCCGAGGTCCCCTCGCCGAACCAGGCGTCGTGGGGTCGTGCAGGAATGGCGAGGGAGGGACTTCGGTGGCGCCGAGAATGGCCGCGGCCGATGCGCCGAGTGAACGGTCGGGGAAGCTCAAGATCTTCCTCGGGGCCGCGCCCGGCGTCGGCAAGACGTACCGGATGCTGGACGAGGGGCGGCGGCGTCTTCGGCGCGGCACCGACGTGGTGGTGGCGTATGCCGAGTGCCACGGCCGGCCGTACACCGAGGAGATGCTGGCGGGGCTGGAGATGGTGCCCCGGCTGCACCGCGCCTACCGCGGCACGACGTTCAGCGAACTGGACCTCGACGCGGTCCTCGCCCGCCGGCCGGCCGTCGCCCTGGTCGACGAGCTGCCGCACAGCAATGTGCCGGGCGGCCGCAACGCCAAGCGCTGGCAGGACATCGAGGAGTTGCTGGCCGCCGGGATCGACGTGGTGACCACCGTCAACGTCCAGCACCTGGAGTCGTTGAACGACGTGGTGGAGAAGATCACCGGGGTCCCGCAACGGGAGACCGTGCCGGACGAGGTGGTCCGCCGGGCCCACCAGATCGAGCTGGTGGACATGCCCGCCGAGGCGCTGCGCCGGCGCATGGCGCACGGCAACATCTACCGGCCGGAGAAGGTCGATGCGGCGCTCGCCCACTACTTCCGCATCGGCAACCTGACGGCCCTTCGGGAGCTCGCGCTGCTGTGGGTGGCCGGGCGGGTGGACGAGACCCTCCAGAAGTACCGGTCGGAACACGGCATCGGCACGGTGTGGGAGACCCGGGAGCGCGTGGTGGTGGCGCTCACCGGCGGGCCGGAGGGGGAGACGCTGATCCGCCGTGCGGAGCGGATCGCGGACCGCTCCTCCGGCGGCGACCTGCTGGCCGTCCATGTCGCCCGCAGCGACGGCCTCGCCTACGCCTCCCCCGCCGCGCTCGCCAGGCAACGGGCGCTGGTCGAGAGCCTGGGCGGCAGCTACCACTCGGTGGTCGGGGACCATGTCCCCACCGCGCTGCTGGACTTCGCCCGTGCCGAGAACGCCACCCAGCTCGTGCTGGGTACCAGCCGCCGCAGCTGGTTCTCCCGCCTGGTGGCCCCGCGCGGCATCGGGGAGGACACCGTCGAGCTCTCCGGTGACATCGACGTCCACATGGTCACCCACGAACGGGCCGGTCGGGGCCGGCGCCCGTCGGCCCCCGGCCGGCAGCTGCCGCATGCCCGCCGCATCGCCGGCCCGGTCGCCGGTCTCGTCGTGCCCTTCCTCATGACCCTCTTGCTCACGCACATCCGGGGCCCCCTCAACCTCACCAGTGAGGCCCTGCTCTTCCTGATCACCGTCGTCGGCGTGGCCTGCCTCGGCGGTGTGGTCTCCGCGCTGCTGGCCTCCCTCACCACCTCCCTGCTGCTGAACTACTACTTCATCCCGCCGAGCCATGAGTTCACCATCACCGAGCCCAACAACACGCTCGCGCTGGCCGCGTTCGCGCTGGTCGCGGTCACGGTGGCCGCTCTGGTGGACCGTTCGCTGCGGCTGTCGCGGCGCGCCGCCAGTGCCACCGCGGAGGCGGAGACCCTCTCGTCGATGGCCGGCAACATCCTGCGCGGCGACCAGGGCGTGTCGGTGCTGCTGGATCACACCCGCGAGACGTTCGGCATGGAGTCCGCCGAACTGGTGCCGCGCACGGACCAGGAGATCGAGGTCGACGGGAAGGACCCCGACCTGGTCACGGTGCCCGCCGGGCCGGATCGCCTCTTGGTCCTGCGCGGACGCCGGCTGCCCGCCTCCGAGCACCGGGTGCTGACCGCCTTCGCCGCCCACCTCGCCGCCGCCCTCGACCACGCCCGCCTGATGGAGGCCGCCGCCGAGGTCGAACCCGTCAAGGCGGCCGACCGGTTGCGCACCGCGCTGCTGGCCGCGGTCAGCCACGACCTGCGGACCCCGCTGGCCAGCGGACGGGCCGCCATCAGCTCGCTGCGCAGCGCGGACGTGGACTTCACCGCCGCGGAGGAGCACGAACTGCTGGCCACCGCCGAGGAATCGCTCATCGAACTCAACCGCCTGGTCGACAATCTCCTCGACATGAGCCGGCTCCGCGCCGGCGCCCTGACCCTGCACCTCCAGCCCACCGCCTTCGCGGACGTGCTGCCCCTGGCCCTGGCGACCCTGGCCGCGACGCCGGTGCGGATCGAGTCCCGGGGACTTGCGGAGATCCGCGACGTCCTCGCCGATCCACCGCTGCTGGAACGGGTCATCGCCAACCTCGTCACCAACGCGGTGCGGCACTCGGGCACGGCGGAGCGCGTGCTGATCACCGCCAGTGCGCTGGGCGCGCGAGTCGAGTTGCGGGTCATCGACCAGGGGCCGGGGCTGCCTCCGGAGGACCGGGAGCGGATCTTCGTGCCCTTCCAGCGGCTGGGCGACCGCGACAACACCAGCGGTCTGGGGCTGGGTCTGGCACTCTCCCGCGGTCTGGCCGAGGCGATGGGCGGCACGCTCGATGCCGAGGACACCCCGGGCGGTGGGCTCACCATGGTCCTCTCCCTGCGGGCCGCGGCCGTCGAGGAGGCAGCGGAGAAGGCCGTGGAGGGCAGCTGACGCAAGGCCCCTTGGGCGCATACGTCGGAAGCCACGCAGCGGAATCCGGAGGGAGGAGCGGCCGGTGGGTGCAGGGGCGGTGGCGGTGCTGGCGGTGATCGCCGCGTTCGGCGGCGCGCTCGCCCTGCTCGCCGGTGTGCATGGACTGCGTCAGGTGCGCCGGGTGCAGCGGACCGGGGTGTGCGTGCCGGCCCTGGTCAAGCAGCCGCCGGGCCGCGGCGCCGACGAGCCGGCCCGGCCGCGCCCGTTGCTGCAGTTCGTGACGGACGACGACCGGGTCGTGGAGGTCGTCTGCCCCGTCGCGCCGACCCGCCGCCGTCCGCTGGCCGACGGAGACCGGGTGCTCCTGCGCTACGACCCCGCCGATCCGCGCACCGTCGTCGTCCAGGACCGCGAACGCCTGGGGCTGGAACGCGCCTTCATCACCGGCGGCGGGATCGTCCTGCTGCTCTCGCTGACGGTGCTCGCGATGGCATCCGGCGCGTACGGACGCTGACGTTGCGGTGCAGAGAGCCGGGCCGGCGAGGAGGACATGGCCCACGCGGAGACCCTCGGCGACGAGCGGGGCGCCCGGGGCACCGCCCGCCCCTGTCCTGCCGCCCATGACCCCGGAGGTAATCGACCTCTCCCGGGGCGTCCCTGCAAGGTGGTCCCCACCGGGGCCCGGCCCGCGCACTGCGGCCCGGGACCGGTCCCGCCATCCCGCCCCGACGGAGGTCGACTCGCCATGTCCGCAGTCCAGCTCGCCGCCCTCGCCCGCACCTCGGAGCCCCGCACCATGCTGCGCCGGTTCCTCGCCCTCGACTCCGTGGTGACCACCGGCAACGGCCTCGCCTACCTGGCCGCCTCCGGACCGCTGGGCCGGTTCCTCGGTGTGGACGGCACACTGCTGCTCGGCCTCGGCGCCTTCCTCACCCTCTTCGGCGCGTGCGTCGGCGTACTGGCCTCGCGGAAGTCCCCGCCGGTGCTACCGGTCCAGATCGTCGTCGACTCGAACGCCGTATGGGCGGTGCTCAGCCTCGTCTCCCTCATCGCGTGGTTCGACGCGACCACCGTCGGAGCGGTGTGGATCCCGCTCCAGGCCGTCGTCGTCGGCGGGTTCAGCGCTCTCCAGTACGGGGCCCTGCGCGCGGTGCGCGCCTGACGGCCGGCCGGTGGGCGACCGGACGTACGCGACTGCCACCGGGGCGACCGGGGGGGGCCGCAGCGGGACGCCGGTGGTGACGGGGGATCCGGCAGCGCTGCGCCGGCGGTGGGTACGCCGGCCCACGGGCGAGCGCCGGAGCACACATCGGGGGGCACGAGCGGCTCCGGACAACTTCTCCACCGCAGGGGGTGGTGTGAGCATTCCCGCCGGGTGACAACGGGCCGGAGCGTCTGGCGGGTCGCCGACACGGGTGGTGCACTCGTCTACGGCCACGCACAGAGCTGAGAAGCCGGCGCGGTCCTGAACGCAACGACGGTGCGACGGCGCACGGTTGCCCAACGCACTGCATCCCCGCATCCAGATCTCCGCAGCATGAGCGGAGCCGCCGTTGCGTTCCGTCACAACTCGCCGCCCGCCGGAGGATGGAATGAAGCCCCGTACCCGTATGACGTTGGCCCTGTGCGCCACACTCGCGTCCAGCGCGGCCTTGGTCGCCCCGGTTCAGGCCGTACCGGAGAAGTCCTCGCTATCAGCCCAGCTCCAGCAAGAGTGCACGACTGCGTACCAGGGAAACTGGCTCCTCGGCGCGGATCCGCTGCCCAGCAAACCCCCGTTGAAGGAAATCGTGGCGGGATGGAATCGCATCAAAGGGTCAGCAAGCGCTGACGCGTTCCTCAAGAAGTGGCGTACCGCCGACAATACGGACTGGCGCTGGCCGCCCGACGACGGCTTCAGCGGAAAACCCAAGCCGGAGACCCTGGCCGTCGGCACTCAACTCGACCGTTTCGGCCAGCCTTCCGGACGGTTCCTCTCCCCCTTCAAGACGGCCTACGCAGCGCGGGCCATCCCTCCGTCGAACCTGCGGACGTACCCCAACGACGTCGAATGCAACTACCACCGCTACAAGGTGATCAAGCCCCTCGCCGTCCAATCCGGAGCCATTGCCGCATGGTTCGGACAGGACGGCGGAGGCAAACAGATGGTGCTGCCGCAGGGCGACAGCGTCAAGAACCACCTCGGCAAGGAGCTGGAGGAGGTCGCCCCCGTCCGATAGCCTCGCCGCTCCTCTCCGTCACCGACCCCGTGAAGGACACCGTGGACAGCAAGACCGTACGCGCCGATCTGCGCCGGGCTGGTGTGGCGGACGACTTCTACCGCATCGAGGGTGTCCATGAGCCCCAGGCCCCGGCCACCGAGCTCTACACCCTCCGCCGCCACGCGGACCGCTGGGAGGTCGTCTTCACCGAACGGGGCCAGGAAAGCGTCCTCGCCCGCTACGCCACCGAAGCCCAGGCCGCTCAGCGCCTCTACCAGGAACTCACCAGCCCCTGAACTACGGGTAGTTCGCCACTCCGGGCCGTGGAGCATGACGGGGGCCTCCGCTGGCCGAAGTCAGTGGAACTGGAGCCCCATGAACGACGTTGAGGGAGGCATGCGCATCTCTCTAAGACGTGTTGCGGGGGTCGTCGCTGCCATCGCAGTGGCATGTGGCGGGGTCTCTGCCTGCGGGTCGGGCGTCCGGAGCGGGGGTGCCACGGCATCCGCTTCGCCCACGAAGCAGGGACCAGGAGGCCCCGGAGGCAGGTTGTTCGGTGGGATCTGGACCTTTGACAGCTTCACGCTCACGGTGGACGGAAAAGAGGTACGGGGCCCCGGGTTCGCCAATCCGTGGATTGAGTTCCGTGACGACGGGACGGTTGCGGGGGATTACGGCTGCACACCGTTTCGAGCAAAAGCCAAGCTGGAGGCGAACACGCTGACGTTGGGGGAAGCCCTGCCGATGCCTTCCCCTTCGGCGACACCAGCTCCGTCCGACACGGAGGAATCATGTCAGACGCCGGAACAGCAGCAACAGGAGATCGCGCGCTACAAGGGACTGAAGGAACTGGAGAAGGAGAAATCCGAGTACTACGCGGAACGGAACGAAAAGCTGGCGGATTTCGAGGCGAAGGTCAAGAAGTTCCTCCACCGAGGCCAGCTGAAGATCACCGAGAAGAAACTGGAGCGGGAATCTGGAGGGCCGCCTCCCGGTACGTTGCCGCAGCTGCGGAACGAGCACGGTGACGTAGCCACCCTCGACGTCGTCCGGTCCACGGACTTCTTCGACACCCCGTTCCAACTGACAATGTTTACCTTTTACGACCACCCGGAAGATTTCGGGTCTGCCAAGGACACCTCCTTCGCGTTCCATCGCGACGGCACCGTGACCGGCAAGCTCGTCTGCAACGACTTCACTGCCAGGGTCTACTTCAACGGCTCCCATCTCTTCTTCCGCGACGCCGAACTCACCACCCACCGCACCTGCGCGGCACAGAAAATGAAGGACGAGGCAGACCTCCTCAAGATGCTGCGGCAATCATTGAACTACCGCTATACCGGCACCGGTGGCGGGATGTACATGCGGGAAGACGGCGACGAGCACTGGACGCTAGGTATTACGTTCAGGACCGCCAAAGATCAATAGGCTGCAACCGCCCCCCACACTCCAGGCCGACCGCGTTGGGGGGAGCCGCGCTGCTGCGCGCACAGCAGCGCTGCCGGGTCTCGGCGGCAGTTCTTCCCCTCTCGTCATGGCGATCTCGTGCCAGGTGGCGTGCGCGTGGATCTCCAGCAGGATCGGCGGCGTGTACCGCCTGGAGTGTCGGGGCGGGTTGACCAAGCGGATCAGAGGTTGCTTCCGGGTTCCGGGGATGGCGCCGCAGCGCCCGTCCCGGCCATGTCGTGGGTCTGGCCGCGGTGTTCACCGACACGCTGTTGCGGGACATCGGCCCCCTGCCCATGAGTCATACCTTCGAAGGCATCCCCGGCATGACGACCACTCGGCAGAATCCGGTGGGTACGGACGGTGGCAGTAACCCGAAGGAACCCGGTAGGTTTCGTCGCGGTGTGCCGGGAAGTCTGGTCGGCGGCGGTTCAACCACGGCCGAAGCCACCGAAAGACGAGCGCGTGACCGAACTCACTGTCGTCCTCCTCCTCGTCGTGTTCGCCACCCTGGTGGCCACCGGCGCCCGCCACTGGCGTATCCCCGCCCCCTCGTTGCTGGTCGTCGTCGGCGTCCTCATCGGGCTGCTGCCCTGGGTGCCGGACGTCCAGGTGGCGCCCGAGGTGATCAGCCTGGTGGTGCTGCCGCCGCTGCTCTACGCGTCCGCCGAGGAGATCCCCTGGCGTGAACTGCGGGTGGTGTGGCGGCCGGTGACGGTCCTCGCCTTCGGGCTGGTGCTGGCCAGCGCGGCGGCCGTGGGCGTGGTGGCCTCCGCGGTCACCCCGCTCTCCCCCACCATGGCGTTCGTCCTGGGTGCGGTGCTGGCCAGCACCGACCCGGTCGCCGTGACGGCCCTGGGCCGCAAGATCGCGCTGCCGCCGCGGATACAGGTCCTGGTCCAGTCCGAAAGCCTCTTCAACGACGCCACCAGCCTGGTGCTCTTCAAGGTCGCGGTGGGCACGGCCGTCGCCGCGCACGCCGTCACCCTGCCCGCCGCCGGCCGGCAGTTCCTTCTCCTGGGCGGCGGCGGGGCGCTGGTCGGCGGGGCCGTCGCGGCCGTGGTCGCGCTGATCCGGAGACGGACCGAGGATCCGATTCTGGAGACCGTGATCGCTCTCGTCACCCCGTACGCCTCGTACGTCCTCGCCGAGGACCTGCACACCTCGGGCGTCACCGCGGTGGTGGTCGCGGGGGTGGTGCTCGGCAGCACCGGCCACAGGCTCACCAACGCCACCATCCGTCTCCAGGTGCACGCCGTCTACGGCACCGTGGTCTTCGTCCTGGAGAGCGTCGTCTTCGCCGTCATAGGGTTGGAACTACCTCAGCTGATAGGCCAGTTGGCTCCGGATGAACGCACCTGGCCGCTCGGGCTGCTCGCGGTGGCCGCCACCGTGATCGCGGTCCGGCTCCTCGGGGTCCTGCCGCTCTCCGCCGTGATGCAGCGGCGCCGCGGCAACGGCACCGTCACCTGGCGCATCCCGGCGGTGGTCTCCTGGGCCGGCACCCGTGGAGTGATGCCGCTGGCCGCCGCGTTGTCGATCCCGCTGGCGACCGACGGCGGCGGTCCGCTGCCGCACCGGCCGCTGGTGCTCGTCCTCACCGCCGGTGTGGTGGTCTTCACCCTCGTCCTTCAGGGCTTCACCCTGGCGCCGGTCGTGCGCTGGTCCGGGATCGCCCTGGAACCGGAACACACCGCCCGCGAAGAGGCCCGTGCCCGTGCCGGCCTCGCCAAGGCGGGCCTGAGCTGCCTGGACGACCTGGAAGCGGCCGAGGCGGCGCCCACCCCGGTCCTCGACCAGTTACGGCGCGGCCTCCTGGCCCGGCTCGACCAGGCCGACGCCGACCGGGACGACGACACCGCCCCCTCCCACTGGGCCTCGGCCACCACCTACCGCGCCCTGCGCCGCACCGTGATAGCCGCCGAATCCGCCCAGCTTCAGCGGCTCTACGCGGACAACCACATCAGCGACACCACCCGGCGCAGGCTGCAACGCAGCCTGGACCTCGAAGAGGCCGGACTCGGCGACGACTGACTACCGCACGCCCCGACGGCGAGCGGCGCCACTCCCTCACCCGAAGCCGGAAGCGGTCCCGTATCCCATCACGTCAAAATCGGTCCCGGAACTTGACGCTGACCACCAATAACCCCACCAGCGCCAACGCCACCAGCACTCCTACGACGCGCTCCACGCTCACGGCGTCACCGCCGGTCCGGTCACTCCCCAACCGTTCGCCACGGGTCTCCTCCTCGTGCGCTGCGCCGACCCGGTCCCGCTCCACCGTGGTGGCCGACCCGACGCCGCACGAGCACCGCAGCCGGTTCCCTAACGGAATCCGAACGGCGCGGACCTTCTTTCGGCCGCCGTGGCGTGAAGCGCCTCGCACGCCCGACGTTCACCGGCCCCCGGAGTCCTCACGAGGTCTGGGCCCGCTCGGCGGCGCTGCGTTCCACACAGAACTCGTTGCCCTCGGGGTCGGCGAGGGTCACCCAGCCGGTGCCGTCGGGGTTGCGGTGATCGCCGACCACCGTGGCCCCCAGGTCGAGGACGCGCGCCACCTCCTCGTCCCGCGACCGGTCCTGCGGCTGGAGGTCCACATGCACCCGGTTCTTCACGGTCTTGGCATGCGGAACGGCGATGAACAGCAGGTTCGAACCAGGTGTGTTGACCAATACCTCGGGGTCGCCCGGGGAGGCGTCGCCGTCCACCGAGCCGTCCAGGACCGCGGCCCAGAACTGCCCCAGTCGGTAGGCGTCGGAAGAGTCGAAGGTGACGTGCCGCACGAGAGATGCCATGCGGCGCACCCTATCCATCAACTCCATGTGTCTGACACTGAGTTCTTCCCGACTACCGCGACGGGCCGCGCTCGAACACCGCGACCCCGATGAGCAGGGCGGATGCCGGCTCAGGCGAGTTGCTTGCGCAGCAGCGTGCACATCGTCTCGTGGCGGCGAACGGAGCCGTCCGGGGCCACTTCGTCCCAGGCATCGGGCTGTCGGCCGTAGGCGATGCAGCCCAACCGCTCGTACAGTGCCCGCGCCCAATCGGGCGCCGGGCAGTGGGTGTTGGGCAGTGGGTGTTGGGCAGTGGGTGTTGGGCAGTGGGTGTTGGGCACCGCTACGGTGCACATTGACTGTTGAGCAGTTGGACGTCCCGCTGGAGTGCTTCGACGCCACTGCCGCCCCCGGGGTGGTCGTTGATGAACTGCTGCGCGGCGTCCCGCACGCTCTGCCAGTCGTTGGAGCTGGTGGGCGCTCCGGCGTTCTGCAGATCCGCCTTGGTCTGTCGCACCGCTTGTGCGCAGCTGGCGAGGGGCAGGCCCGGCGTCTGCGCCGCCCATGCGACGTGGGAGAGCGAGCCCAACGCCACGATGCTGACGATCGCGGTGACAGTGCTGCGTACTGCTTGTCGAACCTTCACGAGTCCTGCCTGCCTCTCGCCGGGCGGGGCGGACTTCGCGCCACCCCGGGCTTCACATCCGAACGCTGTGCGTTATCAAGTATGAACTATCCGTGACAGAAAGGGGATGGTGATCGCACATCGTTGGGTGCACGACGGCGCGGGCAGCGCCCCTGCCCTCACGCCACGGAGCGCGAGCGCATTTCCACGCGCCCCGCGGCGGGATTCCGCGCCCCCAACGGTTGCGTCCGGGCACGGCAGCGATCTTTCAGGCATCGGGCACGGGCTCGCCTTCGGTGGAACCGGCGCGACCGCGGCGCCGTCCGGCCGCGCGGACGAGGGTCCACAGCACCCGCCATGCGCGCAGCGACCAACGGCGAAGGCGCCTTTCAACCCGCCCCGGGGAGGGGGAGGTTGCGGTGCGGACCGGGGGCGGAGCGGGAGTGGCGGTAGCGGACGGCGTCGAGGACGGGGGCGCACTCTGTCGGGGTACGGATGCGACCGTCGAGGTCTGCGGGGCCGGCCCGTCGTTCTGCGGCTGGACAGGGGTTGAGGGGTGGGGCCCAGGAGGGGCGGGGTTGCGGGCGGCCTCGGCGCGTACGAGCGCGCCGAGGGCGGCGAAGATGTCGGCGGGCATGCCGGAACTCCTGCTGTGCTGAGGTCGTTGACGCGGAAGCAGCAGGCCGCGAGCACCCCTTGACCCCCGTCGCGAGGAAGGCGGGGCGTGCGGAAGGGGTGTGGCGCGGCCGGGACTTCTCAGCAGCGCAGTACGGTCACACGGGCGGGCGTTCCGGCGTCAACGGCCGGGAGAACGGCCCAGGGAGCGGCGTGTCCGGGTGCGGCCGCGGACACCATCACGGGTGTCTCCCGCACCGCCTTGCCGTTCGGCCCCGTTGGAGCCTGAGGCCGCAGATGGCAGGCCGAGCCGTGGCACAGTCGCCGAAAGCCGTTGCCGGGGTGGCGCGTTTCGCCTCCCGCCGATCCCAGTACATCGGCCGAGGCGTCGCAGGCCCGGTCCGCGGGGCTGGGGGCGGCGGAACTTTCGGCGGCGAGGGGGCACTTCGCGGCCGCGGGGGGCGTCGCGTCGGAGTAGGCGCTGGTCAGCGCCGTGAACAGCAAGGTCAACAGCGCCAGGAGCCACAGCATGCGGCCGCGGCCGGTCGCCGCGGAGCGGCCGGTGCTGACGCTGTCATGCATGGAGATCTCCCAACACTCTTCCGCAGAAGGCATCCCCGGGGAGAGATCGGGGCATTCGGGAGCCATGGAACGAGTCGACTATTCCACTCGTTCCGGTTATGGATCGAACGGGTGAACGCAGTGGATTGAGGTCGGAGCGAGCCGGCCGTCGTGGGGGCAACGCGCGAGCACCACTCGCGGATGCACAGCCGGGGCCGCTCCTTCGCCACGTCCGTTGCCGTATCGGACCACCCCGGCGGAAATCCCCGCCGACGCCGCCCGACCCGGCGGCAGCCCGGATCGCGGAGGGCGCGAACGCGCCCCGTCCCGCAAGCGGAGCCTGTCAGCCGGTCTCGCGGGCGCGCTCGTAGTGGCGCGTGAAGCCCTCCAGCGGTTCGCCCTCCGCGTTCCACGGCCAGGGCGTCGCCACGCCACCGGTGGCGCGCAGCACCATCGCGGCCTCGCTCGGCCGCGCGGCCTTTATCAGGGCGTAGGCCAGCAGGTTCAGATCGGCGAGGGCCTGCGCGTGGTGGAGGAATCCGGGGCTCGGCCAGTAGTGCGCCGCGCGGTCGAGCATGGAGACGGCGTCATGGCGGCGCCAGAACTCTCCCGCACCGAGGGCGGTCACTCCTCCGGGAGCCATGGCGCGCTGATGGTTGCGGACGAGCGCGGTGAGCTCCAGGCCGGCCGCGGGGGCGTTCGGCGGCATGGTGCGGACGCTGTCGAGCAGGTCCAGCACCTGGCCGCTGGAGCCGCACTCGTCGGGCGAGAGGTACCCCAGGGCCTGGAGGTGGGCCTCCCGGTTCCACGGGTCGCGGGCCTTGATCTCGCGCCAGACCGCCGACAGTTCGGTGGACGGGCGGCGCTCCAGCCGGAGCGTGGCCAGGTACACGGTCCAGGGCGTGGGGTCGGCGGGCAGCAGTTCGGCGGCGAGCCGACAGGACTCCCGGGTCGCGTCGAGGTCGACGGTGGAGCCCTCCTCCCCGGCCTGGAACAGGTCCGACCAGGCATGCAGCAGCACGGCCGCCTGGTTGCTCGGGTTGTGTTCCCGCCAGATACCGGGCAGCGCCCGTCCCGCGGATCCGGCGAGCACCCTCAGGCGGTGCGCCTTGCGGTCCCAGTCCTCACCGGCGTCGTCCAGGATGTCCGCCATCAGGGCCATGACAGGCGTATCGAGCGAACCGCGGTCCCAGCAGGACAGGACGCGCCGCCGGACCTGCCCCAGGGCGGTGTCGTCGAGTTCGGGGAGCATGCGGGGACGACTGCCTTTGCGGCGTCTGAAGACGGGCATTCCGCGATGGCCTTCCGGTCGAGAGATGAACGGGACGAAGTTCCGGCATCGTACGGGCGAGACCGCGTCGCGCAATCGGCAGCCCGCACTCCGAGACGCAACCGGCACTCAGCGTGTGCGCGGAGGGCATGGAATAGCCCGAAATGGGCTGCGATTTGAGCCTTAAAGCGGCTACTCCTGGTTTGCTTCGATTGCTATCGCTCTTGCTGTTTGTGGGGTGAGATTCGGCCAGGGTTGAGGGGTGGCGCTGGCTGAGAGTCGACCGCCGCTGGGGTCCGGAACGTGGTCGACGGAGGCTGCCTGGCGATCGGTCCCCGCAGCTCGGGGACGGGCCGAAGGGCACGCCGAGCGGAGTCGACGGCGCACTACGGGCCGGTCGCTGCTGAACCGCTCCGGTTCTTACACGCTTTTGCCGTCGCTCTGCCGTGCCTGCGAAATGCGCCCGGCAACGTTGTGCCCGCACCTGAGGAACACCGAGGGGCCGGGGTCCGAGGACCCGAGGCAGAGGAGAGCGTGATGACGTACAAGAGCACGGCGCGGCGTGCGGGTCTGGCTGTGAGCGTGATGGTGGTGATGGCCTCGGTGCTGCCCACGGCGACCGCCTGCGCCACCGGACCCAGGAGCGGCCCCGCGGCCACGGCGGCACCCGCCTGGTGTCCGACCGTGGACGGGCACCAGGTCGACTGCGGCCAACTGGACCGCCCGCTCGTCGCGGGGAAGCCGAAGCTCGGCAAGATCAAGGTGAGTTACGCGGTCGTGCGCCACAGCGCGCCCGGTCCCGCCAAGGGCACCGTCGCCGTCAACCCGGGCGGCCCGGGCGAGACCGCGATAGACAAGGCCGAGGCATTCGCCTGGGGCCTGGAGAGCCTGCTGAAGGATCACGATCTGCTGCTCGTCGACCCGCGCGGCACCGGGAGTTCGCAGCCGGTCCCGTGCGGGGTCACCGACGCCGAGTACCGCTTCGGCACGCGGGCCCAGCAGCGGGCCGCGGTCGAGCGGTGCGCCGAGAACCTCGGGCCCAAGGCCGCCGGTTACACCTCGGCGGCCACCGCCGACGACATCGACGCGATCCGCGCCCACCTCGGCGTGGCGAAGCTCGGCCTGTACGGACTGTCCTACGGCACGTACCTGATGCCGGTGTACGCCTCGCGCCACCCCGAGCACGTGAGCTCCCTCGTCCTGTCCGGCGCCTACCCCCTCAAGCTCGACGCGTTGGCGCGGCCCAGCGCCCAGGCGGTCTCGTCGACCCTGCGCCGGGTGTGCGAGCGCAGCGTCCCCGCCGCCTGTGACGGCGAGCAGGCCGTGCGGGACCTGGCCACCACGGCGGCGCGGCTGCGCACCAAGCCCATGACGGTGCCGATCACCACCGAACACGGCGTCTACAAGAAGCGGTTCACCGAGGACAAGCTCGCCAACCTGATGTTCGAGGCGGCCAGCAGCCAGGTCGGTCTTGAGCCGGCGGAGCCCTCGCTGCTCGGCCAACTGCCGCACGCGCTGCACCGCTTCGTGAAGGGCGACACCGCGCCGCTGCGGAAGCTGGTCCAGGAGGAGGGGAAGAGCGGCAGCACGGTGGACCAGGCGCCGTACATCGCGGTCGTCTGCAACGACTACCGCAAGGCGTGGTCGAAGGACGCGCCGCTGTCCGAGCGGTGGCGCCAGTACAACACCGCGCTGGCCGCCGTACCCTCCGGTGCGTACGGGGCGTTCAGCGCCAAGGGCTTCACCGAGGGCACCACGGACGCCGGCGACGTGTGCATCGGCTGGCCGCGTGCGAACACCCCCGACCCGCAGCCCACGAAGCCCCGGCAGCCGAACGTCCCGGTCCTGGTGCTCTCCGGCGACCTCGACGCCAACACGCCTGACGCGAGCGGGAAGAAGGCCGCCGCGCAGTTCCGCGACAGCCGGTTCTTCTCGGCCCGCAACATGGGGCACGTGCCCGAGCTGGAGCTGAGCCGCTGCGTCGCCGGGGTCTCCTCGCATTTCCTCCGCACCGGCGAGTCTGGCGACACCTCCTGCCTGCGCACCCTCCCGCCGATCGCCGTCACTCCGGTCCGCGGCTGACGGACCGGTGCCTTGACCACGTCCGCCATCGACAAGGATGGACCACATGACTGAGGAAACAGCGCTCCAGCGCACGGTGCTGGTCGTCGAGGACGACCCGGGAGTGCGCAGCACCCTGGACCAGTTGCTGCGCTTCGAGGGCTATCGGGTGCGCGTGGCCTGCGACGGCCTGGAGGCCCTCGGCCTCCTGGAGCAGGAGCGGCCCGACCTGGCGGTGGTGGACGTGGTCATGCCGGGCCTCGACGGCCTCGGCCTGTGCCGGATGCTGCGCAGGCGCGGCGACCGGCTGCCGATCCTGGTTCTGACGGCCCGGCACGAGGTCGGCGACCGGGTCGCGGGACTGGACGCGGGCGCCGACGACTACCTGGCCAAGCCGTTCGCCACCGAGGAGCTCTTCGCCCGTATCCGCGCGCTGCTGCGGCGTACCGAACCTCCCGAGGACAGCGGGGCCCTGACGGTCGCGGACCTCACCCTGGACCCCGCGTCCCGGCAGGCGTTCCGCGGGGAGCGGCAACTGGACCTGACCAAGACCGAGTTCGACGTGCTGGAACTGCTGCTGTGCCACCCGGGCGTGGTCCTCAGCCGGTCGCAGATCTACGAGCGCATCTGGGGCTTCGACTTCGACACCACCTCCCGCTCCCTGGACGTCTACATCGGCTATCTGCGGCAGAAGACCGAACAGGACGGCGAACCCCGGCTGATCCGAACCGTCCGCAACGTCGGCTACACCCTCCGGCCCGCATGATGCTCCGTACGAAGATCACCGCAGTCGTCGCCGCGGCCGCCGCACTCGCCATGTCCCTCGCCGCCCTCATGTCGTACCGGGGCGTGAGCAACCTGGTCGGCGACGAGCTCGAACGGGGCCTCGCCGACCGCACGAGCACCGTCGTCACCCTCCTCGCCGCCGGTCTGACCCCGCCCGCCCGGCCGGACATGATCGAGCAGGTCGTGTCCGCCCAGGGGGCGGTGCGGCCGCTGGCGCCCGGCCGCGAGGCCCTGCCGGTCTCGTCGGACGCGCTGCGCGTGGCTCGGACGGGAAAGGGCGAGAGCCGGGTGGACGTGGTCGTCTCCGAGACCGAGTACGGCACCCTGACCAGGCCGCTGCCGGGAGGCGGGGCGGTCATGGTGGGCCAGAGCTACGAGGGCGCCATGCGCCTCGACAACCAGGCACTGTGGCAGATCGCCTGGACCACCGCGGGCGCCATCGGGTTCGCGGCGCTCGTCGGCTGGCTCGTCCTGGGGCGGATCCTGCGGCCGGTCCGCCGACTGGCCGTCGCCACCCGGCGCATCACCACCACGCAGGATCTCGCCACACCGCTGCCGACCGCCGGATCCGACGAGATCGGCCAACTGACCCGCAGCTTCGCGCACATGCTCGCCGCGCTGCGCCGCTCCCGCGCCCAGCAGCAGCAACTGGTCCAGGACGCCAGCCACGAACTGCGCACGCCGCTCACCTCGGTGCGCGGGAGCGCCGAGCTGCTCCAGCGGGCGCGCGGCCGGCTCGCCCCCGAGGACGAGGAGCAGATCCTCACCACCCTGGTCACCGAGACCGCCGCCCTCGACGACCTGGTGCGTGAGCTGGTCGAGTTGGCCACCGACCGCCACACGGAGGAGGAGCCCGAGGCCGTCGACCTGGCCGTCGCCGCGGAGGACAGTGCGCAGCGTCTCCGCCTGCGGACCGGGCGCACCGTCCTGGTCATCGAGGACGACACGAACCCGCCGGTGCCGGTGCGTGCCCGGCCGCGCGCGCTCCAGCGCTGCATCGACAACCTGCTGAGCAACGCGGTGAAGTTCAGCCCCGAAGGCACCCCGATCGCCATGTACATCGGCGGAGGCCGACTGGCCGTACGGGACCAGGGCCCGGGTATCGCGCCCGCCGAGCGGCACGCCGTCTTCGACCGCTTCTACCGCGGCCCCCGGACCCAGGCGACGCCCGGCTCCGGCCTCGGTCTGGCCATCGTGCACGACCTCGTCACGGCCGACGCCGGAACCGTCTTCGCCACCACGGCGGACGGCGGCGGCGCGGAGGTCGGCTTCACCCTGCCGCCGTACGGCCAGGACGAGTCGAACCGTCCGACGATACGGCGGCGATACCGGAAGGCGCTGTGAGCCCGCGCGGCGGGAGGTGACGTGGCCGGTCGGCGCGGCGACGAGGAGGGGACGGGTCACAGCGACTGCCATGTCGACGCGCTGAGATCCTTCCGCCGTCTTGATCAAGAATTCAGGCGGTCTCCAGCACCTGGAACAGTCACCGGCGGCTCCCCCGGAGTCAGCCGCGCGTACCGCACCCGCCCGGGCAGCGGTTCACCTCCCAGAAGCGGTGACTGGGCAGGCTCCTCGCCAAGGACGACCAACACCCAAGTGCCGTCGGGGAAACGGACGTTGACCGTCGTCCCGTTGACGGTGCACTGTACGGCCGGCGGGGTGGGGTCCGCGCCCCGGCCGGTGAGGCCGATCAGGGCGACGTGTACGGTCCGGGTCGTGCCGCGCCGGTCGGTGGCGTAGGGGACGGCGGTGTGCCGGCCGAAGGCGCTGGTGCCCTGCGCGGTCGCCACCGCGAGGTCGGTGTGGCCGGCGAGAGAGACGAAGGAACTGGTGAGGCCGTCGGCCGTGGCGGCCGTGGCCTGGCCGTCGGCGGATCGGGCGTGCGGGGGCCGCTCCCCCGCGATCTGCCAACCGCTGTCGTACACCGGCAGGTCGGGAGGTGCGTCGACCAGGTGGGCCCGCAGTTCCCACGCTCCCCAGGCCACGCTCGCGGTCTCGATGCGGGCCTCGGGGTCCGTGTCTCCGTCCCAGGTCGGCCGGTGCCAGGACGCGGCGTAGCGGTCGTGGACGGACAGGCGGTGGATGCGGGTGCGGCCGGATGGGCCGAGGTCCGGGTGGAGGAGTGCCACATGGTTGTCGGGCTGGGCGGGGCGGGCGGGCTCGGCGTCGGTGTGCCGCGGTCCGGTGGCCGTGGAGTAGGCGAACCGCGAGTAGTGCGGGTCCCCGGCCGTACGTCCGGGGCCTCCGCTTCCCCTGGCGCCGGCCTGGCGTGCCTGGTCGCCGGTCGCGAAGTTGTCGCTGCCGTGGTTGACCAGGCGGACGACGCCGTCGGCCCGGGTCGCCGAGAGCAGGAAGCCCGGGGCGGGCAGTGCCTGGATGCGGTCGCCTCGTTCGACGGGCAGCGGTTCCTCGGGCTCGGTCCAGCACGGGTGGTCGGCCGGCAGGAGCAGGCCGAGGAAGGCCTTGGAGAGCCAGTAGGGGGAGCCTGGGCCGGAGTAGCTCTGCACCATGGGCGGATACGGGCCGTACCAGCCGAGGGTGGCGATCCCGTTCCGGTCGCGGAATCCGCGGTCGGTGAAGTGTCGCAGCGCGCCACTGGCCAGGCGCCGGGTCTGGCCCGGGCTGAGCGGGGTGGCGTCGACCAGTGCGCCCAGCCATGGGGCGGTGGCCGCCGCGAACCGGTAGATGAGCGAGCGGCCCTGGTGCATGGGCGCTCCGTCCGCGCCGAAGAAGAGCGCGTAGTCCGCCAGGAAGCGCCGCAGGCGTGCCGCGAGCAGCGGCAGGAGGTCCGGGTCCGCCGTGCGCCCCTCGGCCATCTGGGCCCACAGGAGGGGGTAGGTGTGCAGCGCCCAGCCGTTGTAGTGATCGAAGTTGTCCGCCGTGCGGGCGTCGCCGCCGTCGCGGTACCAGCCGTCACCGACGTGGAATTCTTCTGTGCGGGCGAGGTCGGCGGCCATCTCGGCGCGGTCGTGTGGGGCGCCGACGCTTGCGAGGAACTCGCCGACGATCACGCGGAACATGTGCCAGTTGTTGTCGGGTATCCGCAGCCCCCACGCTCCCTGGAACCATCCGACGACGCGCCCTTGTACGTCAGGTGACAGCTGGTCCCACAGCCACGGTCGCGTCAGATGGAGACCGAGGGCGAGCGAGCACGCCTCGACGAGCGTCTGGCGGCATGCCGGGCCGAGGGCCGGCCATGCTTCGGGGTGCCTCGGGTCGGTGCCGGCGCCGATGCCCTCGGCGTAGGACTGGAGCAGCCCGGCCGGCGCCGCGCCGCCGCAGCCCGCGGTGCGGAAGGCCAGCAGCAGGAACGTCCGGGCGAAGCCTTCGAGTTGGTCCGAGTCCGTGCCGGACGACGAGGGCCGGCCGGGCAGCACGATGCGCGCACCGGACGGGGAGGCGAACCGGTGGGCGTCCGTGAGCAGTTGGTCGGCGAGGGCCAGCCAGTGGGCGCGGCCGTATCCCGTGAAGGGTGACAGTGTGCGGTCTTCGGGCGGCAGTGACGAACCGGCGTCCTGCGTGCGCGGCATTCTGCTCCTCGGGGTGGTGGGCTCCCTCCGTTCAGCATGGCCGCCGCCCCGCGACGCTGACAACCAGGCGTGCTCGT
Organism: Streptomyces sp. NPDC093097; assembly: GCF_044754325.1. Taxonomy (NCBI): domain Bacteria; kingdom Bacillati; phylum Actinomycetota; class Actinomycetes; order Kitasatosporales; family Streptomycetaceae; genus Streptomyces; species Streptomyces sp. NPDC093097. The sequence continues at coordinate 74,168 of NZ_JBIVOW010000013.1, forward strand.
TGACGCGGGCTTGTCTACCCGGTCAACGCCGCGTGCAGGGGGGCCAGCAGGGAGAGGTCGTCGGTGGTGACGGTGAGGTGGGTGGCGCCGGCGGAACGCCATGCCTCGGCGAGCGAGCGCCAGGTGTCCGGTCGGCCGGGGGCGGGGCGGAGGCGGGCCTCGGTGCCGAACTCGGCCCAGTCACGGCCGGCTTCGGTCACCGCGGTACGCAGCTCGGCGATGAGTGCGGCGCCGCGGTTGACCCGGTTGGCGAGCAGCCCGGACATGGTGAAGCCGTCGGCGAGGGTGGCGATCCGGCGCAGTGCGCCCGGTCTGCCTCCGGTGCGCAGGGTGCCGCCGCCCATCCAGAGCGGTATCCGATGTGGCCGGGGGGTGAGGGTGACGCCGGAGAACGCGATGTGCTCGCCGGCGTAGTCGGCTTCCGGCCGCGTCCAGAGCCGGCGCAGGGCATGGACCTGTTCCTCGAACAGTGCCGCGCGGTCTTCCGGTGCGACGCCGAGGGCGGCGGACTCGGCGGGGTCGGATCCGATGGCGATGCCCAGGCGCAGCCGGTCGCCGCTGAGGTGGGCCAGTTGTGCGGCCTGCTTGGCGGCGAGCACCACCGGGCGGTACGGCAGGATCGTCATCGCGGTTGCCAGTTCGATGCGGGTGGTGGCCGCGGCCAGGTACGCCGCCAGCGTCAGGCTCTCGTAGGCGGGAGTGCTGGACACCAGGTGCTCCGGGATGGAGAGGTGGTCGTATCCGAGGTGCTCCGCGGCCCTGGCGAACTCGCGGAGCCCGTCGGGCGAGAGGGTCGTGGGGACGGTCCAGCCGAGGCGGAGGGTCATTTGCGGAAGGTCTCCGGGTCGGCGGCGGAGATGAAGACCGCGCGGGGGCGTTCGGCGGGCAGCAACTGGGAGTTGAGGAGGCGTCGTACGGCGTTCTCCCCGCCGGGAGGGGAGTCGGTGACCGACAGGTGGACGTCCAGCACTTGCGTGCCGTCCTCGTTCACCACCTTGGGTTCGCAGTGCACCACCCCCGGGATGGCGTGGGCGGCCTGCCGGACGGTGTTGAGCGAGACCTTCTCGCCGCGCAGTACCACGAAGTCCGACAGGCGTCCGTGGAAGGTCAGATAGCCGTCGTCGATGGAGAAGGCGTCTCCTGTGGCGATGGTCCGCGGTGCCAGCAGGACTCTCCCGCTGCGTTCTCCGACGCGCCGCAGCAGTACGGTGTCGGATTCGACCAGCAACTCGCCCACACCGCCCTGGACTTCGCGCAGCGAGGTGCGCACGCCGGGCAGCGGGCGGCCGACCGAGCCGTATCGGTGGGCGGGTTCGGCGTGTGCGGCCAGGGTCGACACGCGCGGTCCGGCCTCGGTGAGTCCGTAGGTCAGATACAGCTGGGCGGAGGGTCGTGCGGCCAGCAGGGCCGCCACCTCCGCGGGCGTGAGCCGGTCCCCGCCGACCGCCAGCACCCGCAGTCCGGGGGGCAGGAGTCCGGGGGCGGCCAGCAGTTGGCGGGCGAGGGTCGGTGTCACCGACGAGTGGGTGACACCGTGCGCGGTGACCGCGTCGCGGTAGGCGATCGGCGAGAACGGTGGTCCGTCGAGCACCAGTCGTGCCGTGGTCACGTAGGCGGCGAACGCCTGCGCCACGAGGGCGTAGGAGTAGTACAGGGGCAGGTTCACCAGCAGGGTGTCGGCCGCGGTGATGCCGGTGGCTGCGGCGTGCAGGCGGGCGTTGTGCAGCAGCGCGGAGACCTGGTGCACGCAGGCACTGAACATGCCTGAGGTGCCGGAGGTGGACAGCAGGATCTCGCCCGGTCGGTACGGGGTGGTGGGGTGCCCGGTCGGCACGGCGAACGCGCCGCCCACCGGCGCCCGCGGCCGCGTGCCGGTCAGCCGGGTGGTCACCACCACGGCGGCCCCGATGTGTCCCGCCAGCGCGCGGACCCGCTGCCATGGCGTGCTCGGTGGCACGGCCAGCGGTACCAGGCCCAGCAGCAGCGAGGCGAACTGCACACGCAGCAGGTCGACTCCGTTGGCCAGGCAGAGCACGATCGCGTCGCCCGGGGCCAGGCCCAGCCCGGCGAGGTCGTCCTGTACATCGTCCAGTCCGGCCGGGGCGCCGGCGTCCGTGCCGGCCGGAGTGGTGCCGACCCGGGTCAGGAATGCGGTGACCTCGGACCGGGTGAGGCCGTTCACCGGTCCTCCCTGGCACGGGTCAGGACCAGGCAGCGGCACATCTCCCGATCGTGCTCGGTGGTGTGCAGGCCGACCAGGATCACGTGCCGGGCGTGGCCGTCCGTGAGCCAGCCGTCGATCACCGTGCACGCCAGGGGGGAGGCCTTGTCCGGGTGTGCCGCCAGCAGTAGCGACGGGCCGCGCAGTCCGTGGCGCAGGGCGGGCAGTCCTGCCAGCACCCCGGGATTGGCTCCGGCGAAGCGCAGGGGCGAGATCCGGGACCGCGGCACCATGCCGGTGATGCGGCGTATCGTGCGCTCGCTCCCGGTCGCGCTCATCACCAGGATCGCGGTGTCGTCGGCGGCGTCGAGTACGGGCTCCGCGCAGTCCGCCAGTGCCCGTTCCACGGTCTCGGCGACCAGCCAGGCCGCGGGGTCGGCGTAGAAGGACGGTTTGTTCCTCGCGTACTCGGCCGGGTCTTCGGCGACGACCGTCGCCGAACCCAGCACCCGTGTGCCCGGCGGCGCCTGTGTCACGCCCTCACCCCTTCGAACAGCAGGCAGGTGTTGAACCCGCCGAATCCCAACGTCAGGCTCAGTCCGGCGCCTTCGCCCACGGGTCGGGGCGAACCGGTGGCCAGTCGCAGCGGTGCCGCCGGGTCGCACAGCCCGAGGACCGGCGGCACCCGCCGGTGGTGCAGGGCCAGTACGGTCGCCACGGCCTCAAGGGCTCCGGTGGCGCCCAGGCTGTGCCCGAAGGCTCCCTTGGTGGCGAACACCAACGGGCCGCCGTCTCCGAAGAGTTCGCGCAGGCTGTGTGCCTCGACCTCGTCGTTGAGCGGGGTTCCGGTCCCGTGTGCGTTGACCACCGCGATGTCCGCGGGGGTCAGGCCCGCGGATGCCAGGCAGCGTTCCACCGCGCGCACCACGGCGCGGCCGGACGGGTCCGGTGCGGTGAGGCCGGCGGCGTCGTTGGCGGCGCCGGTCCCGCGCAGTCGGGCGTACACGCGGGCGCCGCGTTCCCGGGCGGAGTCGGGGTGTTCGACCACGATGAACGCCGCGCCCTCGCCGAGCAGCATTCCGTCGTGTGCCCGGTCGAACGCCCGCAGTCCGGTGGGGCTCATCGTGCCCAGCGCGGAATGCCCGAGCCGCTTGGCCTCGGTGACGACGTCCGCCCCGCCGGCCACGCAGACGCGCCGCTTGCCCGAGCGCACCAGGGTGTGCGCGACGGCGAGCGCGTCGGCCCCCGCGGAGCACGCGGTCATGACGCACATCGGCGTACCCGGGTGTCCGATGCCCGCCGCGGCGTCGTCGGCCCAGGTGTGCAGTGCCGGTTCCGCCTCGTCCAACGAGGCGCCGAAGCTGGTGCCCAGTACCAGGCCGACCTCGGGGTCGGTCGGGGACAGGCCGGCGTCCGCGAACGCGGAGCGCAGTGCCCGGCCGGCGAGCGCTCGCTGGCGCGCGCCCGGCGAAGTCCCGTACGGCACCGATGCGATGACGGCCGCGTGGGTGTTGCGCAGCGGGTGGGGCGAGTCGACGGGTGCCAGTCCCGAGTCGCCCGCGCACAGTCGCTCCCATACCGCCTCGCGGTCCCGGCCCAGTGGGGTGTCCCAGGCCAGTCCGGTGATCACGGGCGTCACCACGGCCGGGCCGCCGTGGGATCGATCTTCACGCGGCTCATCGCGCCGCGGAACCCGGCGACCGAGGCGTCCTCCACGGTCGCCGTGGCGGAGAAGGCGAAGGTGTGGCCGGAGAGCCGGTCCGCGCGTACGTCGAGGACGACCTGGTCGCCGGGTACGACCGGGGCGAGGAAACGGGAGGTGACCGTGCCGACCAGGGTCACCTCGTCGTCGGCGAGCGGGGCGCTGCTCAGCTGGTAGAGCAGTACGCCGGATTGGGCGAAGGCCTGCATGGTGTGGCTGCCGGGCAGGATCGCCCCCGGGGTCAGGCCGCGCTCGGGCAGGTGCCCGGACAGTGCGCTCATCTCTGCCGAGACGGCGAACATGCTGCGCAGGAACACGCCGGGCTCATGGTCCAGAATCCGGTCGATGAAGAGTCGGGGATGGCGTCCGCGCACCAGGGCGGCGATCGCCGAGGTGCCCAGCGGCCGAGCCGCGCGGGCCGGTGCGGGCGGGGGCGCCGATTCGTTCGTGTGCCGCATCCGGGACGATTCCTCTCAGTGTCTGTCGCAGCGGCGCCGGCAGGGGCATCGCGCGTCGGGTGTCGGGGTCGACGGCGGCGAAGGCGAGTTCGCCGGTCACCAGCGGGGTGCGGCTGCCGTCCTCCTCCTCGCGCAGCAGACGGACCGCGAGGGCGAACCAGGCCGCGCCGATATGGCCGACTCGGGTGTCCGCGACGATCACGTCGCGGTACACGGCGCTGTGGAGGTAGGTCACCCGCAGGTCGGCGGCCACCAGGTCGACGCCCGCCGCGTGGAAGGCGGTCAGGCCCGCGCCGTGCGCTTGGAGGTGTTCGGTGCCCGCGGTCTCCATCAGTGAGGTGTAGCGGGAGAAGTGCACGATCCCGGTCGCGTCGGTGTCGACGTGTTCGACCCGGGTGCGGAATCCGGCGCTCACCGCAGTGCCCGGGCGCCTGCCGCCACCCGGTCCACGATCTCGTCGGCCTGCGGGGCGGTGGCGGTCAGCGGCAGCACGATCCGGAGGGTGGGGTGGATGTAGCGCCGGCCGCCGGAGCGCTTCCCCGCGCCCGCCATGAACTCCGCGTAGACACCCGCTTCGATCAGCTCTCTGCGCAGCGCGCCGATGCGGTCCGCCGCCGCGGCGGTCAGTTCCACGCCGAGCATGGCGCCGGTGCCGCGGACCGCGGTGAACACCTCCGGGTGGCGGCCCACCAGGGCGGTGTCGAGGTGCTCGGCCAGTTTCGCGCCGACGTCGGCGGACCGCCGCAGCAGCCCTTCGGCGTCGATGTGCTCGATGCCGTCGCGGATCACCGCGCAGTTCAGCGGCCGTAGATCGGAGGTGGTCACGGCGCCGGAGGAGCGGACGGCCAGGTCCTTGCGGGCGATCACCATCGAGGTGGACACCGCGCCCATGCCCAGGAATTTGCCGATGACGGTGATGTCGGTGGATACCGGTCCGTCCGCGTCGCGCATGGCGAACCAGTGGCCGGTCTTGGCGAACGTCAGCACCTCGTCGGCCACGAGCAGCACGTCGTCGGCCGCGCACCGCCGCGCGAGTTCGCGCAGGTAGCCGGGCGGCGGCCGGAGGATGCCGGCGTCGCCCTGGATCGGCTCGACCACTACGGCCAGCAGCCGGTCGGCGGACGTGGCGAAGTACCGCGCGAGGGCTTCGGGGTCGCCGAAGGGGAGGTGCTCGACCCGGACGCCGTACGGGCCGGTGGTGTCCGGCGTGGGCAGTCCGGCCCGGTAGTACCTGCGGTTGAGCAGCGGGACCAGCCCACCGGTCCAGCCGTGCCAGGCGCCCTGGAAGGCCAGGACGGTGTCGCGCCGTTCCCTGCCCGGGCGGTGGCGCAGCCGCCGGCCGTCGAACCGGGACTCCAGCACGAGCCGCAGCGCCAACTCGTTGCCTTCGGAGCCGGAGTTGCGTCCGCTGACGTGGTATCGCCCGGCGGGGAAGTGGGCGGTCCACAGCCCGCCGGGGCCGAAGAGCCGGTCGAGGAGTTCCGCCCGTTCCAGCGAGCCCAGTTCGTCGGTGACGTTGCCGATTCCGGTGCCGCGCGTCAGCGCCGTGCGGACGACGGGGTGACCGGTGCCCAGGGTGGCGCTGGCGTAGCCGGCGCTCGCGTCCAGCAGCCGCAGCCGCCTGCCCTGGTGTGCCGGGCTCAGGTCGACGACCTCGAGTTCCAGTCCGCTGCCGCCCACGCAGGCGAACGGCAGTCGTGCCGCGCCGTAGTGGTTCAGGTGCAGGTCCGTGCCGCGTGACAGCACTCCGGTCGGTTCCCCGGCGCGGTCGTCCCGGGCGGCCGGGGCGGTGCTCACGCGGTGGCCGGGGGGTGGTCGGCCCCCGACAGCCGCTCGACCAGTGCGAGGACATCGCCGAGGGTGGACAACTCCCCTGCGGCGACGGCCTCGTCGGGGATGTCGATGCCGAACGCCTCCTCGCACTGCACGCGCAGTTCCACGAATCCGAGTGAGTCCATGCCGTAGCTCTCGCGCAGGTTGTCGTCGAGCCGCATCTGGTCGATCGGCACTTCCACCAGCACGTCGGAGTGCAGAATTGTTTTGATGGTCTGCAAAGAGTTCACCAGGATTTTCCCCTCTGGGTGGGTTCATCCAAAAGGCCACAATGGGCGTCCGGTACACGGGGAGGGAAGATGAGGTCGCGGCGGCAGTCGAGCCGGAGGCGAGCCGGCGCCGATCGGAAACATGGCGGCGACGGCAATTCACGCCCCATCGAAGCTAGTTGAGGCTCTATCGCCTGTCAATGCGGCCTCTGAATTCTACTTGCCGCACCTTCGAGGTCGATATCAATAAGCGTTTTGCACATGAGTTCGGTGGCGTTTCGGCCGCTCGCGTTCGGCGCCGAATATGCCTGCGGAATAGAATTCCCTGCCCCTACCCGCGTCCGCGAAACCAACACGAAAGGCGTTCCTCGGAAGCCAGTTGAGTCGGATTTAGGATAGATTGCAACGATCTTTTGTACCATTTGCCGTACACTTCCGTCTGGCGCAGATAGCGCTTGTGCTGACGATTTGCCCTGGACTAGCGTGAAGCCGTCTCTTTGCCTACTGGGTGGACGCGGAGTGCGGGACGAGCAGCAACCGGGCGCCCCGGCAACGCTTCCGGGCCGCACGCTCGGAATCCCCTGCGATTCACCGCAAGCGCATCATGTGATTGCGCTGCCCGTTCCCTTCCTTTCCGGTGGCCGAAGTCCGCCCTCTTACACGGTCGTCGGCAGACTCTTTTTCGAAGGAGCCGCGAAAAGCCATGAGTTCCACCCCGGACGCCCTGCGCGGCGTCACCCTGTTCGTCGGCGGACCGATCCAGCACGCCCTGGTGCCCGGCGGAATGGCGGCGCCGATCCGCGAATGCCTGAGCCTGACCATCGACCAGTCACGACGGGCCGGCGCCACTGTGCTCTCCGCCCATGTGGCAGAGCGGTTCGGCGCCGACACCGCGTCGTTCACCCCCGAAGAGGTGTCCGTGCGCGACTACGCGTGGATGCGCGAATGCGATGTGTTCGTGCCGGTACTGCCGGTGCTCGACGGCACCCTGCTGCGCTCGGACGGCACCCATATCGAATTGGGGTGGGCCAGTGCGCTGGGCCGTCCCATCGTCGGCATCACCGACCAACCCTTCGCCGAGTCGGCCAGTCACCTGCTCAAGGGACTCGCCCAGGTCGCCGTCGCCACCTTCCTGTCCGCAGCGGAGGTCGCCACGGACCCGGCACTGCTGGTCGACGGCGTGCTCGCGGCGCTGGGCCGGGCCAGGACGGCGGCCTGACATGGCGGCCACCACACATGTGCTGGGGATGGACCTGGCCAATCCCGTCGTGGTGGGCTCCGGCCTGCTCACCGACCAGGAGCGCAACATCCGCAGACTGCTGATCTCCGGCGCGGGCGCGGTGGTCACCAAGACCATCCACCCCAACCCGCCGACCGGCCTGGACGAGCGCATCGTTCGGCTGCCCACCGGGATGATCAACAGCACCACCTACTCGAAACGGTCCGTCGACCACTGGATGGGCATCCTGCGCGGCCTGGCACGGGACCGGCTGCCGGTCATCGCGTCGCTGCACGCCGACAGCCCGGCGGAACTGGCCGAGTTGGCGGCCCGGGTGGAGGCGACAGGCTGCCGGGCACTGGAGCTCGGCATCTCCTGCCTCAACGAGAAGGACGGCCTCGACGACGGTCCCGAGCGGGTACATGCCTACACCGCGGCCACCCGCGCCGCGACCCGGGTCCCGTTCTCGGTCAAGCTGGCCAGCGGCGAGGGCCTGCACGCCCGGGCGTTCGCCGCCGCCCGGGCCGGCGCGTACGCGGTGACCGTCAGTGACACCCTGCCCGCCGCCGCCGTACACCCCGAGACCGGTGACCTCCGTCTCGGCGGGGTGTTCGGCTACTCCGGACCAGGCATCAAGCCGCTGGTACTGGCCTCCCTGTGGAAACTGCGCAGCGCCGGGTTCCCGCTGCCCCTGCTGGGCTCCGGCGGTGTGCAATCGGGCCGGGACGTCCACGACTATCTGCGGGTCGGTGCGGTGGCGGCCCAGGTGTACACCGCGCTGCACACCGACATGAGCCCCACACTCGTCCGGATCGTGGCCGAGGCCATCAGACGGGAGAACGCCGGCGACGGCTCCGAACCCGTCACCGCAACGGGCCGGTCCGAGCAGGTGCGATCGTGATCCCCCGATCGACCGGCCCGCAACTGTGCGACCTGAGCAGTGCCGAGATCCTGGCGGCCACCGCCGGTCAGACCCTGGTGTGGCCGGTGGGATCCATCGAACAGCACGGTCCGCACCTGCCGCTGTCCGTGGACACCCTCCTCGCCGATGCCTTCGCCCGGCAGATCGCCCACGAGCTGAACGCGCTGACCCTGCCGGCGCAGTCCATCGCGGCACGGTCGTTGCCGCAGAGCGGGGGCGGACTGGCCTTTCCCGGCACCGTCCATGTGCGAGGCCGGTCGCTGCTGGCCTTCCTGGAGGACACGCTGGAGTCGCTGTGCGCCCTGCCCTGGCGCCGGTTGCTGGTCGTCAACGGCCACTTCGAGAACGAGCCGTTCGTGTTCGAGGCCCTCGACGAGGTGGGGCGACGGCCGGTGGCCTCGCGCAAGGAGTTCATCGCGCTGAGCTGGTGGAGCCTGGTCGACACCGACTGGCTGGCAGAGCGGGTGCCGATCTTTCCGGGGTGGCACGCCGAGCACGCAGGGATCACCGAGACCAGCCTGATGCTCTACCTCCGCCCGGACCTGGTCTCCGCCGCGCGCCCCGACCACGCCGACCCGCCCCGCGCGGGGATCTACCTGCACCCCGTCGACGTACACCGCACGACCAACCAGGGCGTCCTGTCGAGCACTTCGGACGCCACCGCGGCCCTGGGCAAGGACCTCTTCCGGCACGTGGTCGCAGCCGCGGTCGACCTGGTGTCCGAGGGCAAGGGACTGCTGCACGAGGAGAGGACATGACCACACCCACGCTCTGCGTGTGCAACGCCGTCGACACCCTGCGCGACTTCGCCGTCCGCGCCGACGGCGTCGACGAGCTGCTGTCGGAGTGCTACGCCCAGCAGGACCAGGCGCTGTTCTGGGGGCCGCTGGACAAGATGCTCATCACCTACGAGCCGATCGGAGAGCTGGACTGGCAGCGGAAGTTCCTGGGGCTCGACGGCGTGGTGAACCTCAGCCCGGCGGGCCGCACCGGCTCGCTGTTCGCCGACGCGCTCGCCGACCCCGGACTGATGGCCGCCGTGGCGGACCACGCGGGGCCGGGCCGCAGGCTCCGGCTCATCCCGCACACCACCACCAACGACCTGTGGCGGTTCACCGAGGCCCTGCGCACCCGGTACGGCGTGACGGTCGAGTTGCCGGAGAGCCCGCCGCGGCAGGCCCTGCGCGACCTGTTGGACACCAAGACCGGTCTGCGCGACCTGGCCGCCGACCTCGCCCTGACCGACGGGCCCTGCCGCATCCCGCCCGGGACCCACTGCACCGGGAAGCACGAGGTGCCCGCGGCGGTGCGGGGCATGCTCGCGACCGGCACGCCGTGCATCGTCAAGCCGGACCGCGGGGAGGCGAGCCTCGGTCTGCTGATCTTCCGGCCGGGCGATGACGACATCGCCGAACGCCTGGCCGCGAGCACGTTCTACGACGAGGATCCGGTGGTCGTCGAGGAGTTCCTCGACGGCGACATCGTCTTCCCGTCCGTGGAGTACATGGTGCCCGTGGACGCCCCGCCCCACCTCTGCTACACGACCGACATGCTGTTCGAGGGCGCCACCCACCTGCGTGGCAACGTCACCGCACGGGAACTGCGTGACCGATGGTGGTACCGCCCGCTCACCGAGGGCGGGCTCCGGCTGGCCGAGGAGATGCAACGGCGGGGCTATCGCGGGCGCTTCGGCATCGACGCGATCGCCCGCGACGGCGTCGTCTACCTGCACGACCTCAACGCCCGCCGCACCGGGTCGAGCCATGTGCACGAATTCGGCGAACACCTCATCGGCTCCGGCTACCTCGACACCCACGCAGTCGGCAACTACGACTTCTACGGCCTTCCGGCCGGCCTGACCCTGCCGGAGGTGCTGCGCCTGCTCGGACGGCTCGTGGCCTCGCCCCGGCACGCCGACCGGGGTGTCGTGCCCACCGAGCTGACGGACCTGCCAACTGGCAGACTGAGCTGTATGTTCTACGCCCCGAGCCTCACCGAGTTGCACGAACTGATCGTCACAGCAAGGGCGGCGCTGGGCCTCGACCGGTGACCGACACGCTGCCTGCGGTCGGGACGGCCCGGCGCTGGCTGGTGCTGGCCGTGGTGCTGTTGTGCTTCCTGCCGGCGGCGATGGACGTCACCATCCTCACCATCACCGTCCCGACCCTCGCCCACGAACTGCACGCGTCCCCGCCCGAACTGCTGTGGATCGTGGACGTGTACTCGCTCCTGATGGTCGGACTGGTGCTGGTGAGCGGGCCGTTGGGCGACCGGATCGGACACCAGCGGCTGCTGCTGGCCGGTTTGGCGGTCTTCGGCGCGGCCTCGGTGCTGTGCGCGCTGGCACCGGGGCCGCCGGCCCTGATCGGTGCCCGGGCGCTGCTGGCGGTCGGCGCTTCGATGGTCATCCCGGCCACGCTGGCGCTCATCCGGCAGACCTTCGGCGACGGCCGCGACCATGCGGTGGCCATCGGGGCGTGGAGCGCGGTCGCCGCCGGAGCCTCGGCGCTGGGCCCGGTGGTCGGCGGCCTCCTGCTCCGGCATTTCTGGTGGGGCTCGATCTTCCTGGTCAATCTGCCGATCGTGGCACTGGCCATGCCCGCCGTGGCCCTGCTGTTGCGCAACAAGGTCGAGGCCGAGCGGCAGCCCTGGGAGGCCACGTCGCCGCTCCTTACGATCGTGGGGTTCCTGGGCAGTGCCTACGCCATCATCGCCGTCACCCACGACGGCGTCGGACCGCTGGAGTTGGTGCTGCCGGCCGCGTTGGGCCTGACCGCGCTGACCCTGTTCGTACGGCGGCAGCAGCGCGCGCCGCACCCGATGCTGGACCTCTCCCTGTTCCGGCTGCCCGGGTTGCGTGCCGGAGTGGTGGCCTCGGTGCTGCCGGTGCTGGTGATGGTCGGCTTCGAACTCCAACTGGTGCAGTACCTGCAGTTCGTCGAGGGGCTGTCGGCGGAGGCCGCCGCGCTCGCCCTGATCCCGATGCCGGTGGCCGCGACGGTGGCGGGCCCGGTGGGTGGGATGATCCTCTCCCGTCTGGGGCGGCCGCGGGTGGACGTGCCCGCCGGTCTGCTGCTCGCGGCGAGCGGGTACGTCCTGGTCGCTTCCGGCACGGTGGTGCCGTTCGGCCTGGCCCTGATCGGGTTCGGCCATGGTCTGGTCCAGATGGTCGCCTCGAACCTGATCATGGCCACCGCGCCCTCCTCCCAGGCGGGTGCGGCGGCAGGCATCGAGTCGGTCTCCTACGAGGCCGGCGCCGGCCTGGGAATCGCGGTCTTCGGCACGGTCACCGCGGTGGCGTACCGAGCGCTTCTCCCCCCGGGTACGTCGACGTCCCCACTGGATGCGGGCAGCTCCCCGGAGACGGCTCATGCCTTCGCCGACGCCTTCCACACCATCACGTGGCTGGCCGCCGCCCTCACCCTGGTCACGCTCTTCCTAGCGACCCCGAAATCACCGGCGACTCACGCTCGGCACGGCGATCCTGCCTAACGCCCGTATGCGACCCGCGCCTTCGTCACGCGGGTGGGGTGATGGGGCCGCGCCCTCGCGGGTAGACATCCCCGGGGCACACGCCCCGCAGGCATCACCCCGAACGGCACCCCGACCGAAAGGCAGTTGACGTTGTCGAGTCGCCAGGAAGAGCCGCGTCCGGATGAACTGCGCCTCGCCGTCGTGGGTCTCGGGCTGCGCGGAACGCTCGGCAGGCACGTCGCGGAGCGGGGCCTGCCGGCGCGGGTGGTGGCGGTGTGCGACCCGCTCGCGGCCCGCCGGGAGCGCGGCCGGGAACTGTACCCGGAGGCGGACCAGTACGCCGACCACCATCCGCTGCTCGGCGAGGGGCTGGCCGGGAGACTGGACGGAGTGCTCCTGACCACGCCCGACGACACCCACGAGGAACTCGCCGTCGCCTTCCTGGAGGCCGGTGTCGCGGTGTTCGTCGACAAGCCGTTGGCCATCACGACCACGGGGTGCGACCGGGTGCTGGACGCGGCCCGGCGCACCGGCAGCAGGCTCTACGTCGGACACAACATGCGGCACATGCCGGTCGTCCGAACCCTGCGGGACCTCGTCGCCGAGGGCGCGATCGGCGAGGTCAAGGCGGTCTGGTGCCGGCACTTCGTCGGTCACGGCGGCGACTTCTACTTCAAGGACTGGCATGCGGACCGGCGGCGGACCACCGGTCTGCTGCTGCAGAAGGGCGCGCACGATCTCGACGTGATCCACTGGCTGGCCGGCGGCTATACGGTGCGGACCCAGGCCATGGGCGGGTTGACCGTCTACGGCGGCATCACGGCGCGGGGCGGCCAGGGCGACCGGACCATGACCGAGTGGTTCGATCCGGATGCCAACTGGCCGCCCACCTCGCTGACCGGTCTGCACGACGTGGTGGACGTCGAGGACCTGTCGATGATGACCATGCGCCTGGACAACGGCGTGTTCGCCACGTACCAGCAGTGCCACTTCACACCCGACTACTGGCGCAACTACACCGTCATCGGCACCCACGGCCGGATGGAGAACTTCGGCGACACCGAGGGTGCGGTGGTGAAGGTCTGGAACAGCCGGCGCAGCGGCTACCGCGAGGACGCGGACCTGGTGGTGGAGGTTCCCTCCGACGACGGTGGTCATGGTGGGGCCGACCCCCGGCTGGTCGCGGAGTTCGTGGACTTCGCGCGCGCCGGCGTCCCCACGCTCACCTCACCGGTTGCGGCGCGGCAGGCCGTGGCCGCCGGCTGCGCCGCCACCGAGTCGCTCCGTTCCGACGGCGTCCCCGTCGACATCCCGCCCGTGCCGCAGGAGTTGGCCGCCCACTTCGCCGTGGCGGGCCGCGAAACGTGAGCGCGGCGGGCGCGGCTCGTGTGCCCATCCTGGCCAGTGGCGCGACCTGGACACTGCGCGGCCGCGGATTCCGGTAGCACTGTCCTGGGTCAGGACGGAGCAGGAGCGGAGCGCGAACAGCGCGCCGCCCGTTGGCCGTTGGAGGCAGAGCGACCACTATCGACGCACCCCGCCCTCCGCTGCTCCGTGCTGGCGCCGAACGGACCACACGCAGAAGCAGAAGGAGTGATGGACGACATGGACAGGGGTAAGAAGTGCGCCCTCGTGCTGGGCCCCGCGGTGGTCATGATGGTGGCCCTTCCCCTCACGGCACGGGCGGCGTCCCGCTCCGACTCGCTGCCGAGCGAGAGTGAGTGGCTCAGCGACGTCGCACCGGTCGCCGCGTCCTTGCAGGACTATCTGGAACACCGTCTCTCCGACGGCGGCAGCAACGGCATCCACAGAAAGAGCGGCATGGCGGGCGGCGAAAAGCCCGCGGTCGTCCTGGACATCGACAACACCTCACTGGCGACGCATTACGACCGGGGAGCGCCGGTCGAGGCGATCCTCAAGGCGACCGAGTACGCGCATGAGCACGGTGCCGCCGTGCTGTTCGCCTCCTACCGCGACGCCGACGACCGGGACGCCACGACCCAGGAACTCACCTCGGCCGGCTATAGCGTCGACGGCCTCTGCCTCAAACCCGAGGGGGACAGCCCCGGTAAGGCACAGGTCAAGCTCGGCTGCCGCAAGCAGTACGAGGCCGAGGGCTACACCCTCGTCGCCAACGTCGGCAATCGCAGCACCGACTTCGAAGGAGGCCACTACGAGAAGGGATTCAAGCTGCCGGACTACGACGGGCAGCTGAGCTGAGTCCGGCCCCCGCCACCACGGCCTCCGCCCGTTCGTCCAGCGGCAACCGCCCCGCACACCCCCACTTCCCCCCTCGCCATCCCCTGTTCACTCCCCTTCCCCCAACCTCGCATCTCCTTTCTCCGTCTCCTTGGTATGCGTGTGGGCCCGTCACTGCCGGCGGGCCCACACGCATACCAGGAGGTACTGCGCTTCGACACGCCGCCGTGGCACACCGGCGGCACTCCCAACCCGATCGAGATCCGCAACCTGGAGCGCGGCGTCGCCTACCGCATCGTCTACTCCAAGTCCGCGGTGGAGAACGGCGACTACTACGCCTGCAACATCAGGCCGTGCATCGCGGCCGGCGAACAGGCCAGGGTGCTGCAGTCCCTGCCGGTGAAGCTGGGGGTCTTCGACCAGCAGCTGGCCATCGTCTCGATGGCGTTCGGTGACGCCGAGGTGAACGACTCGATGCTGCTGGTCCACCCCTCCAGTCTGCTGCGCGCACTCACCGGCCTGTTCGAGACCTCCTGGCGCTCCGCCTATCCGTTGCACTTCGGCGAGCGGGTGCCGCCCGCGCTGCGCCCGATCCAACGCCGGATCCTGGAACTGCTCGGTAGCGGCGTCACCGACGAGACCATCGCCGAGCTGCTCGGCATCAGCCGCCGGACCCTGTCGCGTCAACTGGAGCAGCTCAACCGCGCCGCCGACGCCACCACACGCTTCCAACTCGCCCTGTACGCGGCGCGGAAGGGGTGGATCTGACCCGCGGCGCTCCACCGGCCGCTCCCCGGTGACGCGCCGGCACCGGTCGACGGCGTCGAGGGCAGGGCAGGCGCACCCGAGACGCCGCCGCGCAGGCAAGGCCGCGGCGGAGTCACCGAGTTGTCGCCCGCCCCGCCCCGCTATTCGGCGTCCTCGACGACCCGGACGGCGCCCGAGGGGCAGAGGAGTCCGGCCTCGCGCGCCGACGGCCGGTCGCCGTCGCCGGGCTCGGCCGCCAGCACCGTGACGATCCCGTCGTCGTCCTGGTCGAAGACGCCGGGAGCGGTCAGCGCGCACAGTCCGGCACCGACGCAGACCGTCCGATCCGCAGTCACCTTCATGGTCATTGCCGCCACTTCCCTTCGCGCCTTGCCTTCCGCTTCGCCTTGGCCTTCCCCGTCGCCTTCACCAGGTGACCGGGAGTTCGTTGACCCCCTGGATCGTCGTCCCCGGACGCAGCGTCAACTTCTCCACGGGCACGGCCAGTTTCAGCGTCGGCACGCGGTCCAGCAGTGCGGTGAGGATGACCTCCAGCTCCAGGCGGGCGAGGTTCTGGCCCAGGCACTGGTGCACGCCGAAGCCGAAGGAGAGGTGGTGACGGGCGGAGCGGCGCACGTCCAGGGCGTCGGGGTTCTCGTACACCGTGCCGTCGCGGTTGGCGATGGAGTTGGTGACGATCACGCCTTCGCCGGCCTTGATGAGCTGCCCCTCGATCTCGATGTCGGCGAGGGCGACCCGGCCGCCCGCGATGTCGGCGATGGCGAGATAGCGGAGCAGTTCCTCGACCGCGCCGGGGATGAGGCTGTGGTCGTCGCGCAGGGCGGCGTACTGGTCGGGGTGCTCCAGCAGCGTGATCACGCTCAGGGAGGTCATCGAGGCCGTGGTCTCATGGCCGGCGATCAGCAGCAGCATCGCGGTGGAGACCAGTTCCTCACGGTCGATCTCACCGCCTGCGAACTGCTCGGCGACCAGGCTGCCGACGAGCCCGGGGCCGGGCTCGGCCTGGAACGCGGTGATCAGCCCGTCGAGGTAACTCGCAAGATCCGCACGTGCGGTGACGACGGCCTGCGGATCAACGCTCTGGATCAGGCGCCGGCTCGCGTCCTGGAAGAAGTCGTGGTCGGCGTAGGGCACGCCGAGCAGCCGGCAGATCACCATGGACGGCACCGGCAGCGCGAACTGGCTGACCAGGTCGGCGGGCGGGCCAGAGGCCAGCATCTCGTCGAGGAAGCCGTGCACGATCTCCTCGACCTCGGGGCGCATGGCCTTGATCCGCTTGACGGTGAACTCGCTGATCGTCATCCGCCGCTTGGGGCCGTGCTCGGGCGGGTCCATGCTGATGAATGCCTGGGGGGCGTCCCGTACGACCTCGATGCGCGGCGAGGTGGCGGGGAAGGCCGCGTGGGTGCGGTCGGAGGACAGGCGCGGGTCGGCGAGCAGTTGGCGCGCGGCCTCGTGCTTGGTCACCACCCATGCCTGGCTGCCGTCGTAGAGCGTCACCCGGTGCAGCGGGCCCGGGGCGTCCCGGAGCTCGGTGTAGCCGGCTGGTAACTGGTACGGACAGGTGCGGTCACTGGGGAAGGCGGGCGCATCTACTGCCTGGGGCGTTGCGGTGGTCTCGGTCATCGGTCCACTCCGCTTCGAAATCTCTCGGCAATCCCTCAAGATCTCTCGGTGTCCCCCAGCTTTAAGGAACGCCGAGTTCTCTAATCGAGAGAATAGACTTGCCCTCCAGAGAACGCAATGGCCTCTATCGGACCCCTTCAGGAGTCACGCTGTCACCCAAAGCCGACCCCGCCGCCGCCCCCGCCGCTGACCACCGCAAAGGCCCCCGCCGTCGCGGTGCGGAGCTGGAGCACGCCATCCTGATGGCGACGTTGGAGGAGATCCGCGAGACCGGCTACGCCGCGCTGACGATGGAGCGGGTCGCCGCCCGGGCCCGCACCGGCAAGGCGGCCCTCTACCGACGCTGGGCCAATCGGGCCGAACTGGTCGTGGACGCCTGCGGGTTGGCCAGCTTCTCCCAGATCGTCCAGCCCAACACCGGCGATCTGCGGTCGGATGTGATCGCCCTGATGCGGCAGATCGCCGCCAAGATGGACAGTCCGCTCGGCGGCATCCTGCGCGGCCTGCTGGCCGAGATGACCCGCGACCCCGAATTCTCGGCACTCATCCGGGCACGCCTGCACACCGTCGGCCCGGCCAACCTCCGCACCATCCTGGAACGCGCCGCCGAACGCGGCGAGATCGAACCCTGGATCCTGGATTCCCGGCGCGCCACCGTCGCCACCGACCTGATGCGCAACGAGTACCTGATCTTCGGTGGCCCCGTCACGGACGACGTCATCACCGACATCGTCGACAACGTCTACCTGCCGCTGATCCGCCACCCGGCACCGAAGTAGCAGAACGCGGCCGCAGAAGAAGCAGAAGACGGCAAGCACCGCCCGCCCCACCAGGCGGCGCTTGCCGGCACCAGGCCCGTCGCAACACGGGCTGTCCCTACGAGACTCCGTAAGTCGCCACCCCCGCGTCGGGCGGCCCTGCCCACCTCACACGGACAGGGGCGGTGCTCCGGACCGAGCTCGTGATCGACGGCCCTGCCGGTACGCGTCGCAGCATCGCTCACCGCGTCCCACGCCCCGTACGTGAGGTACAGCTGGGGCGACACCGGAGTTGACGCCTCACTCTCAGGGTGGCGAGGCGAAGTGCCCGCCCTGGGGCTTGCGGTGGGCAGTCCGACAGATCTGGGCAGTCGGGTCTCCGTGCCCTCTCAGCCGGTGTGAAGGACCCGGAAGCGATCGGGTTCTGCCGGATCTCGATCAACGACTTGGATCGGCGGCCGAGCCCACTGCCAAACGCCGGTGTTCGGCGTGCGGGAGAACTGGATCTGCCCGCGGGTGCCTTCGACTGCAACGCGCGGCCAGGATTCGGCGATGCGCGCCCGATCCGCGCCGTGCGAACGCAGTACATCGGCGAGGACGGCAACGGTGTCGTAGCCCTCGAAGGCGACAAAGGAGGGCGCGCCGGCCAGTCGCTCTCGCAGGGCCGTCTCGACTCGTGCACCGAGTGGGCTGAGACGCTCGGGCAGGTAGCGCAAGAACGGGATCGCGGCGCCGTCGTCGCCCAGCAACGTCGCCCATGCGGCGAACTCCGGTTGCCCGGCCGGAGCACCGATCATGATCTCGGCGAGGCGCTGGTCGCCGCGGACGGACTTGACGATCGGTACTGCCGGCTCCGGGTGACCGACCAGAAGAAGGAGGGCTGTCGCGCGATGGTCGACGAGTGCGTCGCACACGGCCGCGGAGGTGAGCACGCGCATATCGAGTTCGGTGACGGTGCCGCCGCGTGCGGCGAGGTAGTCGCGCAGAATCCGGGTCCCAGTCGCCCAGTAGACGCTCGGCTGGGCCGCTACAGCGATTCGGCGGTGGCCCGCACCGAGGAGGAAGTCTGCGTAGATCTGCCAGCCGCGGGACTGCGGCGGGGCGAGGCGGGCGACCCATTCCGTCGGCTGATCGGTGAGCGCGTCGAGAACCGCTGACGAGCAGAGGAACGGCAGGCCGAGGGCGTCGGCCCTGGCGGCAGCGGCGCGAGCGACGACGCTGTGATACTCCCCCGCCAACGCGGCCACGCCCAGGCCGGCCACTTCATCCACGGCCGCCGCGGCCCTCTGGGGATCGGCCGCAGTGTCTCGGACCACAAGCTCCAGTGGCCTTCCGACGATTCCGCCTGCCTCATTGACTTCGCCGACCGCCAGCTCGAGGCCGGCGAGCAAGTGCCGGCCTGCCTCGACCCAGCCAGGCCGAGTCAGCGGGACGAGAGCGCCTATCCGGACGGACGATCCTTCAACCCGCTCCGCTCCAGGTGGCGATGGTGGCGTATTCATGCGCAGGCGTCTCCCGCTCCCGTATGGCGATTCGATCGCAGTCGGCCCAGGTCGCCGAGCGGCGAGGCCCGGTGGTGCGCGTTCACCTCATCTCGCCGCGGCGGGCGCACCTGAGTGATCACGCCGGACATTGCATCCACCACCATCGCCGACAGGCAACCGAATATCTACGCCGCCCGCCGACGCCCTCGGTCAGCTGCCGGGCTTGCCCCGCGGACGAGGCCGAACCCGTCCCGCCGCGTAGGTGCCGAACTCGACGAGAAGGCCCCCCAGCTTCGAACCACGAACTCCCCGACTTGACCTTCACACCCGTGTGAAGCCCTAGCGTCCCGGTCGTCGGAAGAAACCCCGCGACGCACCCAGAAGGTCAACTCCCATGGACAACACCCCACTCCACGGCAAGATCGCGCTGGTCACCGGCGGCAGCCGGGGCATCGGACGCGCCATCGCCGAGCGCCTCGGCCGCGACGGTGCCGTGGTCGCGCTGACCTACGCCCGGGACGCGGCAGCGGCCGACGACGTGGTCGCCCGCATCCGCAAGGACGGTGGCCGGGCCGTCGCACTCCACGCCCCGCTGGGTCACCGCGGCGACGCCGCCGCCCTCTGGTCCGCCTTCGACGAACGGCTCACGGAGCACACACCCGAGACGGCACCGGCCGTCGACATCATCGTCAACAATGCCGGCATAGGCATGCTCGCGAGCCTCCCCGCACTGACCGAGGACGCCTTCGACGAGGTCTTCGCGGTGAACGTCCGCGCCCCGTTCTTCGTCGTGCGGGAAGGGCTGACGCGTCTGCGCGACGGCGGCCGGATCATCAACATCTCCAGCGGCGCCGGCCGGCTCGCCATGCCCCAGGCCATCGCCTACGGCGCCACCAAGGGCGCCCTCGACAACTTCACCCTCAATCTCGCCCAGGACCTCGGCGCCCGGGGCATCACCGCGAACTCGGTCGCACCGGGCATCATCGACACCGACGTCAACGCCGCCTGGCTGCGCGGCAATCCGGCCGCCGAGGCGGACGCCGCCGCGCGGGCCGCGCTGGGCCGGGTCGGCCAACCGGACGACGTCGCCGACATCGTCGCGTTCCTCGCCTCGCACGACGCGCGGTGGATCACCGGCAGGGTCATCGACGCGACGGGCGGCACCCGGCTGTAGGCGTGCGGCGAGCGCCGCCTCCCGCCCGCCCGGCGACGCCGTTCGAGGGACTCCGGGCGCGGCGGCGGTTGCCGGTCGGGCGTCTGCCGCTACGAAGGGGACCGGTCTCGTACCGGGGCGAACCACCCGGGCGAGACGTGAGCGCACAGCGAAAGGATTCCCCATGTCCGCACCGTCCGCGATCGATCACCACGCGTCCGCCGGGTACAGCCTCCCCCTGGCCTACTGGTTGGCCCAGGCGTCCGACCTGGCCTACAAGGACGAGGCCACCATCGAATCCCAGGTCCGCGACTGGGGTTTCGATCAGGTGCGTCACCACCGGACGCGGTTCACTCCGCCGTTCCCGCTCGAGGACACCCAGGCATACACCGCCGCCAGCGACGACATGATCATCACTGCCTTCCGCGGTACGGAGCCGACGGAGATCCGCGACTGGCTCTCGGACGCCTCCACTCCGCCGTGGCCGGGGCCGGCCAAGACCGGCTACGTCCACTACGGCTTCGCCGAGGCGCTCCAGTCGATCTTCCCGGACGTCAAGGACACCCTGAGCGAACTGCGCTCCAACAACCAGACGGTGTGGTTCACCGGCCACAGCCTCGGCGGCGCACTCGCCATGCTCGCCGGCGCACGGATGTACCTGGAGGACCCGCGGCTGCAGGCGGACGGCGTCTACACCTACGGACAGCCGCGCACCTGCGACCGCCTCCTGGCAGAGGCGTACAACAACGGTTTCAAGAACCGCATGTACCGCTTCGTCAACAACGCCGACATCGTGCCGCAACTCCCGCCCGAGCCGGCCTTCACCCACGTCGAGGCGCTGCGCTACATCGACTCCGCCGGCACGCTGCACGAGCACAAGCCGGGAGCCGGCGGCCTGCTGGGGGGCCTGGCGGAGGGGGCCGAGGGCCTGACCGCGAGCGCCTTCTCGCCCTCCGCGGCCGGAATCCGGGACCACTCGATCAAGCGCTACATCGCCGCCATCGAGAAGAACCTGCCCTGAGGGCCGGTCGATTGACACACGGCTCGGGCCGCGAGGAGGTCGCGGCCCGAGCCGGGGCGAGCGGACCGATCGGCCGCCGGGGGCCGTCAGGCCGTGTTGAGGCTGGTGTGGTTCCACCAGCCCTGGCGGCCGACGGTGACGTCCACCGTCTGGTTGTTCGCGCTGATCGTGCCCTGGTACTTCTGGCCCTTCTTCAGCAGGCTCTCCGTGATCACCTTCTTGGGGTCGTTGATCGATTCGAAGACGATCGGCGGAACCTTCTTCAGCGTCGCGTCATCGATGGCAGGTGACGTCGTGACGGTGATGACCTCGTCCCAGTTCGGACGCTCGGCGAGTTGGTGGGCGAGGTGGACCTCGTTGCCCGCGCCGAACGCCAGGTAGGTGAGGCGGTCGGGGTAGGGCAGGGGTCGGTCCGTCAGGTCCCTGAA
Organism: Streptomyces sp. NPDC093097; assembly: GCF_044754325.1. NCBI lineage: Bacteria > Bacillati > Actinomycetota > Actinomycetes > Kitasatosporales > Streptomycetaceae > Streptomyces > Streptomyces sp. NPDC093097. Next base: position 95,583 of record NZ_JBIVOW010000013.1, read on the forward strand.
GTACAGGACCTCCTCCGGCCGGCACTTCACCGGCGTCTCCTTCGTGGTCATCTGCTGGAAGTCGCGGCTGCCGTCGTCCTTGACCACCACCCGCTCCAGGTGGACCTTGAACTCCTTGCCGTTCTGGAGCTCCGGGAGCTCGAAGTGGTGCGGACAGCGCAGGGAGTAGTAGACCCGCTTGCTCTCGTTCTCCTTGAGGTCCTTGAGGTACATCTCCCTCAGGGCGCCGTCGTCCTGGATCTCGAAGGCGAAGACCGCCTGGTAGTGGTGGCCGAGGTCGGGGTTGTAGAGGGCCAGATGGTAGAAGAACAGTCTGTCCTTGCCCAGGATCAGGAAGCGGTGGATGTGCTCGTGCCTGCCGTGCTGGGGCGATGCGGATGAGGCGTTCATGCGGGGTGACTGCCTTTCGGTGTGGTGGGGTTGAGGGTGTGGTGCCGCCGGGCCCAGAAGGGGCGGTCGGCCCATCGGGTCTCCTGGGCGTGTACGGCGCGGTGGCCGTCTTCGTAGGCGGCACGGGCGGTGGCGACCTTCTCCGCGTAGCCGGGCAGCGCCGTGGGGTCGCCGCGCAGCCGGGCGTCGACCGCCTCGCCCGCGCTCAGCCCGGTGTAGAGGGCGGTCAGGATGCCCTGGGAGCTGAGCGGGTCGAAGGCGGCGGCCGCGTCACCGGCCGCGGTCCAGCCGTCCCCGTGCACTCGGTCCAGGTGGGCGGTGTGCGCGGGGGCGCGGCGGGGCGGCCGGAAGGGGGCGCGGCCGTGCGGGCGCGTCCGGTGGGAGATGTGGCGGGTGGCCAGCAGCCGGGCGCGGAACCCCTCGGCGCCGCGGGCGGCGAGGGGCAGGTCGGGGTCGGTGAAGTAGGCGACCAGGCGCTGCCTGGTGGGCAGCAGGGCGGTGTACCACCAGCCGTGCTGGTCGGACTCGACCAGCGTGCGGCCGTCGGCGGCGGCGTCGGGGGCCGGGTCCAGGAGGAGGTGGAGCGCGGTCAGCCGGTCGCCGGTCCGGCGGCGGGCCCCGGCCTGGACGGCGAGCGCGGCGTGCCGCCCGGTGGCGTCGACCAACCACCGGCAGCGGACGGTGCGTTCGGCACCCCGGCCGGCGGGGCCGGCGCGGTCGCGCAGCCGCACCTGCCAGGTGCCGTCCGGTTGCCTGGCGGGGCGTCGCACGACGGTGCGTTCGGCGACCTCCGCGCCCGCGGTGTGGGCGGCGGCGCGCAGTCTCCGGTCGAAGAGCGGGCGGTCCAGGTGCCAGCCGTGGCCGTAGGGGTCGCGGAGGAAGTCCACCGCGTGGAGTGCGGAGGAGCCCCAGGCGGACAGGTTGCCGTGGCAGGGCAGGTGGCCGGTGTCCAGGACGGCGCGGTCCACGCCGAGGTCGGCCAGGAGCAGCCGCCCGACGGGGACCAGTGCCTCGCCGACCTTGGGCGGCCCGGTCCCGGCGTCGGCCAGCAGCACCCGGCGGCCCGCCCGTACGAGGGCGAGTGCGGCGGCGCAACCGGCCGGGCCGCCGCCGGCGATGACCACGTCGTAGGCGGGTGGCGGTGTCACGGGTTGTCGTGGAACGGGTCGAGCTTCTCCAAGTAGCCGGCGGCGATGGCTGTTTCGTCGTAGCCGGTGAGCTCCTTGACCTCCTCGACGGCCTGCTGGACGAGTGCGGACTCCACGTCGGCGGCGGGGATGGTGCCGCGCCAGGTGCCGGCGGCCGCGGCGCGTTGCGGCACGCCCGCCTCGGGCACCTGGATGTTGATGAGGTTGGCGTGGTCGGATGCCGGCGGGTAGCCGGGGACGGACTCGACCTGGACGTATCTGGGGAACTTGGCGTCGCCCACGGTGTATTCGTGCGGCTCGACGATGCCGAACAGCCACCAGTCCTTGATCATCTGCCTGCGCTGGACGTTGAAGTCCACGCCCTTCAGCCCGCGCAGCCACACCGCCCGGTTCTCGAACGCCTCCTCGCGGGCGCTGTCGTCGCCGCCGGTGGGCTTGGTGTTGACGACGTCGAAGTCCTTCTTCGTCAGTACGTGGTTGGGCATCTGGGCGGGCCAGAAGGTCGGCAGGTAGGGGCTGTAGCGCGGGCCGAGGCCGGCCTGCACCTGGTAGCCGAAGCGGCAGCTGGCGGTGTCGCACTGCCAGGGTGCGGCCATCCAGCGGGTGAGGTCGCCGGGGCCCTGGGCGTAGAGCGGTCCGTTCTTGCCGATCACGTCCGCGAGTTGGAGCACGTCGCCGTAGTCGGGCTCGGGGTCGTCCGGAGCGCGGTGCAGGATGCGGAACGGCTCGGAGAACATGGTCTTGTGGCGGATCGGCCAGGTGACCTCGCTGCCGGGGTGGAAGGCGTCGGCGGCGCAGTTGTCCAGTGCGGCCTGGTCCAGCAGGCCGGGCTGCCGGGTGACGGGGGCGTCGTCCACGTCGGGGTATCCGGTCCGGCGCGGGCCGGGGGTGAAGTGGCCGTCGGCCCATTGGGACAGCATCCAGTCCTGGGTGGCGGAGAGGGTCAGGTGCTGCCGGACGGAGGTGGCCTTGCCGCTGGTCATGGCGTCGCCGTAGAGCCAGGGCCAGGGTACGGGCGACATCCCGTCCCGGTCGTAGTCGCGCATCTGGAGGTAGATCTGGCGGCGGAGGTCGCGGTTGACCTCCCTGGGGTCGTTGAGCCGCTTGCGCATCTCCGGGTCGAGGAAGTCGTGCGGGCCCTTCCAGCCGAACTGGGTGGCGAAGCCGTGGTTGACCCACTGCAGTTCGCAGAACCGGGCCAGCAGCGGTTCGATGTGCTCCGGGAAGGAGAGCTCCTGCACCGGTTCCACCGTCTTCTCGGTGGTGAACACGTCGTACAGCAGGTCGTAGAGGGTGCGGACGGTCTTCACGCCGGGCGCGTAGTGCGGCGGGCCGACGACGACCCAGGCCGGGGTCGCGGTCTTGGTGGTGCCGTCGAAGGTGACCTCTGCGGTGATCGGGCCGTCGGAGACGTTGTCGTACCAGGTGTCGTTGTTGGCGACGCCGGTGATCTCCCCCGGCGGGTCGGTGTAGGAGGCCGAGGTCCCGTCGCCGCCGACGAGGACCAGTCGGCCGTCGGCCTCGGTGGAGGCCCTGCCCAGGTCGACCTGCTTGCCCATGATCTGGCCGGAGAGGACGGCTGTGCCCCGCTCGAGGGTGGAGATGCTCCTGGCGCCGGAGTCGATGACGAGCTTCTTCCGGTCGGCGCCGGTGACGGAGGCGTTCCGTCGGCTCCGTTTGGCGTCCGAGAGGTCGGCGGCCTCGGGGATGTCGAGCGGGATGTGGAACTGGTACCAGGCGGCCTTCTTGTTCGCGAGGTGCACCGTCCACCTGATGTCGGTGACGCCCGCTTCGCCGACCTTCAGTTCCCGGACGACTTCTCCGGCCTGGTTGTAGCCGTAGATCCGGAAGCGGGCGGCCTGCTTGATGATCTTCCCGGAGCCGTCCTTGTACGAGCCGGGCGGCAGCGCCGGTTGGTCCGGCGACTCCGGGCCGATGAAGGGCGACTGGTCGCTGTTGCCGACCCTGGCTATGCCGATGGCCGGATGGATCTTCACCTGTACGATCTGCTGATCCATTACGGAACCTCATACTGGAGAGATGTCTAGGGAGCCCCCAGTTACGTAATGGTCGATTTCTTCGAACAGCGCCGCCATTCGGTCGCGTCCCAATGGGGTACGCGGCTCGCCCCGTGGCGCGCGGCCCTTCGCGGCTCGTGGGACGCAGTGGATCACCACGTCACCGCACAAGGGCTTCTGCCTGCGGTCCGACGCGGGCGGGATCGGTCCGTGCGGCGGTGGACGCCGAGGCCGAGGGGACGACGTGGTGCCTGGCTGCATGGCGGGCGCCCGGGCCGGCATGTCGGCAGTGGTCCCGTGGCGGAGGGCGGACGCCGCCATAAGCCGGCATGTGGCAGGCAACTGACGTGAAACCGGCCGGGATCGGGGCCCGCGGCGCGCCGGGCCGTCGCTGCGCTGCTGGTCATCTCAACTGATCGAGTGCTCTCCGGGGGAGGTCGTCGTCTCCGGGGCATGAGCCCGCTACTCTCCGCGCCATGGGGACCTTCGCCGACGAAGCGCGATCGCGGCTGGCAAATCTGCTGCGTATGGCCGGGAACAGCGAGCGGGACCGGGCGCTGATCATCGCGTATGTGGAGTCCACGCCCGAGCCGCCGCCGCTGGGACCGCGCGGCATCCATACCAGCGGCTGCCCGCAGTGCCGGAACACCATGTGGGGCCAGCGGGACCGCGACGGCCGTCCGATCTCCGTGTGCGCGGGTTGCGGGTTCGTCAAGGAGGCCGACAGTGGACTGTCCTGACTGCCGCCTGTCGATGCTGGAGCCGGGTCCGCAGAGCAATCGGCACTGCTGCTACCGGTGCGGTCGCGTCGCGGCGACGGGTGAGACCGCGGACGACATCACCATCCGCGAACGGAGCCGGCAAGAGGCGTTCGTCCTGCTCGACTACGCAATAGCGCTGCGCGGCGGGTGCCGCACGCGCCCCCCGATGGAGGATCTGCCCATGGGCCAGCTCATTGAGACCCGAGGCTGCGGCAAGTGCGGCGGCACCATGTACCGGACGGTCGAGACGGACGCGGAGGGGAATCCGACGCCGGAGAGCCAGTTCGTCTGCTCGGCCTGCGGGAACGTGGAATGAGCGGCCTCGACTCCCCGTTCTCCGCCTGCCGTTCGTGCTGATGGCGCATGAGGTCGAGGCGGCGCAGGGGCGCTGATCGTCATCGCCGCGAGCAGGCGAACCAGTCCCGTGCGGCCGCCGCAGCCCGTCCCCAGGGGCTGCCGGAGGCCACCACGGTGAGGTTGGCCGTTCACGGTCGCGTGAGGGCCCGGTCGGTGAGGGCCGCCGCCGCGCCCGTGTAGTGGGTGGGGTCGGTGAGGGTGGTCAAGTCGACGTCCGCCAGGGCGGGTTCGGTGGCGAGCGCGTCGGCCAGGGTGCCGCCTCCGGTGCGGACGGTGTGCGCCGCCTCGCTCACCAGCTCGCGGGCGCGGGCCCGGCCGAGTCTGGCGGCGAGGGCGGCGGTCAGCCGCTCCGACACGATCAGGCCGTCGGTCAGGTCCAGGTTGGCGCGCATCCGCGCGGGGTGCACCTGGAGACCTGCGACGAGTTCCGCGGCGTCCCGGGCCGCGCCCCCGGCCAGGCGGAGCAGGTCCCGCAGGGTCTCCCATTCCGCGTGCCAGGCACCGGCGGGCCGCTCGTCCTCCGCGGCGACGCAGCCGTAGAGCACGGCGGCCAGCGCGGGCGCCCGGCGCGCGGCCGCGGCGAGGAGCGTGGCCCGCACCGGATTCGCCTTGTGCGGCATGGCCGACGAACCGCCGCCCCTCCCCTCGCTCACCTCACCGATCTCGGTGCGGGAGAGGACGAGCACATCGGCGGCCGGCTTGCCGAGTGCTCCCACGGTGAAGGCGAGGGCACCGGCCAGGTCGGCGAGGGGCGTGCGCAGGGTGTGCCAGGGCAACGCGGGTTCGGCCAGGCCCACTTCACGGGCGTAGGCAGCGACGAGGTCCAGCGCGACCGTCGTGGGGTGTGCCGTGCCCTCGGCCTCCGCGTAGGCGTGGTGGGCCGCCAAGGTACCGGCGGCGCCGCCCAGTTGGGCCGGGAGGGAGTCGCGCACGGCGGCCAGCCGGTCGCGGGCGTCGAGCACGAGGCTGCGCCAGCCCGCGGCCTTGAGGCCGAAGGTCGTGGGAACGGCGTGCTGGGTGAGGGTGCGGCCGGGCATCGGGGTGTCGCGGTACTCGGCGGCGAGGTGGGCCAGGGCAGCGGCGGTGCGCTCCAGGTCGTCCAGCACCGGCCCCAGGGTCCGGTGGGCGACCAGCATCGATGCCGTGTCGAGGAGGTCCTGGCTGGTGGCGCCGCGGTGCACGTACGGCGCATGGCGGCCGGGCACCGCCGCGGTCAGCGCGGCGACCAGCGGGATGACCGGGTTTCCGCCGGCCCGCCCGCGCAGCGCGAGGGCACGGGCGTCGAAGCGATCCGCGCGGGCGGCCTCGCCGACGGTGCGGGCCGCCCCGGCGGGCGCCAGGCCGAGGGCCGCCTGGGCCCTGGTGAGGGCGGCCTCGGCGTCCAACATCGCCTGGAGGAAGGCGAGGTCGCCGGTGGCGGCCTCGGCCGGCGCATCGGTCCCTCCCGGGTCGAGCAGTCCTACGTCGCGTCCTCCATGCGATCCGGTGCGGCCGTCGTCCGTCTCGCCCTGACCACCGTGCTCATCATCGTGGCCGTCGTGGCTGTCGCTCATACGCACTCCAAGAACGGGGCGGTGTCACGTCAGTGTCCGTCCTCGCGCCAGGTGGCGGCGGGCCCGTCGAGCACGATGTCCCAGTGGTAGCCGAGGGCCCACTCCGGCTGGGACAGGTCGTGGTCGTAGCGGGCCACCAGGCGCTGGCGCGCGGTGTCGTCGGTGACGGACTGGAGGATCGGGTCGAGGGGGAAGAGCGGGTCGCCGGGGAAGTACATCTGGGTGATCAGCCGCTGGGTGAACGCGGTCCCGAAGAGCGAGAAGTGGATGTGGGCGGGCCGCCAGGCACCGGTGTGGTTGCGCCAGGGGTAGGCCCCCGGCCTGATCGTGGTGAAGGTGTAGCTGCCGTCGTCGCCGGTCAGCGTCCGGCCGGCGCCGGTGAAGTTCGCGTCCAGCGGGGCGGGGTGCTGATCGCTTTGGTGGGCGTAGCGGCCGGCGGCGTTGGCCTGCCAGATCTCGACCAGTTGGCCCGGTATGGGCCGGCCGGAGCGGTCCAGGAGTCGGCCGCTGACGGTGATCCGCTCGCCGAGCGGGGCGCCCGGGTGCTGACGAGTGAGGTCGTGGTCGAGTGCGGTGACGTCGGTTGCGCCGAACACGGGCGAGGTCAGTTCGACGGCGTCCGGGTCCTGCCGCAGCGCCACCGGGACCAGCGGTTGCCTGGGGTGGCGCAGCGCGCTGGAGCGGTAGGGCGGGTAGTTCCGGGGCGGGTGGGGGATGCGCGGGGCGCCCTCGGCGACGGCCTTCCGGTACGCCGCCCACTCCCGTGCGATCGCGCGGTCGATGTCGCCTTGTGTCGCTGTCATGGGTGTGAACTCCCTTGATCCGGTGGCTGTATGGGCTCCCGCGCTCGGCCCTCCGCCACCCCGCCCCACCTCGGTATCCGGACCGGCGCGGCGGTGTTCTCGACGATCTGCTCGGTCGTGACGCCCGGCGCCCGCTCGACGAGTACGAAGCCGTCATCGGCGATGTCGAGGACGCCGAGGTCGGTGATGATCCGGTCGACGCAGGCCCGGCCGGTCAGCGGGAGCGTGCAGTCCGCGACGAGCTTGGCCGAGCCGTCCTTGGCGGTGTGGGTCATGACGACGAGGACGGTGCGGGCGCCGTGTACGAGGTCCATGGCGCCGCCGATCCCGGTGACCATCCGGCCGGGGACGGCCCAGTTGGCGAGGTCGCCGTGGTGCGAGACCTGCATGGCGCCGAGCACGGCGACGTCGAGGTGGCCGCCGCGGATCATGGCGAAGGAGAGGGCGGAGTCGAAGTAGGCGGCGCCGGGCAGGACCGTGACGGTCTCCTTGCCGGCGTTGATGAGGTCGGGGTCGAGCTGGTCCTCGGTGGGGTACGGCCCGGTGCCCAGGATTCCGTTCTCCGACTCCAGGATCACCTGCACGCCCTCGGGCAGGTGGTTGGGGATGAGGGTGGGCAGTCCGATGCCGAGGTTGACGTACTGGCCGTCCGTCAGTTCCCGGGCCGCCCGTGCGGCCATCTCCTCACGGTTCCACGGCATCGGTGCGTCCCCTCCCCTGTGTCCCGGTTGCGGCGACGGTGCGTCGTTCGATCTGTTTGTCGGCGGCCTGTTGCGCGGTGAGTTCCACGACCCGTTGGACGAAGACGCCCGGCAGGTGGACGTGGTCCGGGTCGATCTCGCCGGGCTCGACCAGCTGCTCCACCTCGGCGAGGGTGACGCGTCCGGCCATGGCCGCAAGGGGGTTGAAGTTTCGGGCGGACCTGGTGAAGACCAGGTTGCCGTACCGGTCGCCCTTGGCGGCCCGGACGAGGGCGAAGTCGGTACGGATTCCGCGTTCCAGCACGTAGCGGCACCCGTCGAACTCCCGCACCTCCTTGGGCGGCGAGGCCACCGCGACGCCACCCGCGCCGTCGTAGCGCCAGGGCAGCCCGCCGTCGGCGACCTGGGTGCCGACCCCGGCGGGGGTGTAGAAGGCGGGGATGCCGGCGCCTCCGGCGCGCAGCCGTTCGGCGAGCGTCCCTTGCGGGATCAGCTCGACCTCCAGCTCGCCGGCCAGGTACCGGCGCGCGAACTCCTTGTTGGCGCCGATGTACGAGCCGGTGACGCGGGCGATGCGGCCCGCGGCGAGCAGCACGGCCAGTCCCCGGTCCATCGCACCGCAGTTGTTCGAGACGATGCCGAGGCCGCTGACGCCCGTTGCGTACACGGCCTGGATGAGCACCTCGGGCACCCCGCTGAGCCCGAAGCCGCCGACGGCCAGCGTCGCTCCGTCCCGCACATCGGCCACCGCCTCGGCGGCCGAGCCCACCACTTTGTCCATCCGCCCCTCCTCCCCCTCCCGACATCACCAACCCCCTTGCCCCTACCCACTACGGGGCAAGGAGCCTCGTCCGTGCGAGGAGTGTCGAGAGCGCATCGGTCGCACACACAACGGACCCGCCCCGTCCCTGACCGAGTGATCGGAGCAGGGACGGGGCGGGTCCGTCAGGTCGATGCCTTGGTTCAGCCGGTCAGCGACGACCGCCCTTACCGTGGTGCCCTCCCTTGTGGTGGATGAACTTGTGGTGCCTGAAGTGGCCGTTGAGGCAGGTGTTGCCGAAGGCCGGGTTCAGGAGCCCCACCACGTCGATGGTGTTGCCACACAGGTTGATGGGTACGTGCACCGGGACCTGGATGACGTTGCCCGAAATCACGCCGGGCGATCCGACGGCGCCGCCGCCTGCACCGCTGTCGGCGAAGGCAAACGAACTCCCGCCCAGAGCAGTTCCGGCCGCGAGAGCAGCGATGGCGGTAATCCGAGTGATCCGTGACATCCCGAACCTTTCGATGTTTCCAAGCGACCCACTGCCGCTACCTGCTCATCTCCTTCGGCATACGGAACGTCACCATGAGGGCAATGGCTGGCAATTCCCCCTTTTGCGGGGTTTCCACCGGCATCGGCGCGCCCTCCCACAAACCGCCCTGGCTCCTCGATATTCGGCGCGGCTGATGTGGAGCCGTCTCGTGGTGTCCGGTGTTGCGGTGGAGACGGTGGTCGGTCCTCGCCTCGGGGCTGCTGCCGGGTGGCGTGCTCAGGCGCCGGGAACCCGGTCGAGATCGGGGTCGTTGCAGGTCGCCCAGGCCGGCTCCCAGGTCATCAGGTGGTATTCGTCGGTGCCCAGGTCGATGTCGACGACGTGCCGGAAGCCGGCGGACTCGGCCGCTGCGATGCGCGGCCGGTCGTCGGCGGGGGCCGCGAAGACGAGCCGCCGGCACCGCGGATCCGTTGCGCCGAGTGCGTCGGCCAGCGCCGTCAGGAGGCCCGGCAGGACGTCCTCGGCGCAGGCGTCCGCCCGGACCTCCAGGTCGCGCGAGCCCACGGGATAGGCGTCGCGCAGCCGGCCGGCCGCGCATCGCTCCAGCCGGACCTCCGCAGCGCCCGATCGGCCGGCCACGTGCAGCTGCTGGGCGTGGCGGGTGCGGTGCCGCGTCGCGGTCCGCCAGTCCGGCGCGAGGCGGACGTCGGGCAGGGGTGGGACGGGGATCACGTCACTGCTCCTCAGCGGCGAGTTGCCGGATGACCGGTTTGTCGAGCTTCCCGGAGCCGTTGCGGGGGATGGTCTCGACGACCTTGAGGCGGCGCGGGAGTTTGTACCGGGCGAGGTGTTGGGCCGTATGCTCGCGTACGGCGTCGAGGGTGAGCGGTGTCCCCCGGTCCACCGTGATCACGGCGACGACGGTCTCGCCCCACTGCGGGTCGGGGATGCCGACGACGGCGGCGTCCAGGACGCCCGGCATGGTGGCGAGGGCTCCCTCGACTTCGGGGGGGGGTACACGTTCTCCCCGCCGCTGATGATCATGTCCTTGAGGCGGTCGACGACGTACAGGCAGCCGTCGTCGTCGAAGTAGCCGATGTCTCCGGAGTGGAACCAGCCCTCCGCGTCGTAGGCATCCGCGGTTGCCTGGGAGTTGTTCCAGTAGCCGGCGGCCACGTTCGGGCCGCGGACGACGATCTCGCCGCGGGTGCCTGGCTCGACGGGCGCTCCGGTGAGGAGGTCGACGATGCGCACCTGGGTGTGGGGCATGGGGATGCCGGCGGAGCCGAGCTTGTCGCGGGTGCGTTCCGCGGGGAGGTGGGTGGCGAACGGGGCGGTCTCGGTCAGTCCCCAGGCCTGCTGGAGCAGGAGGCCCCGGTCTGCGTAATGCCGGACCAGTGAGGGCGGGACGGGGGCGCCGGCGACCACGACCGCCCGGAGGTGGTCGAGGTCCTGGTCGAAGAAGCCGGGCACCCGGCCCAGGGCGGTGAACATCTGCGGTACGCCGAACATGGAGTTGATCCTCAGCCGCACCAGGTCGTCGGCGCACTGCTGGGGGTCGAACGTCCGGCGCACCACCACGGTGCCGCCCCGGGTGAGGGTGCGCAGCGCGAAGCTGTGCAGTGCCCCGATGTGGAACAGGGGTGCCGCCGCGTAGGTGGTGTCGCCGCGTCTGGTGTCGAGGCGGAGTTCGACGTTGACCGCGTTCCACCAGGCGTTGCCGTGGGTCAGGACGACGCCCTTGGGGGCTCCTGTGGTGCCGGAGGTGAACATCGTCCTCCGCCTCGAACGCGGCTCCCACGCCCCCCAGCCGGTACCGGCGCACGCCGCCGGAACGCTGCACCATCTCTACGTCGTCACCGGCAAGTTGCGCACCGGGCCGATCACCGAGCCGGTCGATCTCGCGGCCGGCGACTTCGTCCGTTTTCCCGGCGACATCCCCTACCAGCACGTCTGCCTCAGCGAACGGGTCGTCGCCCACATGGTCACGACGATCCCCCAGGTGCGGCAGTTCGACCCGACCCGCACCAAGGACACAGCGAGCGAGCCGCCCGGCAGGTAGGCGGCGCCGCGGCGTTCGGCTGCGTCAGTCGTCGGCGGCACGCGGGGCGGCGGTGCGCGGGCGCAGCAGGGTGGCCGCCAGCACCGCGGTGAGGGCCAGGCCGGCCGCCGCGCACATCGACACCGCGGTGAAGCCGCGGTCGTATGCCTGCTGTGCCGCGTGCCGTACCGCGCCGGCGGTGTGGGGCGGCAGGTGCGCCATGAGGTCCTCGGCCGAGGCGAACGAGGTCTGGACCGCGGCCCGTTGATCGGCGGCGAGGCCGGGCACGGCGGGCAGGTCGGTGCGGTAGACGGCGGTCAGGACGGTGCCGAGAAGGGCGACGCCGAGGCCCGCGCCGAGTTCGAAGGACGTCTCCTGGATGGCCGCGGCCTCTCCGGACCGCTCGGGGTGTGCGGCGCTCATGAGGGAGTCCGCGCCGAGGGTCATGACGATGCCGGCGCCGTATCCGGCGGCGAGCAGCGGCGGGAGCAGTGCGCCGTAGTGGGCGGTGTCGCCGACCAGCGCGAGGGCGGCGCAGGCGAGGGCGAACATCGAGAGCGCTCCGGTCAGCGCCCACCGGTTGCCCCAGCGGTTCGCCGCCCACGGGGCCGTGACCGCGCCCAGGGCGTTGGCTCCGGCCAAGGGCATCAGCGCGAGTCCGGCGCGCAGCGGCGGGTACGCGCCCACCTGTTGCAGCCATTGGGTGAGGAAGAAGAGCAGGGCGACATAGCTGCCGAAGCAGCCGATGACGCACAACGTCGCCGTGGAGAAGGAGCGTTCGCGGAAGAGGGCGAAGTCCAACAGCGGTTCCGCGATCCGCTTCTGCCGCCGCACGAAGAGGTGCAGCAGCACGCCTCCCCCGACGCCGATGGCGAGGATCACGCCGTCGGCCCCGGCGTTCTCCCCGGCCTGCTGGAGGGCGTAGACCACACCGGCCAGGCCCGTGACCGACAGCACCACGCTCGCCACGTCCCAGCGGCGGGGAACGGGGTTGCGTGACTCCGGGATGACCCTGGCTCCGACGGCCAGGAGGACGACGATGACCGGGACGTTGATCAGGAAGACCGCTCCCCAGCCCCACTTCTGCGTGACCAGACCGCCCAGCAGCGGGCCGATCGTGGCGCCGATGCTGTGCGCGGAGGTCCAGATGCCGAGGGCGAGGGCGCGCTCGCGGTCGTCGGGGAAGGCGACCCGGATGATCGCCACCGTGGACGCCATGATCATCGCCGCGCCGGCACCGAGCGCGGCGCGGGCCGCGATGAGCTGTCCGGTCGAGGTGGCGAACGCGGCGGCTGCGGAGGCCAGGCCGAAGGTGAGGAAGCCGCTGAGCACCATGCGGCGGCGGCCGATCCGATCGCCGAGCGTGCCGCAGGTCACCAGGAGGGCGGCGAGCGTGAGGGAGTACACGTCGACGATCCACAGCAGTTGCGCGGGACCGGGCTCCAACTCCCGGCTCAGGCTGGGCACGGCGACGTGCAACACGGTGAGGTCGATGCCGCACAACAGCAGGCTGCCCGACACCACGAGCAGCACCAGCCACCGCCGCCGCGCCTCCGGAGCCGGGCGCGCCAGGCATGCGGAATGACCCGACTCCCTCTCCATGCCGCCCTCTTCGACCGTTCCCACCTGTGCGGATGCCTTCCCGTCTGCCATAGCCTCAGCTTCCGGAAGTACCAACACCGTGCGCAAGTACGGTCTTTCGTGTCCCCTGGTGTCACGTTGTATACCCATGGAGGTCAGGCGTGCGTTTCAAGATCGAGGAAGCCTCCGATCACTGTGCGGTCGAGTTCGCCATGGAGGTTCTCGGCGGCCGCTGGAAACTGGCCATTCTCCGGAAGCTGGCCTCGGGAACGCTCCGGTTCGGGGAACTGCGGCGCAGCCTGCCTGGCATCACCCAGCGCATGCTCACCCGCCAGCTGCGGGAGCTGGAGGAGGACGGCCTGGTGGCCAGGACCGTCTACCGGGAAGTACCCCCACGGGTGGAGTACTCCCTCACCGACATCGGCCACAGCCTGGATCCCCTCACCGAGCAGCTGGACCAGTGGGGCCGCTGGTACCGCGAGAAGGCACTGCGCTCCTCACGGGCCGATCCCCTCCCGCCCGCCTGACCAGGCCGCTGCGGCCCGGCGCGGCCGCCCCTCCTGGTGACTGGCGTCGCCGAGGACGGGGCGGCCGCGTGCCTGGCAGAGGGGCTTGTCCACCTCGACGGGCCGAAGCGGTGCACGCGCCCTCCGTGGCCGCCTCCGGCCTGCTCCACCGGGCGTGGCGATGTGCGCCTGCGCGGTGGCTTTCTTACGATGGGCGTTGCGCAGGCCGCACCACAGCAGTGTCCGAATGTCTGGATCCGCCGGGAGCACACAGGGGCTCCGCGGACACCACCACCGCGGGATGGGGCCCAGATGGCCAGCTTTTCCGGAGATTATCCGTACGCCTTCCATATCGCCTTGGACGGCAACGGAATGAACGGGCTGGAGGGCGCCGCCGGGGTGTGCGTGTTCCGTTACGACCCCGGCAGCGGGGCGTATGCGTACAAGGTTCAGTACTACGACGGCGTTGCGGGCGGCCATGCGGTGAGCGTCGCCCCGGACCGGAAGTGCAGTTTTCTCGGCAACGCCGGTCAGCACCTCGTCTTCTACGACACGGACTCCCTCGACGAATGCGATCGGGTTTCGTCTCTGCGCTACGAGGTGGCCGACGCCGCGATCAAGAGCAGCACCCATATGGTGTGGCTGGACGGAACCCAGGGCGTCTGCGCGATCGGCGAGAATTTCTGGCTGGTCGACATCAACAGACTGGCCAAGGCGGAGTGCCTGGGAGCGCACTCGATCAAACTGCCCCATGCCATGAAGCTCACCGCGTCGCGCCGGTACATCGTCTACGGCGGGATGGACCATCCCACCCGGGGAGCGGCCTCCGAGGTCGGCATCTTCGACCTGCACACCCGCACCGCGCGTCGGGTGCAGCTCCCCACGACGTGCTGGCACGTGGCCGCGCATCCCCAGGAGGACCTGTTCTACGCCCTGTCCTTCCGGGTCCTGCCGCAGGAGGGGCGGGACTGGCACGAGTGGGCGATGGCCTACTTCAAGGAGTACGTCTACGAGATCGACGCCCGCAGCGGGCAGGTGCTCCGCCACTGGACGTGCTCCCAGAACGTCCCCGCCCACATCAACTCCGATGTGTGCCTCTCGGACCAGGAGCTGATCTACTGCAACGGCGGCAGCGGAACGATCGTCATGATCGACCTGGAGAGCTTCTCCGCCTACCGCATCATCGACGAGCGGCCGGCCCTGCCCGACCAGTTGCGGGCCGGACGGCAGGCGGTGCGGCAGGTCACCGACGCGTTCACCCGGGGTTCGGTGTCGCCGAGCAGCAGGCACTTCCTCGGCGCTCTGCGCGTCTCCCGCGGCACGCTGGTCGACTCGGTGTACGCCTGCCAACTCTCCGCGGACCAGCGGCTGTTGTTCACGGCGAACCGCGGTCTGAACACGATCACTGTCTACGACTACCCGGCGAACACCGTGCGGCTGCGGGTCGCGATGCCGGAGTTGCGGGAGTACCTCCCCGATCTGCCCGAGTGGGCGGATCCCCGGCTCGGATTCCACCACAGCACACTGCTCAGCCCGGTCGGCAACCAACAGGAGGAGTTCTCATGACCGATACCACCGCTGATCCGAACGCCGAGCTCGTCGACGAGCTGAAGGCGAACTGGGAGCGTTTCAAAGACGTGGTCTCCCGTGGCGGCGAGCTTCAGGCGCTCGTCTGGGGTGACTATGTGGATCTGGTCACCGGACTGCTGAACGGCCGCCCGACCTGGGGCGACACCAGCCGGATGTCCTGGCGCTTCGCCTACGACGAGGGCGCCAAGCTGATGATGGGGCTCACCTCGTTGGGGATCGGCTACACCGGCGACGTCATGCAGCTGGTGCGCGAGTACGAGGTGCGGCTGGCCGACGAGTTCCGGGCGGCGGCCCAGCCCGACGCCGCGGACGCGGGGGGCAAGGAGAGCAAGAAGAAGGGGTAGTCCCCGAAGCTCCCCGGCGAGCGGGCGAGTGCGCCGATGCCTGGATGACCTGGGCGTCAGAGGGCATCGAGCGGGGCGGCCACCAACTCGCGTGCGCTGATGACCTCCGGTACCGGTTTCAGTCCGGAGCGCACGTTCGGCGGCAGGTGAGGGCTGGTCAGGAGCCAGCTGAGCGCCTCGACGAGCGCCCGGCGTGCGGGTCTGGGGGCGTAGCCGAGCGCGGCCGCCTTGTCGTGGTCGTACCAGTAGTAGCGCCCCATGGTGCGGGCCTCGGCGCGCGTTGTCGCGGGTGCCTTCGCCGTGAGGTGTGCCCGCATCTCGTCGAGCGTGGCGGCGAGGAAGGCGGCGGTGTGCGAGGTGGTGGCCCAGGGGCCGGTCGTGCCGCACAGTTCGGAGACGACCCGGTGGATCGTGCGCCATGTCCAGTTCTCCCCGCCCAGCACGTACCGTTCGCCGGCGGTGCCGTGTTCGGCGAGGAGCAGGTGCCCGGCGGCCACGTCCTGGACGGAGACGATGTTGCAGCCGCCCGGATACGTGGTGCGCAGGGGGTCCTTGAGGTAGCGGGTGATCAGCGCGTTGCTCGGGACCAGGCGGTGGTCGGGGCCGCCGACGACGATGGTCGGACAGGCCACGACGACCTCAAGGCCGAGTTCCTCGCCCATCACCAGTGCGGCCTGCTCCTGCCGCAGCTTCGCCACGAAGTAGTCGGGGAGGTATTCGTGGCCTGGCGTTCCGGTTTCGTCGCGTGACGTGGGGCCTTCGGAGGAGCCGCAGGTGATCGATGACGAGGTCACCACCGCGCGGCGGACACCGGCCTGTGCGGCGGCCTGCAGCACGTGGCGGGTGCCCGCCACGTTGACGCGCGTCAGGTACTCGACGGTCACGTCCCAGTAGGCGAAGACCGCGGCGGTGTGGAAGACCGTGTCGCACCCTTCGAGTGCGGTGCGCAGACCGGCGGGGTCGCGCAGGTCGGCATGGGCCAGTGGTACGTCCGCCCCGGCCAGGGCGTGCAGGCCGCGCAGATCGCTGCCGTGGCGCACGACGGCGCGTGCCTGGTGGCCCGCGGTGTGCAGGGCGCGGGTCAGATGGCTGCCGATGAGGCCGCTGGCTCCGGTGACCGAGGCTTTCATGGCCGTTCTCCGTCTCGCATGTCGCGGGCCACGGCCTCCCGCAGCCCTTTGCGGAAGCCGGTGAACGCCGGCCGCAGCGACTCCCGGATCTCCTGGAGGAACTCCGTTCGCGCCGCTGTCCGGCCCGGTGTGAAGTGCTGGAAGCCGTCGGCGTCGATGTGGTCCGGAGTGCGGACGGTGGTGAGTGCCTGGCCGGCCAGGGCCCGGGCGGTGTGGACCATGTCGGTCAGGCGGCGTGTCGGGAGTTCTTCGGCGCCGTCGTCGGCGGTTTCCTCAAGGCGGCCGATCCGGTATTCCCGGCCCTCGTAGCGTGCTTCGAAGTTGTCGAGGGTGCGGGTGAAGAAGCGCCGGTAGGCGTCCTGGGTGAGGGGGTCGCGCAGTTGTGGCCAGTTGTCCGGGCGGATCGCCTGCCAGACGAGTGGGAGCGTGAACCGCTGGCGGACCCGGATGGTGATGCGTGTGCGCCCGCCGCCGTCGGCGGCGCGGAAGGTGACGGACCCGTCGTCGTACTCCGCCGAGCCGTTGGGGCTGCGGACGGTGCGCCAGGCGATCCGTTGCATGTCCGGTGTGCGCCGGATGGACTCCAGCTTGCAGACGTCGATCGGTTCGCCGCCGTAGAAGGCCATGTAGTTGGGCTGTTGCAGATACAGGTTGCGTTCGGCCTGCCGCACCGGTCGGCCCTCGGTGTCGCGGGAGACCACTTCGATGCGCCCGCCGAGGTAGTCGGTCATGTAGCTGATCGACCGGCTGATGTCGACCCGGGCCGTGAACGCCTCGAAGGGGGCGTTGACGCATCGGTCGCAGCCGAAGAGCACCGAGCCGTCCAGGTGGCGCCACCGCATGTCCAGGAAGTCGGCGGGGATCGCGTCGATCAGTCGTTCCATCGGCTCCAGGTATCCGTCGAGGGCGTCGTAGTCGTGGTCGGTGTAGTTCTCCAGGTCCAGTCCGAGGGAGACGTCGCGGCGGTGGACCGCGTGCTTGGCGTAGCCGGCCCGCCAGGCACGGACGAGGGATTCACCGGCGCCCGCCGTGCCGAGCAGGCCCACCAGGGCACCGAGGGCCAGCGGGTTGCCGTCGGCGTTGCGGGCGAGGGCGGTCAGGCCGGTGGAGACCTTGGCGAGCAGGGGGTCGTCGTCCCGTACGGCGTCGGGGTCGGCGGTGGCGGAGGCGGCCAGGAGCCGGTGGAGGCGGCCGTCGCTGGACAGTCGCCGCATGGCGTCCAGGGCCACCGGGGGCGGGTTGCGCCACTGCGGATAGGGCGTCAGGTCGCCGTCGACGTGGTAGGCGGGCGGCAGGCCGATCTCCGCGAGGGCGCCGGCCATCAGTGGTGACAGTGCGGGGTCGACGCCCATGAGGATCGCGCCGACGACGTCGGCCAGCACGGCGTCCGGGGAGGCGATCACGGTGTCGGTCCGGATCGGGAGCGGGGTGTGCGCTCCGGCGAGGCCGTGGCTGCTGACCACCGCGTCGATGAGGTGGAAGTCGGGTGGGTAGCGGCGCAGCAGTTCGGTGATGACCTCGGCGCCGTCGCGGCGGGCCCGGTAGTGGTGGTGTCGGTCGGGGTGGGGCAGTACGCCGAAGAGGTTGGCCAGGCAGAGTGCGTAACCGAACTCGGGGTGGGTGAGGTTCTTCGCGATGTTGATGCGGAACTCCGCGTCCAGCCAGGCGCGGGCCATGCTGCTGCCGTGCAGGACGCCGGTGAGGGGGAAGTCTGCGGGCGCGAGGTCCTCGGACAGGTCCACGATCGGGTAGGCGTTGCCCTGGGGGGTCAGTCCGCTGTATCCGAGCCGCCGGCAGGCGTCCTGGGCGTCGGTCGGGTCGGGCCGCCCGGACCAGATGCCGGGGCAGTGGCCGGCGGCTCCGACCGCGACATGGCGGTAGCCGCGCGCGTGCAACATGTCGATCAGGCATTCCAGCAGTGCGGAGTCCACCGCTGTCGTGGCGTCGCGGTACCCGGATGTCTGGGGGGTGAGCAGCACTCTCACGTCGGCCGGATCGCCTGCGGGGGTTCGCTCGGCGAGCAGGTCCCACAGTCCGGCCCGCTGGACCGCGTCGGCCAGCAACTCCGGTGCGGACGCCGGTCGTGCGGGTGACGATCTGGCTACCGCGGCGGTGGCTGTGGGTGGTTGGGGGGCTGCGGCGTCGTGCGAGACGGTCTTCATGGCCTCCGCTCTCCCGGGCGACACATCACGTTGTCGGTTGCAGCGAACACGACTTTATGTGGGCAGTGCCCAATTTCAGATGTACTGGTGTCGATTTGCGCCTATTTGGAGGCATTTCTAGCCTGTACTGAGGGAGGCGTGGCCCGCTGCCTGTGAGCCCGGGGCCAGTGCGGGCCCGCGGCGATGGGATTCAGCGTCCGAGAACCAGGCTCCCCCGGAGTCGAGGAACCGTTCAGGAGGAGCCGGTCACATGACCTCAGCAGCGACGTCGCCCGTGATCCTCAACCCCGGTTTCCGACTGGACGGCCTGGAGGACGACGGATGCGCGACGCTCCCCGGCAAGGACGCCTACAAGCGGCCCTGGGAGCTGAAGGGGTGGACCGCCATGGGCAGGGTGTCGGTCTACGGCAGGGACCGCGCCGACACCCCGACCGGTGACTGCGCGCTGGAACTCCGCGCCGCGAGCAACGTCCGGGCGGCGGTCAACGGTGTCTGGCAGAGCCTCGCCGTCGCACCCGGACGCGAGGTCACCATCCGCTGGCAGCACGCTCCGGACTCCGATATCGACAACGAGGGCGTGGAGCCCGAGGACCAGAGCTACCGCGTCGAAATCACCGGTGCCTCGGTCCAGCCCATCGTGAGGTACTTCGCGCCGCCGGAGAAGGGTTGGGAGCCGGTGAGCCTGAGTTTCGTCCCGATGAACAGCCCGGCGAAGCTGGCGTTCATCTCCGAAACCGACTCCGGATCGCTGGGGCCGATGATCACCCGGGTCACCACCGCTCCCCTGGGCACCGGCGACGGGCCCACCTGCGCCACCGCCGACGGAGGAGACCCGGCACGTCGGGTCGTCGACGGGCTGTCGATCGAGCAGCAGAACAGACCGGCCGCCGTGCGCCCCAAGGACCTGATGGCCAGGATCTGCGTCGCGATCACCACGGAGAAGCGTGCCGACCTCTCGAAGAACCGGTTCACGGCCCCGCAGGGATTCACCTTCACGGGTGCCGCCGAATTGTCGACCTACGACCATCAGGGCAAGCTCGGCACCACGGCGCACCTGAGGTGTGAGCCGGCGGCCGGCGGGACGACCCTGCGCGTCCCCGGGCACCGGGACGGCGGCCCGTTGGACGTGCTCGCGCAGCACACGACGGTCCTCAGCCTGGGCATCGACGTCGCCGATGCCCTCACCGTCCAGAACACCGACAGCACCCGCCCCGCGGTCGGCAAGGCCGCCTTCTCCATGAACGGGCGGCAACGGAGCATCCCGCTCACAGCATTCCTGAGCAAGGGGTAGCAACACGCGCCCCTCACGCGTCACCGGAGCAGCGCGAGCCCCGGGGCGCACAGCCGTGGCCGACTCATCCGAGAGGCCGCATGGGGAGCAAGTCGTAAGGAATCCCGAGCGTTCGACGCTCGTGGTAGCCAAAGGAGACCCAAGCGAAATGAGCACGATCACGACGTCAGGCACGTGGCCCACCATCACGATGGACCCTTCGGCAGGAAGGGTCACCGGCCTGAACACCAACTACATCAAGTGGGGCGGGAGTTCCGGGAGCGGGTACGAGTTCAACGGTCACCCGGTCGAGGCGAAACTCGACGGCACGGAATTCGTCCTGGGCACGTTCACCCATCACAACCAGCCGACGAACATCCCGCAGGAGAAGTTCGACGTGTACCTCGACGTCAAAGTCGAGTTCGAGGGGAACCCCCCTGCCGACCTGCACTTCACCTTCAACCACTTCGAGACGCCGAACACCACCGGCTCCTCGCCGGTCGACGACGACCTGGTCGATCTGCCCTCCTTCGTCTCGGCGGAGAACGTCCGGGTCAACGGTGCGGCGTACAAGGTCGAACTCAGTGGGTTCAAGGGGGCGGACGGGAGCATCGTCACGCAGTTCAGAAGCCCCGAGGGGGGCTCGAACAGCGCGGACATCATCGCCAAGTTCAGCCGGACGCTGCTGAAGGTGTGGCAGCAGAACGCCATCGAGCGCAAATCGGGCTCGGACGAGACGGCATATGTGAACGTCGCCGTCGAAAGCGCCTCCACCGGGCACGTCGACACCGATCCCCTGACGCACACGTTCAAGGCCCCCGCGGGATATGTCTGGTCCGGCTACGCCGCCTACGCGACGTACGGCGCCTCCGGTACCGTCACGGGCAGCTCGGGTGCTCTCCAGGCACACATCAGCGACGGCGGGAAGACGCTGACGTTCATCAACGCGCTGAGTGTGGACAACCTTGAGCTCGACCCCAACGGCAAGCGCATGGTGTACACCCTGGGCCTCACGCCGGAGAAGAACGCCCAGGTCGGCCGGCATGACGATGGCAAGGTCACCATCGAGAGCGACGTGTCCACCGACACCGGGAAGCTCATCGGCACGATCATCGATGCGGGCGCCGAGGACACCGACCCCGTGACGATCGAGGTCCCGGCCACCAGCCCGTCCGGCACCCAGCAGGTGATCGTGCGCCAGGACGGCAGCTTCGAGGGCAGGCCCGGCGGGGAATCGGTCTACATGAACGTCATCGTCGAGAGCGCGACGGCCCAGACCATCAAGACCGGCGGCCTGAAGCACACTCTCACGGCACCCAGCGGCTTTGAATGGGACGGCTACGCGGCCTACGCCTACTACGGCAGCGGCAACGCCGTCTCGGGTGCGGCAGGCGCCTTTCAGGTGCAGATCAGCGCCGACAAGAAGACCCTGACCTTCGACCACGACTTCAAGGTCGGCAACCCCGCCAAGGACCCCAAGGGCAAGCGCCTGGTGTACACCCTGGGGCTCAAGCCCCAGCAGAACGCCACCGTCGGCCGCCACGTGGACGGCTCCATCACCATCGGCACCGGCACCACCGCCGCAAAGCTTAAGGGCACCATCGCCACTCCCTGACCGACAGGACTGCCCGGGTGCCCGTGCCGGCCGCGAACACATCCTCCGCCGGCACGGCCCCGGTTGAGCACGGGATCCGCCTGCGGGTCCCGTGCTCCTACCAGTCCGAACAGGACCGTCTGGCTCCATACCGCCCGGCAGTGCTCCGCCCGGACCGGTTCGCGCAGGAGGGCTGGTTCAGGCGCGGTCGGGCGTCTGGCGCAGTACCAGGGAGACGAAGCCCCAGGTGTCCCGGTAGACGCGCAGCCATTCCTGGCGGCGGATGGTGGCTGTCGCAAGCGCGTGCGCGCTGTCGGGATCGGCGGGGTGGTCCAGGGCCCATGCGGCCAGCGAACCCCAGCAGGCCCACTCGTAGTTGTCCAACTCGCGACGTGTGCTGACGTGCCCATCGACAGGGGTCCATCCGTCGGCGACGACCCGGTCCACGGTGGTCGCCAGGTCGGTGAAGTCCCCGAGCATCTCGATGGCTTCCTGCGACGGCGGGCGCTCCCAGAATCCCTCACCGACCAGGACACGGCCGCCGGGAGCCAGGTGCCTGCGGGCCGCGGCGAGGGTGGGGAGCAGGCCGCCGAAGGCATGCGTGGCTCCGAAGCTGAGGACCACGTCGAACGGCTCTGTGGAGACGAAGTCCTCGGCCTTCTGGTGGTGCAGGACGAGGCGCTCCTGAACGCCGCGTTCGCGCGCGGCGGCGGAAGCCTGGGCCAGGGCGACTTCGGAGAGGTCCACGCCCTCGGCGTGCAGGCGCGGCCGTGTGGCCAGGGCGCGCAGAAGCCATTCCCCTCCGCCGCAACCGAGGTCGAGCACCCGCTCGTCGCCCCTCGGGAGCCCGCGTTCCAGCAGTCGACCGACCGAGTCGTCGTCCAGCGGAGACTTGATCGGGTGCTCGGTATGAGCGATCCGGGAGGTCTCTTCAGGGGTCATCGGCACAGCTTGCCAACCGGCATCGGCTGCGCGCACCTTCTTTTCGCTCAGGTGCCGGAGCCCTGCGAGGCGACTGCCCTCCACCGCGGACGGCCCACTCGCATCGGTCCCGTCTTGTTCTCCGTGTCCACGGCATCACGTCACCAGACGGGCCGTCAACGCCGAGAGAAATCCTCAGTAGTGTGGCGGGCCGACCTCATCTGGGAGAGGAACAGGCATGGACGCGAATCGACTGAGGACCGTGCTCGCTCACTGGGACGGCTCCGTCGCATCGATCGAGGATTTACCCGGCGGCTGGAACTCGATCACCTGGCTCATCCACCTGACCGGCGTCGACGGCGGCGCCGACCGGTATGTGGCCAAGCTCGTCGACACCGGCGACGCCGATGCGTTCCGCGGCGGGCTGCGGGTGGCCGCGGCGGCCGCGTCCCGTGGCTTCTCCAGCGGCCCGCCCGTTCCGGCACGGGATGGGAGCCTGGCCGTGGAGCTGCCCGAAGGGGTGCTCGCGCTGCTCCGGTACGTTCCCGGCCGGCCGCCGGCCGCCACGTCGCCGGCGGAGGCACGGCGGGTGGGAGCGACGCTGGCTCGCGCGCACCGGGCGCTCGGAGCGGAGGCGACGGCGCTGAGCGAGCACTTCGCATGGCCTTGGACATGGGCCGATGACTGCCTGCGGGACATTCCCATGCCGGTGCATGTCCGCGACGCGGCGGCGCGCGCCCTGGACGACGCCCGCAGCCTCTCGGCACGGGCGCACCTGCGGGTCGGTGTGGTGCATGGCGATCCGGGGCTGGACGGTTTCCGGCTGCGGGACGAGCCCGGCGATCAGGACGGTCTCGTCGACTGGTCGGCCGCGACGCAGGCTCCGCTGCTCTACGACCTGGGCAGCCTGGCGGTGATCACGAACCGCCAACCGCGCCTGCTGGCCTGGGTCCTGGACGGCTACCGGCAGGTGTCTCCTGAGGTCACCGAGGAACTCGGTCACCTCGGCGTTTTCGTCAGACTGCGGTGGATGTGCAATGCGGTCTATTTCGCCTCGCGCCTGGACGGGGAGATCGTTCGAGGGACCGGATCCGCCTCGGACAACGAGAAGGGCCTTGCTGAGGCCTATGCAGGTATGACCGGGGCTTTCGAGCCCCAGAGGGATTGTTGATCGCAGCCATGACCGCGCAGCCCGGCTTCACCGGCGGCCACAACCGCCTCACCGTGCGTGCCCATGAGCTCGGCCTGATACCAACGCCCGGGCGGATCGGTCAGGTTGGGCCGGCCTCACGGTGCGCGCCGTCAAGGTCGTATCGCGTCTGGACGAGTTCGGCTATGCCGAGGCCGAGGGTCGCGCCGAGGATGCCTGGTGGTCCATGCCACCGGCACGCACCATCGCGAACTCCTGTCCGTCCTCGCCCTCTCGCACGGCTTGCACCGCCCCCGTCCGTTGGAAGCCGTGACGGGCGTAGAGGCGCTCCGCACGGTCGTTTCCCTCTGTCACCCACAACCCCACCTGGGGGCAGTCATGGTCGCGCGCCCACCGCAGGGCCTGCAGCACCAGGAGGTCGCCGACCCCGCGCCCTCTTGCGGCGGGGTGCACCCACATGGACACGATTTCGGCGACGCCGGGACGAACCTGGACGACACCGATCAGTCCGCATGCCTTGTCGCCGTCCTCGGCAAGGAACTGGTTGCGCCGCGCGAGGCGTTCGCGCCATGTGTCCTCCGTGAACCCCTGCTCGCGGCCCAGGGTGGAGCCGAACGCCTCAGGGGTGTCCGACAGGGCCGCCAGACGAACGGCACGGTAAAGGTTCCAGTCCTCAGCCCCCAGAGGGCGCACGGAGATCGCACTCATGGGCAAGACTCTGGCTTTCGCCGGCGCCTGTGCGCAATGGGTTTTCGTGCCGCACTGCGAGTCGGGGAATGTCCGTAACCGCAACGCCTGTCGAGCCGCCCGCCACCGGCGTTCGCTGAAGGCGGCCGCCTCCCGTTCGCAGAGTGCTGTCCAAACTCCCGGGAGACGGCCGCCGGTCATGGGTCCCCTACGGGGACGGCCTGCCCTGCCCGGCTTGCAGGTCGGCGAGCAGTTCCGCCTGTCCGGCCAGCACCCCGGACAGGATGGTCCGGGCCACCTTGAGCAGTTCGGCCACGTGCGGGCTGGTCAGCGAGTAGTGCACGGTCGAGCCCGCTTTGCGGGTCGTGACCAGGTTCATCCGGCGCAGGACGGCCAGCTGTTGGGAGAGGTTCGCCGGTTCGACGCCGACCTTCGGCAGCATCTCGGCCACCGCGTGCTCGCGCTCGCTCAGCAATTCCAGGACGCGGATGCGTACGGGATGGCCGAGCGCCTTGAAGAACTCGGCCTTCAGCCGGTACAGGGGCGTACTCATCGTGCGGCCACCGTCCCGAGGCGACAGCACTCCCCCACCGGCCGGAGCCCGGCGCATCGCATCCATCCACTCATCAAGAACATACGACCCATCCTCGCGTGCGGAACCGGGCCGAACCGCACGCGGGGGCGGGGCCGCGGAGCCGCTGCCTGCAGCAGTGGAGATCTCGGTTGTCGTGAACGTCGGCATTGGCCCGGTACGTGTGGGGGCCGGTGCGGATAGCCACCTGCCTGTTTCTGTGCGTCTTCTACGCGTCGTGATCGGCCCCGGCGGTCCAGCCGGCGGTGCGCCACTCGTGGCGCCCCTCCTCCTGTTCGTCGTTCCGCGGCGCGCTGTGGGCGGCGCGTGCGGTCGCCAGGTCGGCGTGGACCGGGATGGGCGGGTGGTCCCCGGGCGGGACGAGGGAGCCGTCGGCGGGGATCGCGGCCAGTTCCAGGCTGCGGCCCGCCGCCGTGAGCTGGCGGGCGGCGTTGGCGATGGCCAGCTGTCCCTCGCCCGACCAGCTGCGCAGTTCGCTCAGGTCGACGATGACCGGTCCGGTGCCCCGGGCCAGGACCCAGCCGACCGCACCGGTGAAGCGGGGCGCGGCGTCCGGGCCCAGGAAGCCGGCGACGGACAGGATGCCGAGGTTCTCCTCGATCGTGTAGCGCCATTCGATGGTCACGATGAACTCCCTTGTAGGGCGGCCGGTTGGTTCAGAGGGGGAGGGTAATCCAGATGCCCTTGCCGCCGGCCGGGGTGTCCGGTCGGACGAGCGCCGTGCCGCCCAGGTCGAGGACGAGTTCCTTGATCGTGGCCAGCCCGCCGCCGTCGTTGTCGTCGATCGGCTTCTCCAGCGGCGGCTGGTAGGGGTGGGCGTCGTGGACGGCGACGACCAGGCGGTCCCGGCTGGCCCCGTAGATCACGGTGACCTGCGGGGAGAGCGCGGCGGCGTGCCGGATGCTGTTGGTGACCAGCTCGCTGAGGATCAGCAGGGCCGGGTCCACTGTGGGGTGGCGGAGGCCGATCCCCCAGGCGTTCAGCGTCAGTTCGGCGGTTTCGCGGGCTATCCGGACGGCGGAGGGGTCGGTGGGCAGGGTGAGGACGTGCCGGTAGGGCAGCTTCGCCAGCGGGGTGAACATCACGCCTCCGTGCCGGTGAGGCGGAAGCCGGTGATCGTCTGGGGCCGCAACCGCAGGAGGGTGTCATGGGGACCATGTACCCAACCGGCGAGCGCGCGCCGGTAGTGCGCCGCCTCGTGGGGCTCGCAGACCACATCGACGGGGCCGGTGAGGTTGACGGTCCAGCCGGCGCCGGTCTTCGGATCGATCTCGTCCGCGACGTAGGTCGCTGTCGGGGGGACCGCCTTGGCCGGCACGGGCGTGCGCACGACCAGGCGGCCGTACTCCCATACGTGCCGGGCGGGCCGGATGGCGGCCTGCTCCCGCTGGACGTATGCCAGCTGCCCCAGTGTGCTGCCCTCCAGCAGCCACAGCGCCTCTCCGCCGGACAGTTCCGTCATGTGCAGGGGGCTGGCGGGCGTGCTCATCGGACGTGTTCCTCATGGGGGGTTGCGGCCTTCGGAGTGGACGCGGTGGACAGGATTCCGGCGCGCTCCAGGTGGCCCCGGGCGGCCTGGATGGCCTCGGGTGTGGTGGCGTGGTCGCGGCCCTCGTGGCGCAGCAGCTCCAGGGCGCCGACGGAGTCCAGGACCCGGCGCTGGCCGGGGCGTATGCCGGAGGCCAGGACGAGGATGCCGCGGCGTTGGAGCTTGGTCACCGCGTCCTTGAGCACGAGTGCTCCGGTCGCGTCCATCGTCGAGATCCGCGACATCCGCAGGATCACCACCCGGACGTCGGCCACGTCGGTCAGTTCGAGCAGGAAGCGGTGTGCCGCGGCGAAGAACAGCGGGCCGTCGAGGCGGTAGGCGACGATGTGCTCGGCCAGCAGGGCGTGTTCCTCGACGCTGTGGTCGGCGTGGTCCAGTGGGATCCGGTCGAGGCGGGCCTGGGTGGCGACCGCGCGCAGTGCGAGGGCGCCGGCCACGGCCAGGCCGATGAGGACGGCGTAGACCAGGTCCAGGGCCAGGGTCGCGACGGCTGTCAGGACGAGTATCAGCGCGTCCGAGCGGGTCGCCTTGGCCATGGCCTTCAGTGAGCCGACCTCGACCATGCGGATCGCGGTGGCCAGCAGCACCCCGGCGAGGGCCGCGAGCGGGATCTTGGCGACCAGTGGTGCCGCGGCGAAGACGATCGCGGCGAGGACGGCGGCGTGGGTGAGGGCGGCCAGTCGTGAGCGTGCGCCGGTGCGGACGTTGACCGCGGTGCGGGCGATGGCGCCGGTCGCCGGCACGCCGCCGAACAGCGGGGCGGCGATGTTGGCCAGCCCCTGTCCGAACAGCTCCCGGTCGGGATCGTGTTGCTGGCCGACCGTCATGCCGTCGGCCACCGAGGCCGACAGCAGCGATTCCAGTGCGGCCAGCGCCGCCACGGCCACCGCCGGGCCCATCAACGAGCCCAGCGCACCGGGGTCGAGGAAGGTGAGCGAGGGCGCGGGCAGTCCGGACGGCAGGGCGCCGATCGGCTTCGCCGCGTCCAGGCCGGCGGCCTGTGCCACGGCGGTGGCAGCGATCACCGCGACGATGGAGAAGGGCACCGTGGGCCGCCACCGGGCCCCGAGCAAGATGGCGGCGGCCACGACGACGGCGAAGCCGATCGCGGTCCAGTTCGGGGCCTTCACGAACTCCTCGACCGCGCGCCAGGTGACGACGAGGACCCGGTCGCCGTCGGGTTTGGGGACGCCGAGCGCGTTCGGGACCTGTTGCAGTCCGATCACGCAGGCGATGCCCAGCGTGAACCCCTCCACGACGGGCGCCGGCACGTACTGCATGTACTTCCCGGCCCGCAGTGCGGCCAGGGCGACCAGCAGAACGCCTGCCATCAGGCCGACCGTGAGGACGCCGGTCGGTCCGTACTCCCCCACGATCGGCACCAGCACCACCGTCATCGCGCCGGTCGGCCCGGAGACCTGGAGGTTCGATCCGCCGAAGAGCGCGGCGAGCGCACCGGCGATCACGGCGGTCGCCAGTCCGGCTTCCGCGCCCAGGCCGGAGGAGACGCCGAAGCCGAGGGCGAGCGGCAGCGCCACGATGGCCACGGTCAGTCCGGCCAGCAGGTCGCGCCGGGGATTCCGCCCCATGTCCGCCAGATCCGCGCGGGCCGGCAGCAGCGCGGAGACCCGGTTCCGGAGCCGGTTGATCCCTGAGGTCATCGCACGGTGCTCCCGGATTCCCGCAGCTGGGCCAGCAGCTCGTTCTTTCCGGCCAGCATCTCGGTCAGGATCCGCCGCGCCGCCTTCATCAGCTCCGCGACGTCCCCGCCGGCCAGCTCGTAGATGACCGTGGTGCCCTCCCGCTTCGCGGTGACGATGCCGGAGCGGCGCAACACCGCGAGCTGCTGGGACAGGCCCGAGGGTTCGACCTCGATCTCGGTGAGGAGGTCCCGCACCGGCTTCGGTCCGTCCTGCAGCAGCTCCAGTACCCGTATCCGCACCGGATGCCCGAGCATGCGGAAGAACTCGGCCTTGGCCTGGTACAGCGGAACAGACATAACCCCTCGGGCTTCCCTACCGCGCCCCGTTCAGGGCGCGCACGCCAGGCTGTGCCCGCGGCTACCTACGGGCACAGCCAAAACAGCATCTAACCAATTGCGAAATTCTGCAATTCCTCATCAGGGTGACATCCGGGCGTCCCACCGAAACCGGCCCTCGGCCGGCGCCGTCGACGCGGGTGCCACCTGCGGGAACGCCGAGCTCGGCCGGGTCAGTGCAATCGATTCCGAGCCCGGCGCGCCGCAGCCAGATCCGCGCGCGGCGCCGGGTGCTACGCCCGCTTCCGCCGCAGATCGCGGCCGGCGCGCTCATGGCCGCGGCCGCCGGGAGGCCGAGCGTCGCGGCCTGGGCGAGGAGGCCCGCCCGGGGGCCGGACCGGACAAGGGCGAGGAGACTCTGGCCCGCAGCGAGGGACAGCGCCACCCCGACGCATAGGAGGGCCGTGGACAGCCGACATGCGGTCGCCAGGAAGGCCGTTCCCGCGGTGCGGGCCACGAGGGTGCACAGGCGGAGTGCGAGGAATCCCAGAGTGAGCCAGTAGTACAGGCCCAGGGTGGCGCCGGCGATGCCGGTGAGGTGGTCGGCGACGCCGCTCCATGCGGTCACGCGCATGACCAGGACCGCGGCGGCCGGGGCGACCAGGGTGCGCGTTGTCGCGGCGGCCAGGTGGCGGGGCGCCGCGGCGCCCAACCGGGGAAGCGGCGCGCCCAGGCCGATCCCGAGCGGCAGCGGGGCGAGCCACAGGCAACCCCGCCTCGCCCGCGGGGGGCTTGGACTAGCTTCGGCCGCGCATCATCGACATCAGCAGCCCGTGGGTCTCCTCGTCGGCGGCGGCCACAAGTCCGCGACCAAGTCCACGACCGGCCTTGCCGATCGGGGCGCCGTCGATCCCGGTGACAACGCAGCCGGCAGCCCGGCACAAAGCGATACCGGCCGCGAAATGCACGCTCCCGGAGAGGTCGCCGCCATCGGTGACATACGCGGCGCGCTTGCCCGCAGCCACCCAGACCAGCGCCAGCGTCGTGGACACGACGCGCGGCCGGAAACGCTCGACGAACTCAGGGCGGGCCAGCAGATCCACGGCCCGGAAGCCCGGCGCACTCGGGAACGGCGGATCCAGATTGACGTCCACCAATCCGGTGGACGGCGTGGGCGTCAGCCGTGCGTCCTCGGCACCGTCATTCCGCACCCAGGCGTTCTCCCCATCGGTGAAGAAGACCTCGCCGCTGAACGGGTCGGCCACCGCCGCCGCCCCTTCACGCAGCGCCACGTTGACGGCCACCAGCATGTTGCCGACGGCGTAGTTCAGCGTGCCGCACAGGGGGTCCACCAACCACTGGCGCACGGCGTCGGCGGCACCCCGCTGCCCGCCTTCCTCACCGAGCACCGCATCATCGGGCCGTGCGGCACGGATGACGCCGAGGATCGCCTCCTCTGCCTCCACATCGGCGGCGGTGGCAAAGTCCCCGGCACCCTTGTCGATCCGGTTGAGCCGCCGGCCGTACATGGTGCGGACCACGTCCGCGCCGGCCCGCGCCCCGGCTATCGCGACCGCGGCATCGTCGGAGCTCGCGTAGGAGTCGGTCATGCCGTGCAGACTATCGAGGCGAAGCCGCCGCGCCCCGGCGAACCTTCGCGGTCAGAGCACTGGCCGGCCCCGACCACCTGACAGTGCCGGCTCGTCCCGACGTTGTCAGGGCGGCTTACCGCCCGACTCGGCATCCCCGACCCGAACTGCCCACAGCTTCAATCGAGTTGCTGCGACAACCCGGCCGCGATGGCGATTCACCTCACTCGATTCCCCACTTCAGGCGCTGAACACGGCGTTGCGGCGTAGCTGTTCTGCGCACCACCGGAAGTGCCCGTCGCTGTCGTCCAGGCCGAAGAGGTCATAGGTGGTGAGGGCGTATGCGGCCTGATAGGCGGTGAGGGTCTCCGGCGCGTACCCGAGCTCGCGGGCGAAGAGCCCGGTGAGTTCCGCGGTGTGCTCCTCGGCGTAGGGACCGTACATGTCCCAGACGGCAGCGGTGACAGCGGCCTCGAAGGCCGGGTCGCCTGCGGTCGTGTAGAAGCCGAAGTCGAGCACCGCGACCGGCCTGCCGGCTGCGTCGATGTGGATGTTGGGCGGGACGAGGTCGCCGTGGTCCGCACGCCGAGGGTGTGGCAGGGGGTCAGGCAGGCTCTTCCCGGGCCTGCGCCGCGTGTGCGGCGGCTGGCCCCGGCCCCGGTCCCCCGTCGCTCCGCTGACTCGGCGCGGAGTGCCTGAGGGCGCGCGGGACGACGAAAACGTAACGTGATGCAAAGATGCAGTGCGCTTCGATGCCGGGGTTAGGGTTGGCTCATGGGTGAAGGACTGCGGGAGCGCAAGAAGCGGCAGACACGGCAACGCATCTCGGAGGTGGCCATCGGCCTCTTCGTGGAGCGGGGATTCGATCGCGTCACCATCGCGGAGGTGGCGGCAGCTGCGGATGTGTCGGTCAACACCCTCTACAACTACTACGAGTCCAAGGAGGACTTGGTCCTGCCGCCGGACCAGGCATCTCCGGAACGGCTCGCCGCTATCGTCCGGGCCCGCCGGCCCGGTGAGTCCGCGGCGCGGGCCGTCCTCGCCCACCTCCGTGACGAACTGCGGCGCCGTGACCGCGCGGTGGGCCTGACCACGGGCTTCGGCCGGGTCTTCGAGATGATGCGGGCCGCGCCCACTCTCACCGCCCGGCTGGAGGACCTCGGCCGGCAGATGACCGACGCGCTCGGCGTCGTCCTGGCCGAGGAGGCCGGCGCCACCCCGGACGATCAGACGCCCCGTGTGGTCGCCAGTCAGATCGGCTGGTTCCACTCGCTGGTCTACAGCGAGATCGGCCGGCGCATCGTGGCCGGCGAAGGGCCGGCCACGATCGCCGAGGCGGTCCTGGAACTCCTCGACCTCGTGGAGGGCACGCTGAGCGACACCGCCCTCGCCTACGCCACCCGCCCCTCCGACCCGTCGTCTGCCTCGGTTTCGGCGCAGGCATGACGCGCCGTTGACGGTGAGCGCCGGGCCCGAAGGCCAGGCATCTTCGGGCACGGCGCGGTGCTTCTCGATGGCGGCGCCCGCCAGGCAACGGGGACAACGGCGCTGCTACGGAGCGGTCTTCGTCGCCGGTGGGCACGGCCTGTCGACGCGCTCGCCGCGGCCAATCCCCGCGTGCTCGCGGC
This sequence comes from Streptomyces sp. NPDC093097, assembly GCF_044754325.1. NCBI lineage: Bacteria > Bacillati > Actinomycetota > Actinomycetes > Kitasatosporales > Streptomycetaceae > Streptomyces > Streptomyces sp. NPDC093097. The sequence continues at coordinate 126,882 of NZ_JBIVOW010000013.1, forward strand.
CGTGCCTCAGACTCGGGCGTCGACGCGCTGCTTCACAGTTGCCGGACGCGCAGCACGCCGGTCAGCATCGGGAGCGTGAATGCGCCGCGGGCGGTCTCCGGTCTGCCGGCGAGGAATGTGCGGATCCGGCCCAGCGTGGCCTGTTGTTCTTGTTCCGGCATGACCAGCATCCCCGCGCGCGTCGCGAGGGTCTCGACGAGGGAGTCGGCGGTGCGGCGCTGCCCGTGCGGGAACTCGGCCTGCTCCGGTGAGCCGAACCGGGCGGCCGCGCCGGTCTTGGGAAGGTGTGCGCCGGCCGTCTCGGCTCGCCAGCCGGTGGGGGTGTCACGCGGGCCGATGGCCGCGCTCCCGCTGACCCGCGCGAGCCCGGCAACCCACTCGACCTGGTCGTCCATGAGGTTCCACAGGCCGGCCAGGATGCCGTTGGGGGCGAGGACCCTGGCGATCTCGGGTCCCGCGACGGCCATGTCGAACCAATGCATGGCGTTGCCGGCCAGCACGGCATCGACGGACGCGTCCGGCAGCGGGATCGCCTCGGCGCTGCCCGGCAGGGCGCGGACGGCCGGGAGTGAGCGGCGCAGTTCGGTCAGCATCGCCGGGTCGGGCTCGACTGCGATGACTTCGGCACCCAGCGCGACCAGGGTGGCGGTCAGCTTGCCCGTTCCGGCGCCGAGGTCGAGCACGCGCGAGCCTGGCGCGGCCTCAAGCGCCCAACGCACCGCGGCATGCGCGTAATCCGGACGGTGCTCGGCGTACGCGACTGCCGCCGCGCCGAACGACGAGGCGTGACACAGCCGTTCATCCTGATCCACGCGGTTACGGTATCGGCGCTGCCGGCGGTCGGCTACCCCGTGCCAGGGCTTCGGAGCCGGTCCCCCGACCGCGAGACGGGGCAAGTCCGGCGGCCTTGGGCAGTTCTTCGTCCCGGGGCTACGGTGCCACCCGCGCGACTCCTCCCGTCTCAAGGGCCGCCCAGGCAGCGCCGTCGGGGCCAAGAGTGATGCCGTGCGGTTCGGATGACGGGGACGGCAGGTCGTACTCGGTGATCTCGCCGCTCGCGGTGATGCGGCCCACGCGGTTGGCTCCCCATTCGGTGAACCAGCAGTCCCCGGTGGAGGCCGCGACGATGGCGTGGGGTTTGGCTGTGCGGTCGGGGAGCGGGAACTCCTCGATCCGGCCTTCCGTTGTGATCCTGCCGATCAGGCCCGCGGCGATCTCGACGAACCACAAGGCCGCGCCGTCGCTGGTGATGCCCACGGGGGCGGCGCCCGGGGTGGGCAGTGGGTGCAGGTCGATGTCGCCGTCGACGGTGATGCGACCGATCGCGTTCGCCTGGTTGAGGGTGAACCACAGGGCGCCATCGGGGCCTGTGGTGATCGTCGAGGCAAAGGCGCCTTGGACGGGCAGGGCGAACTCGGTGATCTCTCCGGTGCTGGTGATGCGGCCTATGCGGTCGGTGTTCAGCTGGGTGAACCACAGTGCCTCGTCCGGGCCCGTGGTGATACCGAAGGGTCCGCTGTCGGGCGTCGGCACGGGGAAGGAGGTCGCTTCGCCGTGGACGGTGATGCGGCCGATCCGGTGGTCCTGGGTTCGGGTGAACCACAGCGCGCGGTCGGGTCCGACGGTGATGACTGTGGGCCGACAGGTGGGCAAGTCCAGGGGGAATTCCGTGAGTTCGCCGTCGAGGGTGAGACGCGCGATGCGACCACCGTGCACGAGGGTCAGCCAGAGGGCACCGTCGGGGCCGGTCACGATGCCGTAGGGCCCAGCCCCCTTGTCCGCCACGGAGATCTCCCTGATGGCCGGGGTGTGGGCATCGTGCACAGCGACTCCTTGCTGGGGTGGGGATCAATCGGCGTTCTCGGCGGATCCCTTGGCTCGGTCTCGGAGCCGATCACGATCGAACTCTGCCTGGGAGAAGTCGGCTGGGGCAACTGTTTTTGCGGTTCGTGGGGTTCAGTTTGAGGGTGCTGTCGCCCATCGTGCGGAGCTGGCCCTTGACGACGGCGGCGGCCATGCAACGGACGTCGCTGTCCAAAGCGTTGGATACGTCGGGATCCGACCTGCCTTGCGAGGCGACGCCGGCCCCGAGTCGGCGGAGGGCGGCCCACCGAGTTACGCAGTTCCTTCGGCGTACCGGTCGCAGCCACGATCACCGGCATCCCCGCGTCGCTGCCGTGGGTCGCCGGATCACGGGTCGTGGCCGGCGACCTCGCGCAGGTGGTGCCTGGCGGCGGTGCGGTCAGCCGTTGAGTGCGGCGACGCCGGCCTGGGCGAACTGCTCGTCCAGGTCTCCGCTGGGTGCGCCGGCGACGCCGACGGCCGCGACCGGGGCGCCCTTGGTCTGGACGGGGGCACCGCCGGCGAGGAACAGGGTGCCGGGGATGTCCTTGAGGGTGGGCGCCTGCTCCAGACGCTTGGCCAGGGCCGAGGTGGGCGCGTTCCAGGACACCGCGGTGAACGCCTTGGCCTCCGCCGCCTTGTAGGACTGCGGGCCGGCGCCGTCGCCGCGCAGCGTGACGAGGGTGTTGCCGTTGCGGTCGACCACGGAGACCGACACGTGCTGGTCGGCCTTCTCCGCGGCGGCGAGCGCTGCCTGGGCCGCCTTGGAGGCCGCGGCGACGGTCAGGTGGTCGGTCGTGACGACGTTCTGGGACGTTGCCTGGCCCGCGGTGGTTGCGGCTGCCTTGCCGCCCTTCTCCGGGGCGGCGACGGCGACGGCTCCGGCGGCGGTGACTCCGACGGCGGCCAGCGCGGTCGCGCCCGTGATGATCCGGATGTGCTTGGACGGCATCTGCATGGGGTTGCTCCTCTTCGTCGGACCGGGCCGGGTGGCCCGCGGTCCGCGGTGGTTGCGGTGGTTCCATCCTTGGCGGCATCGGGGCGGCAGCGGTCGGCGGAGCGGATGGCGTCGCGGAGCATGATGGAGGACGTCGGTGTCAACCGATCGGATGACGGGTGGGGGCCGGAATCCGGGCTACGAATCAAGGATGGACGTGAAGCAGGTGAGCGGTGGTCGTGCCGGAGTGGTGGGCGGCGGACCGCGGGGCGGGGGTGCCGTCGGCTCGACGGGCCGGTGGATGGAGGCGGTGATCTCGGCTTCCTTCGTGCTGCTGTTGATCGCCGCCATGGCCCGGTTCTTGACCCATCATCCCGGTGCCCCCGACACCTGGTGGGTGATCGCGCTGACCTCGCTGCTCGCGGTGGCGTACGTGGCCCGGCCGGCCGCGGACGGGGAGATTCCGGCGTCGTGGCGGCGTGCCTGGCTCGGTACGTTCGTCCTGGGATGGGTGGTCCTCGTGCTCCAGGCACCGAGCTTTGCCTGGAGTGCGGTGGCGATCGTCTACACGGCGCTGCAACTGCTCCCGACGCGTGCCGCGCTCGCGCTGATCACCGTGCTCACCGTCCTGGTGGTGGTCGCGCAGGTGCGGATCAACGGTCCCGATCCGCTGCTGGTCGTCGTACCGCCGGTGGTTGCGGGGCTGGCCGCGACGGTGTTCGTGCACATGCAGCGGCAGTCGGCGCGGCAGCGTTCGCTCATCGAGGATCTGGTGCAGACCCGTCGCGTGCTGGCGTCGAGCCAGCGGCGGGCCGGGATGCTGGCGGAGCGGGAGCGGTTGTCGATGGAGATCCACGACACGCTCGCCCAGTCGCTGTCGAGCCAGTTGATGCTGCTCCAGGCAGCCGACCGGCTCTGGGACGGGGACCCGGCGGCGGCCCACCGCCACATGGCCACCGCGTCGGAGATCGCGGAACGCAATCTCGTCGAGGCGCGCCGGTTCGTCCACGACCTGGCGCCCGCCGATCTCGCCGGTGGCGGGCTGCCCGAGGCCCTGCGCACCCTGGCCCGGCGGGAGTCCGCCACCGGGTCCGCGGCAGGCGGGCCGGCCGGTGGACCGGCCGTGCGCTTCCGGATCGACGGCGAGCCCGTGCCGCTGCCGCCGGCCGTCGAGGCGGGTCTGCTGCGGGTCGCCCAGGGCGCCGTCGCCAACGTGCGGGAGCACGCGCACGCCGACGAAGCCGTGCTGACCCTCAGCTACCTGGAGGAGGACGTGGTCCTCGACATCGCCGACGACGGCCGCGGCTTCCCGCCCGGCCAGGGCGCCGCGCAGCGGACGGCGTCGCACCGGGGTCATGGTCTGCCCGCCATGGAGGCCCGGTTGCGGCAGCTCGGCGGAACGCTCACCGTCGAGTCGCGCCCCGGGGAGGGGACGGTCGTCTCCGCGGCCGTCCCCCTCCGGACCGACCGCACCGCACCCGCCCCGGACGAGGAGTGACCGCATGCCCCCCACCCCGCACTCCCCCGGTGCCGTCCCGGAGCGACGGGTCCGGCTGCTGCTCTGCGACGACCATGCCGTGGTCCGGGCCGGCCTGCGCGCTCTGCTCTCCGCCGAAGGGGGCATCGAGGTCGTCGGCGAGGCCGCCACCGGTGAGGAGGCGCTGGCCGTCGCCGCCCAGCAACGGCCCGACGTGGTGCTGATGGACCTCAGCCTCGGCACCGGCATCGACGGGATCGAGGCCACCCGCCGCCTCGTCGCCGAGGTGCCCGGTACCCGCGTCCTCGTGCTCACCACCTACGACACCGACGCCGACGTCACCCGGGCCATCCAGGTCGGCGCGACCGGCTACCTGCTCAAGGCAGAACGCCCGGAGCAGCTCTTCGCCGCGATCGCCGCGGCCGCGGAGGGGCGGGCCGTGTTGTCCGCGCCCGCGGCCGACCGCGTGCTGGAGCGCGTGCGCAGGCCCCATGCCGCGCTCACCGAGCGGCAGGTGGACATTCTCGCGCAGCTCGCCCGCGGCCTGGGCAATCGTGAGATCGCCCGTGCGCTGTTCATCAGCGAGGCGACCGTGAAGACCCATCTGGTCCGTATCTACGCCAAGTTGGGCGTGGAGACCCGGGCGGGTGCGGTCGCGGCGGCCAAGGAGCAGCGTCTGATTCCCTGACCGGTGCCGTCGGGCGGGCTCGGGTCGGCCGTCCTGCGCCGGGTCATGCGGCAGGATGAGGCCCACTCACCCGTGACTGTAACTACTAGTATGTACGATGCTGGGGCAGGCATCCGCCAGACACATCCGGTGTGCGCCCCCGCCAGCCCCAGACCCCCGCCCCGCCCCAAGTCCCCACGAGGAGGACCCTCATGCCCTTCGTCCGCATTGACGCGCTGCGGGCCGACCGCGAGCGTCTCGACGCGCTCGGCCGGGCCGTGCACGAGGCCCTGATCGAGACGATCGACATTCCGCCCGACGACCACTTCCAGGTCCTGGTCGGCCACGACGGGGTCAACAGCACGCTGCACCACGGCACTTACCTCGGCGTACAGCGCGACGACGGGATCGTGTACATCGCGATCACGATGCGCGCGGGACGCACGCCCGAGCAGAAACAGGCCCTCTACCGGAGGATCGCCGAGCTGGCCCAGGCATACGCGGGGACCGAGCCGCGCAATGTGTTCGTCACCGTGACCGAGAACGCGTCGGTCGACTGGTCGCTCGGCAACGGGGTGGCGCAGTACGTCGCCGCCCCCGATCCGACCGCGACCGACTCCCCCTGAATTCCCGTGACTGCCTTGATCGGCGGGGCCGCGACGAAGCGCCGAGGCCCCGGTCGGCACCACCGCCGACCGGGGCCCGCCCCTCCCCCGTTACGAGAAGGCCAGCTCGGTGACGTCGTTCGCCTCCTTGACCCACGTGGCGCTCAGGCCACCCTCCTTGACGTACGGGTCACCGTTGCCCTTGAGGACGCCGATCCGCTTGCCGGAGAGCGCGATCTGGATCGTCTTGTCGCTCTCCTTGACCCACGTCGCGCTGAGGCCGCCCTCCTTGACGTACGCGTCGCCGTTGTCCTTCAGGACGCCGATGCGGTTACCGGAGAGCTCCAGCTGGATGACGTCGTCGGCCTCCTTGACCCACGTCGCACTCAGACCGCCCTCCTTCACGAACGCCTCGCCGGTGCCCTTGAACACGCCGATGCGGTTGCCGGCCAGGTCGATGTCGACGATGTCGGTGGCTTCCTTGACCCAGGTCGCGCTCAGGCCGCCCTCCTTCACGAGGGCGTCGCCGTTGCCCTTGACGATGCCGATCCGCTTGCCGGAGAGCTCCAGTTGCTTGACCTTGCCGGCCTCCTTGACCCACGTGGCACTGAGGCCGCCCTCCTTCACGAACGCCTCGCCGGTGTCCTTCAGCACCCCGATCCGGTTGCCGGAAAGGGCCAGTTGCTTGACGTCCGTTGCCTCCTTGACCCAGGTCGCGCTCAGGCCGCCCTCCTTGACGAAGGCGTCGCCGTTGCCTTTGAGGACACCAATGCGGTTGCCGGTCAGCACGACCTGCTTGACGTCCCCGGCCTCCTCGACCCAGGTCGCGCTCAGGCCGCCCTCCTTCACGAAGGCTTTGCCGTTGGCCCGCACCACGCCGATGCGGTTTCCACCGTCCCCCGACACCGTCGCGTACGCGGCAGCGGATCCGGCGACGACTCCGGCCATGGCGAGGGCGGCAGCCGTGGCAGAGAGCAGCTTGACGTTCATTGTGATTCGGTCCCCTTCTGTGGGCGCGGCGTTCCGTGGGCATGCTGAGATACCGCGGGGTTGCCGCTACCGGCCCGTGGGCCGGCCCACCCCATTGTGTTGATCACACCGGTGATCGGTGGCGCTCCGAATCGTCGGGGAAGGGTGGGGTGGAAGGGGAGGTTTCGCGAAGCCTTTCACCTGAAGGTTGGATATCCACGCAATAAACCACTCATCGACGGCCGCCTTCGGCCGCTGAACCACCTCGTCCGGCCCCCGTTCATGACCATCCAGCGTCATTTACGGTCACTCATAGCCATTGGCTATCACCACAACTCTTGGACCAGGGCGCCGACTTACCGGCAGGCTGTGTGCCGCAAGCACCGAAGCCGATCAAAGGGGAACAGGGATGAGCAAGGTGTGGCTGATCACCGGGGCGAGCAGCGGCTTCGGCCGGGCGATCGTCGAGGCGGCGGTCGCCGCGGGCGATCTCGTCGTGGCGGCGGCCCGCCGCACCGCGGCGCTGGACGATCTCGTCGTGGCCCATCCGGGCCGGGTGGAGGCGTATCCGCTGGACGTCACCGACACCGCCGCGATCGATTCCGCGGTGCGGGAGATCATCGAGCGCCACGGCCGGATCGACGTGCTGGTCAACAACGCCGGCCGGGGGCATGTCGGCGCGGTCGAGGAGACCACCGACCGGGAGTTGCGCGATCTGATGGACCTGCATCTGTTCGGGCCGGCCGCGCTCACCCGGGCCGTGCTCCCGCACATGCGCCGGAACGGGTCGGGCGCCATCGTCCAAATGACCAGTATGGGCGGCCGGTTCGCGTTCGCCGGTGTCTCCGCCTACTGCGCGACGAAGTTCGCGCTGGAGGGGCTGTCGGAGGCGCTCGCCGCCGAGGTGGCGCCGTTGGGGATCAAGGTGATGATCGTCGAACCCGGTGCGTTCCGTACGGGGTTCGCCGGCCCGGGAGCACTGCACCAGTCGGCGGCCCTCCCCGCCTACGCGGAGACGGTCGGACCGGTGCGGGCGTCGCTCACGGACAGCGACGGCCGGCAGCCCGGCGATCCGGCCAAGGCCGCCGCCGCCATTCTCACCGCCCTGGACGCGGAGGACACCCCGCTGCGGCTGCTGCTCGGCAGCGATGCGGCGGACGCCGTGTCCGCACATCTCGCCGGTGCCCGCGCGGAGTTCGCGGCGTGGGAGAAGCTCACCCGCTCCACCGATTTCGACGCGTAGCGGAGCGAGACATTCCCGGCCCGGAGGGCTCCGGCTGCGTAGCATGGGGCAGTGGCACTGTTCCGGATCGACCGCACGACACCACTGTCCCCAGAAGCCGCATGGCGGCGGCTGACGCGCTGGGAAGCCCATGCCGCGCTGGTGCCACTGACCGCGATCACCGTGACGACGCCGCCTCCGTCCGGGGTGGGCACCACGTTCGTCGCCCGCACGGGCCTGGGCCGCTTGGCGTTCGACGACGTGATGCGTGTCGTGAGCTGGGTGCCGCCCGGCTCTGCCGCCGGGACGGTCGGCCGGTGCCGGTTGGAGAAGCGGGGGCGGATCGTCACCGGGTGGGCCACGATCGAGGTGTCCCCGTGGGACGAGGGCTGCCGCGTCGTCTGGAGCGGCGAACTGCGACTGCGCGGGTTGCCCAGCGCCCTCCGGCCGGTACTGGCCCGGTCGGCGCGGTGGCTCTACGGCCGGATCGCGGACGGTCTGCTCGTCGATCGCTAACCGACCGCCAGGTGCCCAGCAATCCGCTCAACGGAACGATTCCAGGCAGATCGCCGTCAGACCTATCCGCCAAGTCGGATGTCCACGGCCCGATGCACATTCATCTGACTCAGACATTCGCGGGCTCCGCGCCGCCATACTCCCCTTGCTCCTCATCCCTGCCCTTCGCAGAAGGTTCGCCGTCCAGCAGGCCCCGACGCTCCAGCGCCGAGCGCAACAGGCCCAAGGCATCCAGCAATTCGAGACAGCCATCGCGATCTCGCGCAGAGCGAGAAACCACATGCGTTACCGACTGCACCTCAGCGTCCGTGGCCGGGGCAGCCACAGGCAGATCAACGGACGGCACGGCTTTCTTGGGGAACCTCTCCGGGAGGCTGCTCACTGGCCCTCCCCGCGTAGTGGGCTGGAATTCCCGGAGCCATCCCGCACAGCAGCAGCGGCCTGAGTGTCGGCACCCGTGCGGGAGGCCAAGGCCGGAGCGCCAGGGGCCTCCAGCGCCCCGCCAATCAGCAGGACAGGCGGTATCAGACCGAGCAGCCCCAACAACAGCACCGCGAGGCCAGGATGGGAGGCCTTCTGCCGAACATGGCATCCGCTCATCGGGCACCGTCACCGCCGGCCATCGCGCTCAACGGCGCCCAGGTGAAGAACAATTGCGTGCCGTGGCGTCCAAGGTAGTCCAGTTCCGGATATCGCAGCTCCGGTACAGGGGACACCGCGTTCGGCCACCGTGTCAGGACGACATCGAACTCACCACGCTCGGCCAACTCCCGCACCCGCAGCCAGCCCGGGCGCCCGCACGGATTCGGCTCACCGTAGGGATCAGAGATCTGCGCCTTGATGTGGAATCAGTGCTCCTCAGCGAAGCTGTGGCCTTCCTCCACCGCCCGCTGCTCAGCCAGGCCGAGAGGCTGGCCGATACGGGTCGCACAGACGTAGAGCACTGTGTCCATGCCACCTGTCGTTGTCATGGGTACCTCCTGGAAGCGAGGAGTCCGGGTAGCGGTGCCCACCCCCACGGGGGAGGCCGGAACCGCTGTCCCTTACTCAAACGGCCTCCACAGGACGGTGATTAGGGCGATGACCTGGGCTTCGTGTAGCCGCATCCAGGGCGATTTGACCTGCCATTTGCCGGGCGGGCGGGAAGGGCAGTCCTACTGTGAAGCCATGAGGGCGACGCGTAACCAAGCGCTGACGGACTGGATGGCTGAGCAGAAGCACAGCTCCAACTCCTTTGCGGATGCCGTCAATCAGGCGATTGGTGAGCTCGCTGGTCGCCCGGGCGGGTTCGACGGCTCATCGGTACGGGACTGGAAGGCAGGCCGTGTCAGATGGCCGAAGGCACTCACCCGTGCCGCGCTGGAGAGAGTCACCGGCCTACCAGCGACGGCTTTAGGGTTCGAACCGCGAGGCCGGCAGTCGTCCGCTCCAGCACCGCAGGAGGACCCCGTGAAACGTCGCAACTTCCTGGCCGTGGCGGTCGCCGCTTCGACCACGCCGCCCCGGCGCATCGGCACGTCCGATGTCGAACGCCTGAACCGGCGGTTCGCCGACATCATCGCCAGCGACCACCGGCACGGCGGTCGACTCTCCGTTGAGCACCAGGCCGCCGCCCTCTCCGACGAGGCACTGGCCCTCCAGCAATCAGGGATCGCCAGCCAACGGGTGCGTAGCCACCTCTATGCGTCCGCCGCGGCTTTCGCTTCTTCAGCGATGTGGGCCGCGATCGACGGACGCCGCTTCGCAGAAGCACAGCGTCATTTCGACCGCGCGTCCAGCCTTGCAACACTGTCCGGGGACCAGGCAATCCAATTCCGTATCTGGTCGCATGCCGGCACTCTCTACCGACACATGGGGCGACCAGCCGAAGGTCTCGCAGCCAACGACGTCGCCCGCAACCTGTCCATCACCCGCCGCGACCCGATGTTCGCCTCGCTCGGCCACGCCCGACACGCAGCTCTCCAGGGGGCGGCCGGCGACCGTGCGGGCGTAAGGCGATCCCTCGGGCACGCCCAGGACGCGCTGGGCCGCGCCCGTGATGACATGCCCCGGCCGCTGTGGCTGAAGGCGTTCTACGGCCCATCCGAACTGGACAGCCTTGGTCTCACCGCCCATCTCGCGCTCGGCAACTGGGAAGAGGCCGAGGCCCGCGCGCACCGCAGCATGGCTGCACTCCTTCCGCACATGCACCGCTCGTTCGCCATCACCACAGCGCGCCTCGCACGCGCCCAGCTCGGCCAGGGCGATGTCGAGCCGGCGGTGAACACGGCGATGCACATTCCCCACGACATCGCCCAGCACCCGCGGGTAGCCGGAATGCTCAACAGGTTCACCGCCGACCTGCACAAGGCCACACCTCACAGTGCCCACCTGCGCACTTGGACGCAGTACCAGCGAGAGGCCCGCACATGAACGCCGACACCATCACCTTGCGCCGCTTCACCGAGTTGGCCAGCACCCGGCAGACCCTCGTCGACCTGTACGCGAACGTCAGGGCCGAACTGCTGCACCTGCCGAACTACCAAGTCAGCACCTTCACCGAGCGCCTTGACCGCCACGGATCAGAACCAGGGTGGGAAACCGTCATCGCCTACGCAGACGACGAACCGGTCGGCTACGCCTATGCCAACACGATCGAACCCGGCAACCGGTGGTGGACTCGGCTGGTTTCTCCAGCCCCGGAGCAGTACACCAGCGGGCCGACCGTCGCCATCAAGGAGATCGGCGTTGTCCAGCCGTGGCGCGGCCGGGGCATTGCCCAGCGGATGCACGAGCACCTGCTGGGGGCACGCCCCGAGCGCTACGCCACACTGCTCGTGAACGGCCAGGCCGGGGACGGGAAGGTCCAGGCACTGTACGAAGGATGGGGCTACGTCGTCATCGGCGCACAGCAGCCGCTCTCACCTGACGCACCGCAGCTGAACTGCATGGGACGGCTGGCTGCCAGCCCTTCGTAAGGGCAACGCCGCACGCCCCCGCCTGCGGCAAGGAAGCGTTGAGACAGCGTCGTGCTTCGCCGGACGTCTTTCCTTCCGCGAGCTTGGCCTGGTAGTAGGTGTGTCCCAGGTGCCGGGCAAGCGGATCTGCGTGAGCTGACGAACCGGCCATCAACGGCGTGCCGGTCCACGGCGACACCGAGCCGATCGCGCCGGTCTCCGTCGCCGCCGCCGGCCGCTTTCTCGCCTCCCGCGTCTTCGTCCCGGACTCCGCCTACGAGACCCGACGCACCCTCAACAGCGCTTCACTCTTGGGACTTTGGTCCTGGATGACGGGGCTTTATACCCCTGGTGTTCGCTGGTGACGTTGTTAACTTTGACGTGTCGCGCGGCCAGGCGGCTGGCGTACTCGGTGGTTCGATTTCCGAGATCCCGCGACGGTAAGCATGCACCCGGCCGGGAGGAGGCGGTTATCCATGGATCACTGTCCGAGTTGCACGGACCTCCTGCACCGCATCGTCTCGGCGTGTAGCGCGCTCTGACCTGTGCCGGTACGCATCCTTTGAACACGCCTCCTGCCGGAGGCCGCTGTGAGGATGCCGCTGCACAGCAGCACCGCAGCGAATGGGCCGGTACACCGACTCCACCGTCTGCGCACTTCACGCCATAACGGCTCCACCGTGCATACACAGCCACGTACCGGGCCCGGGCGGCCGCATCGGCAGGCACATCTCGACTGTTCGTCAACTTCCGTATTCCAGACGTCAGTTATACGCAGAGCTGCCTACCGGCAACGCGGACGAGACTGTCGAGGTCCTGGACGCGTCAGTGTCAGATCTGCGTGAGGCTCCGGCAGGCATGAGTGAAGGGGATTTCGTCATCGTCGACGGCACCTTGACCCCTACCGACAGGATCGCCGCGGCCGAACCACTCCTCGCACAAGCACAGGAAGCACGGCGTACCGTCCAGGTCATCGCTGCCCCGGACGGGTCCCCCTGCACTTCTCGCCGGCCCCTCCCGGGCGCATGCGCGATCTGACCGCGGCCCGCGCCCGCGGCATCACCCAACGCCTTCCCCACCTACCAGATCCTCGCCCTCGCGGACCGCGCCCATCAGGGCGCCGGCACCACCGCCCGCACCTCTGCTACGGACACCATGAACATCCCACCCACTACCAGCGGTACAACCGCGACCACGCCCGCCCCCGAGCCCCCGGCGAACGCACCGTGCGCCCTGCTCGAAGCCCGGCCACCTGTGGGTCGTGCTCCGGCCCTGCATATCCAATTTCTCGCGTCCGCGACGGAATGGTCTCGGAGCTTTCGGTTCCGTGAGCAGGGAGCCGAATCAACCACGCTTCCCACTCAGCGAGATGAGTTCTCATGAAGTACGCCTGCAAGGCGGCGAAGCCTACCGTAACCATCACCATGTGTCTCGCGATGCTGGGAGCATCCGGACTCCCGGCAGCTCATGCCCTCGACGGGTCCTCATCTGCGGGTGCCAACCCGGCGACAGGCGGCGCTTTGTTGGTTTCCACCAGCGGTTTGTCGAGTGCCGGTGAGGCCGTCATCACCGAAGCGCAGCGACAGCAGATGCTCTCCAAGCTCGACCAGAAGGGCCTGAACAACGAACAGCTCCAGGTGGCGCGACAGGTCGTCAACCAGTTGGCCGGAGGACCCCAGGAACAACCGAAACCGGCAGATGGACTCGTGGGGATGTCCGACCGGGAAATAGCGAATCTCGCGCGCCAGGAGTTCGATAAAATCCTCAACGGTGCAGGAGTCACCGAGGATCTCAAAGAAGCCCTGGGCAATCCCAGCCAGGCCTACGCACCCTTCCTGAAGGAAGTATTCGGCGAAGCGGCATTCCTCACCAAGTTCGCACGGTCCTACCAGCACTCAGGGCTTTTCTTCGATTCCATAAAAGGGGGCGTGGAAGCCGCATTGAAGGGGGACGCGAAGGCTGCTGCTGGCGTTATAGGGTCAAACATCTCCTCAGAGGTGGGCAGCGCGATCAAGCTGAAGGAAGCGATTTACGCCGGCAATACCGCCAACATCATATTGTATGGGGTCGATCTTGCTGTCGGAATAGCGAAGTTCACGATCGGACTTGTTGCTTCTTCGCTGCCAGTCATGGTCGCTCCTCTGGTCAACATCGGCGCCTCGATCGCCAAGAGCCTTGTGTCGATAGCTGCAATCATCATCAGCAACAACCAACTCAGAAGCAGGGTCTATGAGGAGCTTTACACGGCACGAGGAAATGCTTGGTCCAAGCTCCTGGACAACGTCAGGGACGACCTAAAGAAAGATGTATCGAAGCTTCTCACCGAAGCATGGAAGAGGCTGGAATCCGAACTGGCATACGGGCGCCAGCTAACGCTTGAAGCGATCAGCAGGAAAGCTTCAACGCTACCTAACAACACGGAACAGGTCACGGCTTACATGAGTGCCATAAACCAAGCGCACAACACCTTCAGCCACCTGGGGTTCGAAGCGAGGACCAAGTTCGTCGAAATGGTAAGCGGGGAGCTCCAGGGGAGTCTCGCAGGAATGCCGGGAAGAGTGCTTCCGGTGTTCAACGACAAGATGCTGGCCGCAAACAGGGCAGACCTGATTGAAATCTTCTGGCAGAAGCGGTGCAGCGATTTCAGCAACGCCGCTTGGCGAATTATGTGTCAACAAAAAGGGCCCGACAGCACGGACACCAAACAGGTGGATGAAATCGAGGCGAGACTGCGAGCCAACCCGCCGTCGCGTATGACGGTCGGTCAAATACCTCTTGAAGCCACCCCTTCCCGCACTCATCCCAGTCCGAATTACCCTTGGCCCTGAGGGACCTCAATGTGAACGCAGAAGTGGCTCGGTTTCCTTGACCGTCAGGACAGCTCTGCTCGGTAGTCCGATGTTTGCGAAGGCGTCAGGGGACGGTTCGTCACCCCCGCGGTGAGGGGGGCGAACCGTCCCCTCGACATCCCCCGCGTGAGCTGCGGACGCCGTCAGGCCGCGACGCCGACGCCTCGGCGAGCGGACGAGGGCGTACGCCTGCTCGGCCGGCATCCGGGCCCGGTCCACGATCCCCCGGTACAGCTCCGCCCCACCACGTGCGCGGCGTACTGCTGGGCGAGCGCGTACGCCTCACTGAGGATCGCCGATGCCCGGCGTCTCCCTGCGCCTTGGCTGCCCGCACGGTGGCGTGGCCCACCGTGATCAGCTGCGGCAGGACGGAGGCGACCGCCGTGTGCTGCTTCCGGGCCAGGTGCCAGACCTGCCGCGCCTGGCGGACCGGCCCGGCGAGCCCGGCCGACGCCCTCCGGCTCGCCGGTGGCCGCAACAGCGGCGCGTGGATCGCGGCCCGCAGTCGTATGCATGGGCAACGTCCACCGCGATCGCCCAGTGGGAAGACGCCGGTTGCCCGGTGGATCGGCTGGGCCCCCGCACCACCGCACGCGGCGCCGATCCGGTCCGCGCCCGTCCGCGGACTCCGCATGCGCGCGCGACCGGTCATCACACCAGGTGTTCCCTTGCATCGACAAAGTGCGTTTGAACGTGTCCCGCTTTGTCGTGAATAGTTGACGCCTGGTGATCCGACCAGCCCGCTCGTTGCTGAGACCCGTCGAGGAACAGATATGCCTGCTGAACCCGGTCCGCGCCGTTCCCATGGGAGCGGAGAGCTTCTGCCTTCCCGGCTCGTGGACTTGCTCTGCGTGCGACGCGACGAGGCGGACCGCTGGGTGCCGCTGCACCAGTACGGGCTGGATTCGTCGAGCTCCATGGAACTCGTCGCCGCCTTACCGGAGTTCCTCGGTCGGTCCCACCCACAACGGTGTGGGCCCCTCCGGCCCCACGGCGATACGGGAGGGGAGCTCGCCGGGGGAATTCCCCACGCGACATTCGGACTTGGCGCGGACGCCAGGCATTTCGGATACCTGGAACGACCGGGACAGGTGACCATGCCATTTTGACGTACTTCGCCGACGGGTGACCACGGTTCGATGCAGCGCCTACGGGACGTCCGCGGCGTCGCTGTCGACTTCGTGATCATTCCCGTATATCTTTCATGAAGAGCGGCTTAGCAGTAACTTGCTCATTTTTTTACGGACTTCAGGGGAGCATGGCCCGGAGTCGCCACCGGAGGGCAACTGACGTTGCGTCAGGTCCACTGCCTCCGTAAGGAACAGTCATGGTCAAGGCACGACGTTCCCCGGAAGGGGGACTGCGCATGGCGGATGGCAACACTGCCCCCTCGACAGCTTGCGAGGTCATTCACGATGAAACAGCGCGTGGATTTCACCCTGACCCAGCTTCGCTATTTCGTCACCTCGGCAGAAAGGGGGAACATCTCGGATGCGGCACAGCTTCTCCACACCTCACAGTCCGCCGTGTCGATGGCGATCCGGCGGCTGGAAGGGCAGTTGGGAATCCAACTGCTCCAGAGGCACCGCACCAAAGGGGTCAGCCTGACCTACTGCGGGCGCGCATTCTTCGCCGACGCCCGGGCACTGCTGCTCCACGCGCAGGAGGTGCAGGCCCACTGCCGGGAACGGCAGGGCGAGACATGGGGCAAGATCAATGTCGCGTTTCTCCACTCGATCGCCTCACCCGTGGTTCCCGCGCTGCTGAGCAGACTCCGCCGGCTGCATCCGCAGCTCACCGTCACCGTGCACGAGGGAACCATCGACGAGGCGCTCGACCTGCTCCGCTGGGGTGTCTGCGAACTCGCGGTGACCGGCGAAGTGCCCGGCCAGGAAGCCCCGTTCACCCGGCTCGCGAGCGTGCAGTTGGAAGCTCTCGTGTCGCAGACGGATCTGCTGGCCTCCCCGCGGCACACCACGCTGAAGGAGCTCGCCACGCGGCCGCTTCTCGTCGTGGACGCGCCCGCCGAACACGCGGTGAGCGCCGCCGTGCGCACGAAGTTCACCCAGGCCGGTGTCCCCGCACCACAGGTGGTCCAGACGTCGAGCATCGGTACCCTGCTCGGCCTGGTCCGCGAAGGGGAGGGCTTCGCCCTCATGCCCCGGGGCGTGGCCGACACCCTTGCGCTGGGCGACCGCATCGTTGCTCTCGACATCCTGAGCGAACGCCCCTGCGTCTCCGACATCGGCATCACGAGACTGCCGGGGCCGCCCGCCAGCAAGCGGGCGAAGGAGTTCGTCCTGGCGCTGTGCGAGACGGTGAGTGAGATATACGAGGATGCGGAGGACGAACCCGGAGGCTTATGCACGGGGCGATACGGCCCGGACGGATACGGGCTCCGGGAACGTACCAGCCGGTGGCGCCATGAACCGATGCGGCGCTGGTGCGCCCGTCCCGGGCAGGAGTACCCCAACGGGCCGCGCCATCCCGGGCCGGGGGCCATGAGACGTTACCGCTCCGCCGGCAGAACCCACAGGCCCCTGTCCACCGTCTCCTCGATCGCACCCCGCTTCCGGCCCCGCCGATGCCTGACGACAACAGAACAAGGGGTAACCGCACCCTGACACACCCTCAACACCAGCCCCCAGGAACGTGACAGCGGCCACGTGGCGAGCTCGGGACTTAAAGACCCGGTCCCGCTCGGCCCCGCCCGCTGAATTCCTACGACCGAGGTCCGAAGGCGCCATCGATTCGCGCCCGTCATCCATCTCCCTGGATGATCCACCGGTTGAAACTCTCTGCGCACGGCGGGCCGATTTCCCCTGCTCAGGGCACGCCTGCCGAACCGCTGGCCATCGAGCTCATTCCCGCTTCCCATGCCAACACTGTGTACAACGCTGCGACTTGTCGATAAAGGTGCCATGTCTACTTCAATTCTCGATATCAAAACGGACCCGTCTCGGATCGATGCCGACGCGTATGTGCGTGAGCTGATGCAGTGGCACTTCCGCGCTGAAACCGGGTCTCGGTTCTGGCTGCGCCGTGCGTCTGCGCTCGACTTCGATCCGCTGACCGACGTCAAGGGCGTAGCGGACCTGGTGAAGTTCCCTCATCTGATCGACGAGTTCCGGCAGGCGGCGGTCGAGGATCTGGTGCCTCGTGGGCTGGGGCCAGGCGCACCGATTGCGGGCATCTATGAGAGCAGCGGCACGACGGGGGCGCCGAAGCGCTTCGTGATGTTCGACGAGTGGCTGGACGCATACCTGTCGTGGGACGACCGGTTGGAGCAGGTTGCCACGCGGAGCGGGCCGCTGAACATGCTGGCGGTGGTGCCGTCGGGTCCGCACATGTTCGGTGAGGTGACCACGCGTTGGGCCCGTCGCTGCGGTGGCGTGAAGTTCACGGTGGATCTCGATCCGCGCTGGGTGAAGACCTTGATCGCGCAGGGGCGTCCGGGTGACGCCGACGCGTATGCGGAGCACATCGTGGAGCAGGCGGCCCACATCCTGCGGAGTCAAGACGTCGGGGTGCTGGCGACCACTCCGGCGCTGCTGGAGCGATTCGCCCGGCACCCGGAGCTGGTTGGCCTGATCAACAAGTCGGTGCGCGCGATAGTCTGGTCGGGGGCTCAACTGGACACCGACACCAGGGAGTTGCTGCGCTCCGAGGTGTTCCCGGGCATTCCGCTGATGGGAATCTACGGGAGCACGACGATCCTGGGCGGGACAAGAGAGCGCCCTGACGAAGATTTCCACGGTGCCCCGATCCACGATCCGTTCTCGCCCTACTTGTTCTTTCGTGTCATCGATCCGGACACGGGACAGGAGGTGGAGTTCGGCCAGCGCGGTCGGGTGGTGATGAGCCACCTGTCGAAGTATGCGCTGCTGCCGAACAACCTGGAGCGGGACATGGCGACCCGGATCAAGCCGCCCGCGGGAGCGATCGGTTCGTCGGTGGCCGAGGTCGGCCCAGTGGCCTCGTTCGAGGGCGCCCCGGTCATCGAAGGGGTCTACTGATGCGCGAGAGGGCCACCCTCGGCGCGCTTGGCGCCGACGGCGAGTACCACACTCGTCGGCGTACGGACCTGACCAGCGCCTCCGGTGAGAAGGTCGGCGAACTCAGCCTGGTTTCCCCGTTGTACGTGCGGCGCACCATGGCTGCCCTGCGCCAGGCATCAGTGCCCCGCACAAGCGACCGCTTCGCGATGCTGGAGAAGGCCGCCGACCTCTATCTGAACGGTATCGTCGCAGGTTTGGGCGCCGACGCCTACGCCCGCCTGGTCTCGGTCGCCTCGGGTGTGCCGCTTGCCTTCGTCCGCTCGTCCGCCACCGGGGTCGCCCAGGCTCTGAGAGCCCTGCGGCACACCGCCGGGCTCGCGATGCCCCGGGGCGCCGTTGCCGAATGGGACGACCTGCGAACGGCGGAAGGAGCGGCGGTGTGGACGCGCAAGGGCGAGGTGTTCGCCGTCCACGCTTCCGGCAACACGCCGGCCGTGCACTCACTGTGGCTCGAAGCGCTGGCGCTGGGCTACAAGGTGGCGGTCCGGCCCTCGACCCGCGAGCCGTTCACCGCGTTCCGACTGGTCTCAGCCCTCCGGGCAGCCGGCTTCGGCAACGACACCGTCGCTCTGCTGCCCTGCGACCACGCGACCGCTGACGTGATCATCGCCGAGGCGGACTTCGCCATGGTCTACGGAGGGCAGGACGTCATCGACAAGTACGCCGGCGACCCACGCGTACTGCCACAGGGCCCCGGCCGTTCCAAGGTGCTCGTCACCAAAGACGTCGACTGGCACGAGAAGATCGGCCTGATAGCCGACGCTGTGAGCTTCCTCGGCGGGACGGCATGCGTGTGCACCACGTCGGTGCTCGTCGAGGGCGACCCCGCACCGGTGGCGGAGGCCCTCGCGGAGCGGCTGTCCCGGATACCGACCCTTCCCGCGGAAGACCCCTCGGCGATTCTGGCCGTCCAGCCGCGTGACCAGGCCGACAGAATCGACCAGTACCTCCGCAACGTGGCCGGGGGCACCCGCGCCTGGCTGGGCGGGGACCGCATCGTCGACGAACTGCCGCAGGGAGGCGCCGTCCTACGGCCCGCCGTACACGAAGTGCACTCCTCTGACGCACCCCAGCTCAACGTCGAACTCCCCTTCCCCTGCGTATGGGTCGGCCCATGGGCACCGGAGGACGGGACCGCACCCCTGAAGGACTCCCTCGTCGTCACCGCGATGACCCAGGACCGACAACTGGTCGAGAACCTCCTCCAAGAGCCGAGCATCGCCAACGTGTACCTCGGTGACCACCCGACCACGTGGATGAGGCCCGGAGTACCGCACGACGGGTATCTCGGAGAGTTCCTCATGCGGACCAAGTCAATGATCCGCTGAGCACCCGCACGCCCACCACAGCGTCACGCACCGGTGCGTGACCACGGATACAGCCCGCTCCAGCTCCGCTGGCCCGGGAGAACAGAATTGTTTCGAGCCGAGGTAAGAGTGTCCACCAGCGAATTCAACGACACAGACATCCTGATCACCGGGGGGACCGGCTCCCTGGGGAAGAAGTTCATCGAGCACGCACTCAAGCACCTGGGACCACGCTCGGTCATCGTGTACTCCCGAGACGAACTCAAGCAGTTCGAACTGCGGGAGCACTTCCACAGGGATCCTCGACTGCGCTGGATCATCGGCGATATCCGGGACCGCGAGCGTCTGTCCACCGCCATGCACGGTGTCGACTTCGTGGTCCACGCCGCCGCCCTCAAACAGGTCGACACCGCCGAGATGAACGCCTACGAGTATGTGCGGACCAACGTCGTCGGTTCGCAGAACGTGATAGACGCGGCCGTCGCGGCCGGTGTGCGCAAGGTCGTCGCCCTGTCCACCGACAAGGCATCCAGTCCGGTCAACCTCTACGGCGCCAGCAAGCTCTGCGCAGACAAGCTCTTCACCTCGGCCAACCTCGATCCGCACAACCAGAAGACCACCTTCTGCGTGGTGCGCTACGGCAACGTACT
The DNA here is from genome assembly GCF_044754325.1 of Streptomyces sp. NPDC093097. Lineage (NCBI taxonomy): Bacteria > Bacillati > Actinomycetota > Actinomycetes > Kitasatosporales > Streptomycetaceae > Streptomyces > Streptomyces sp. NPDC093097. The sequence continues at coordinate 146,917 of NZ_JBIVOW010000013.1, forward strand.
CGGCAGCCGCGGCTCCGTGGTCCCGCTCTTTCGCCGGATGGCGGCCGAGGGCAAGTCGCTGCCGATCACGGACAAGCGCATGACCCGGTTCTGGATCACCCTCGATCAGGCCGTGCAGTTCATCGTCGACTCCTTCACCCTCATGCGAGGCTCCGAGCTTTTCGTCCCACGCATCCCGAGCATGCGTGTCGTCGACCTCGTGGAGGCCGTCGACCCCGGTGCGGTCACCCATGAGGTGGGCCTGCGCCCGGGCGAGAAGCTGCACGAGGAGATGATCTCCACCGTCGACGCCATCCGGACCTACCAACGCGGTGACCGCTTCACCATCCTGCCCCAATGCGGCGTGGCCGACGAGGACATGCTGGTGGCCGGCCGTCTTCCGGACGGGTTCTGCTACCGCTCCGACACCAACGACCAGTGGCTTTCGGTGAGCGAAATCCAAGAACTCATCGCCTGACCAGCCCGGCCCGGTGTTCGCACGCCGCGCACCAACCACCACCCGACAAGGAGATCCGATTCCCATGTCCCGCACCGAGATCGACCTCGCACAGCGCGCCACGTCCTACAAAGCTGCCTCCTCTCTCGGAGCCGACCACCTGGCCGCAACCCAACGACCCGACGGCGCGCTGCCCTCGTCCCGTGACGTGATCGAGTCCTCCTACAAGGGAATCTGGGCGCTCCAATGCGCCGGCAAAACCATCGAAGCGGCACGGCTCGCGTCGTACGTGCGATCCCACCTCGGCACCGACGGCGATGTTCCCTCGCCCCGCCAGGAGCCGTACTTCCTCGACATCCACTACCTGTACGCCAACGGCTACCTCGCCATCGGCGCCCATCTGCTCGGCCGGTTCGACCTGTCCGACCGACTCATGTCCTTCATAGCCTCCCTGCAAAACCCCCAGCACGGCGGCTTTCCCTCAACCGGCCCGCGCCCCGGTGACGGCCGCTGCGACACCGTCTCCACCAGCATCAGCGGGATCGCCGCACTCTTCCACCGGCGCGAGGCGGTGGCCCTGGCCGCAGCCGACTTCCTGACCCGCGTATGGGAAAGCCAACCCAACCGCGCATCGGTGTTCTCCAGCACGATGTCCCCCGAAGGCCAGCTGCTCACCGGGAACGACGCACACCAGCTGAACGTGCAGGAAGCCGGACAGGACTGGTGGTTCCTCGGAGCCCCGGCACTGTTCCTGGCCACGCTCTACGAGAAGACCAGCGATGAGCGGCACCTGGCCCTGGCACAGGAGCTGATGGACTACATGATGCTGTCCTGCCACCAGGATGTGGCCCTCCACCCCTCCTGCGGCAAGCTTGCAGTGAGCGCCGCGAAGCTCTACCGCCTCACCAGCGAGTACCGGTACGCCGAACTCGCCGTCAACGTAGCCGACTTGATCGTGTGCAACCAGGACCCCTCGGGCGTGTGGACCCGTGACCTGTGGTTCCACGGCACCGAGCGGAACAGCACCACCGAGCTGCTCTGGTCCGACCTGGACATGTCGCTTGAGTACGTGCTGTGGCTCGACCTCGTCGCCCGTGAGTTGACGAGCGCAGGTGCGTGACAGTCCTCATGCGCATAGTGGTGACCGGGGCAACCGGATACCTGGGAACAAGCGTCGTCAACACGCTGTCCGCAGCCGGGCATGACGTCGTGGCGCTGGGCAGGACCAGTCGCGGCAACTGGCCGGCCGGCGTGCACGCTCACGCCGCTGACCTGGCCGACCGCGAGACGACCGGCCGAGCGCTGCACGAGGCGGATGCCGTGTGTCACCTGGCGGCGCTGATGCGGGTGACCTCACCCCACGCAGTCGGCGACTACTACCGGACCAACGTCACCGGCACCCTCAACCTGCTCGACGCCATCGCCGCAGAGCACGCGCGCACCGGCCGGCGCATCCGCATGGTGCTCCTGTCCAGTGCTGCCGTCTACGGAGCTGGAGAGGGCCGCCCCCTACGCGAGACCGATCCCGCCGTGCCCACCGGAGCGTACGGCCGAACCAAACTCGCCGCCGAGCACGCGGTCGCAAGCTACGCCGACACAGGCGCCGTCGATGCCGTCACACTCCGACTGTTCAACGCTGCCGGGGTGGCCCCCGCAGGCAGGGCTCCCGACCCCCACTCGCTGATCCCCCAAGCGCTGGCCTGCGCCGCACACGGCCGCACCCTGTGCCTCCGCGGCGACGGCAGCGCGATCCGGGACTTCGTCCACATCTGCGACGCCGTTCACGCCGTCGAACTGGCCCTGCAGACCGCAGTGGTGGGAGCGGTGCGGACGTACAACATCGGTGCGATCCCAGCCCGTACCCGCGACGTCATCGACACCGCTCAACGGATCTCCGGACGCACCATCGCCGTCGACCACCACCCCGCCCATCCCAACGAAGTGCAGCACTCGATCGCGGACACCACCGCGGCGAGGGAACAGCTGGGGTGGACACCCCAACACACCGCCCTGGAGGACCTGATCAGCGATCACTGGCGGCGAGTCCACGCCGGGCACGGCATCGAAGGCAAGGCATGACAGCCCAACGAGTACTGGCCCTGCGCGCCGATGCCACCCCGCGCATGGGCACCGGACACGTCATGCGCTGCGTCGCCTTGGCCGAGGAAGCAGCGGCACGCGGCCTGCACCCGGTCCTGCTCACCACGTGCGAGGTACCGTGGCTGGCGCAGGTCCTGGCCGCCGCACCGCTGACGGTGATCGACGCCCCGGAAACCGCCGAGGACTTCCGCACCCGCCTGGGACAGCTCGCCCCCTGGGCAGTTGCCATTGACGCCTACCACCTACCCAAGGCGCATTACCTTGCAGCCGCCACAGTCGCCCCACTCCTGGCGGCCTACGACGGAGAACCACGCCACGCGCACGGCGACGTGCTGTACGACCAGAACATCGGCGCGGACCGCTCCACCCCACCGTCCATCGACGGGGCACTGCTGCTCCGCGGCCCCTCCTATGCCGTCGTGCGCGATGCCATCGGAAAGCTGCGCCCCGTTGCTCCGGCGCGGCGCATACTGCACCGCGCCGGAGCAACGGGAAGGCGGAAGGTGCTGCTGGTTCTCGGTGGCACCGACGCCCGCGATGCCACGCTGCAACTCGCCGGGGCCCTGCTGACGCAGATTCCTGAACTGGACCTGTCGGTGGTGACCCCGGATACCTCCGGTGCGCGCGCCCTCACCACCGCCCCGGGGCAACGGGTGGACGTCATCGCCCCCACGCCCGCGCTTGCGACCTCGATGGCCGCGACGGACCTGGTGGTGAGCGCGGCTGGGACCACCACCATCGAACTATGCTGCCTGGGCGTGCCCTCGGCGCTCATCCAAGTCGTCGACAACCAGGCACCGGTCTATCAGGGCGCGGTCTCCCACGGATGTGCCGAAGGCCTCGGCACCCTCGACACGGTGCTCGCCCACCCACACCGAACGGCACGGCAGGTACACGACCTGCTGGCCGCCCCGGCCCGGTGCGCGGAACTCGCCGAACGCGCCTGGCAGACCGTGGACAACCGCGGCCGACAGCGCATCCTCGACGCCATAGGCAATATCGCCACCGACCGCCACCTGCCACGACAGAGAAAGGCAGCGCAATGACCAACCCTCCTCGCACCCCAACCGGGACCGCCACGCCCACGGCCATCACCGACCCGCGACTGATCGGCCGGCACTTCGACGAACGATGCAACGCCGGCGACCTCGAAGGGCTGCTCGCCCTCTACGAGGCGGAGGCCATCATGGTCGACAAACACGGTGCGATACACCGCGGCAGAGCCGAACTCCACGCGTTCTTCACCGAGATGCTGTCAACAAGGCCGACCCTGCACACCCTCGCCTCCACCGTCATCGTCAACGGCGACCTCGCCCAGAGCAGCACCCACTGGCAACTCGACGCCACGGAACCCGACGGCACCATCACGCGCACAGAGGCACAAGCGGCGGAACTCTTCCGCCGACAGCAGGACGGCACCTGGCTCGTGGCAATCGACAACCCATGGGGCCCACTGCGCCCCGCCCACGACAAGGCCCAGGCCCCGTACCCGGCAGCACCCCCGACCGGCCAGGCACAGGACCGCAGCCCGCGTCGCGGGCCCGTAGACACGGCAGTTCGCCTTCATGGACGCGTTGGATCTTAAAGGCCATCGCCCCACGCCCACACCACGAGGGCCTCGTCCGGCGTTCCTTCTGGGCCTGTCCATCTCACCAGCCTGTCCCCTCGGGTCCAGGCCTCATCGCACACGGCCTGCTCCGGCGCACGCTCCGCACCCGGAGCTCGGACCTCGGGACCTACGCGGCGTTCGGTCGTTGGCAGGTCATGACAGATGCGCAGGAGTCGTGGGCGGAGCCGGAGTCGGCGAGAGAGGGGCTGGCGGCACATGTGCGGCTGGCGGGTGCCGCGGGGGTGGGGTGGAGTGTGATGGCGCTGGCGGCGTTGGCGGCCACGGGGGTGGTGGAGGTGTTGGCTCGGGGCCGTCAGCCGGTGGACGTGCTGGCCGACCGCTGCGGTTGCGCCCCTGGGACGCTGGTGCGGTTTCTGCGGGCGGCTGCGGTGACGGGGGCTGTCGTCGAGGTGGAGCCGGGTGTGTTCGAGGCCACCGAGCTGGGGCGGGACACGCTGCCCGGGGCTCCGGGGTCGGCTGAGGGAATGTTGCGCCTGGCGCTCACGCCGGAGTTCCTTCTGCCGTGGAGCGCCGCCGAACAGGTCCTTCGCACGGGGCGCTCAGGCTTCGAGGCGGTGTTCGGGAGCCGGTTCTACGACTATCTCGACGGCCGTCCTGAGCTGGCCGGGATGTTCCAGGAGGCGATGCGCACCACCTCGTCGGCGGCCGCACTGTCGACGGCGTTCGACTTCCCTGCGAAGGCGACGGTGGTGGACGTCGGCGGAGGTCAGGGGGCGATGCTGGCGGATTTGCTGGCCCGTCACAGGGGTCTGACCGGGGTGCTGGTCGACCTCCCGCACGTGGTCGAGGACGCGAGGGCGTGCCTGGAACGCGCCGGGGTCGCCGACCGGGTCTCCGTGGTGCCGGGAAGCTTCTTCGATCCACTGCCCGCGGGCGCCGACCTCTATGTTCTGGGCCGTGTGCTCCACAATTGGCCTGACGCGGACGCGGTGCGGATTCTCTCGTGTGTGCGGGCCGCGATGCCGCCGGCCGCACGGCTCCTGATCGCCGAGCCGATGGCTTATTCGGACGAGGGAGGTTGCGGGGCTCCACCGGGGCATGACTTGCTGATGCTGGTGCTGCTCGGCGGGCGGACCCGCACCCCTGAGGAAATGCGTGCGCTGCTCAGGAGCGCGGGATTGTGTGAGGAGAGAATCTCCGGCCATTCCGGCGGGGAGTCGGTCGTTGTGGCCAGAGGTTGCTGACGCCCATCACGGCGGCCGTCTGGCGGACCTATGCCCTACTGCGCTCGGCGGGGGCTTCGGGCGGCGGAGCGACGTGGACGGCGGCGTGTGCCTGGGCAGGGTGCCAGTAGCCGTCGAGGCGGCGCAGTCCGTGGAGGATGGGCATGAAGGTGTGGTAACAGCACACCGAAGACGGTAGGTCGAGCGCCTCGGGTGTGGCGGTGAGGATGGGCAGTTCGGCCATCAGGTAGGCCAGCGCGGCCCGGTGCCGGGGGTCGTCCCCGTCGGCGTTCGCAGGGGTGGTGTGGTCGCAGTCAGCGAGCCACTGGACCACATGGTCGTCGCAGATCCGCGCCAGGTCCTGGTCGTGGCTGCGTGCGGACTCCAACCGTGTGTGGACGGCCTGGTAGCCGGGCAGAGTTGCGCACTCGGACAGTGCGCGGACCTGAACGGCCTTGGTGGGCGGCAGCTGTTCCACTGCCCGTCTGATGCGCCGGTGGGCGTCGCGAGCCGTTTTTTTCGCCCGGGAGGCGGCATGCTCGGGCGTGTACCCGTCGGCTGCGTACATGTCGGCCAGGTGCAGGTCGGTATAGATGACATCGACGTGGTCGAACAGGTCGACGGCCCATTTCAGCAGCGCTGCCAGGGTGCGCTGGGTGAAGTAGCTGTTTCCGGTGCTGACACCGATCAGGGCGTGCTCGCCGCGCTCCAGCACCCGTCGGCAGTCGGGAGTGAACGTCTCGACCTTGATCTGCTCCCTGTCCATGCCGTCAGGGCGGTCCGCGGACTCGGGTGTTCGGCCTGGTTCAGTCATGGGCGATCAGCTCTTCCTCATGTAGCAGGCGTGCCAGGCGCGCGCACAGCGAGTCGAGGAACGTCTTCAGGTCTCGGTCCTTCATCGCGCCGCACAGGAAGTCCTCCAGCTCCGCCCGCAGGTTCTCCAGGTCCGGGGTGGTGGTGCCGGCTTCAGCGGCCAGGGCGAAGGTTCTGCGTGCCGCGTCCACGCAGCGCAGCGGCCCGTAGGACGGGGGCTCGTCCAGCAGACCGCGTCCGCAGCTGAGCAGGTACGTCGCGAGCAGCAGCAGTTCCTCGCCCGTCCGTCGCAGCTCACCGGTTCCAGACGTCATGGCAGACCACCTCGTTCGCATCGCGACGGCAGGGAGGCTCAAGGGCACGGGCCGGGTGTCCGACAGGTACCACCAGCACCGGCTCCAGGTGCTGAGGGAGCCGGAGGAGCGCACTGACGGGCCCCTTGCGGAAGCTCGCGACCGGGCAGCCCCCGAGGCCCAGGGCGTGCGCCGCCAGCAGGAGGTTCTGCACGGCCATCGCGACACACAGCAGGCCCTCGTCCCAGCCGCCGTTCTCCGGCCGAGCCGCACGCGAGCGGTCGAAGCAGGCAGCGACGATGAGCGAGGGAGCGCCGACGATGCCCGGTGCGAACGCGCGCACCAGCCGCAGCATCCGCTTCTCGCGCACAGCGACGAACGCCCACGCCTGCCGGTTGGACGCCGTGGGCGCGGCCAGCATCGCCTGCGTCAGAACCTGAAGGTCTGCGTCCTTGATCGGCTGGCCTGTGTACTCCCGCACGACGTGACGTGTCATCAGTACGCGCAGTGCCTCGGGGAGCTGTGGATCATGCGCCTCGATGCCCGACTGGGCCCCGGCCACCGTGTCGGTCGCCAGATGCGAACCGTCGATCATCCGTAGCGGTTTGGTCATTCGCGATCTCTCTTCCCGCGACGCCTCGCATGGCGCCCAGCAGTGGATCGAGGTGTTGATCAGCATGGACCCGGTCACCAGGCGCGCTGGCACGCTGCTGCGACGGCAGGTGCATTGTCTCCGTTTCGCTCCCGTTCGGCCCGGTTCGGTAATTTCCGTGCCGTTCCGCGCCTGACAGGGGCCGCTTGATGCGTCGCGCATCCACATGGGAGGCGGGCCCAAATCTCAGTGCAGCAGCGGACGAAACCGCACGAAACCGCAGGTGCTCCACACGGGTGAGTCCCTGGTGGATCACACCTCCGGTCCGGCCTGGCGCTGCGGCCCCATCGCGAGGTAGCGACAGGGGCGCGCTGGGTCACCCGAGAAGTCCGGCCGCTCCGGCTGGGGCTCCGGCTCGCCGTCCGCTGCCACGGCCCCGGCGAGGACGGACCGGCGCACCCGTTCAGGCTGCATCCATGGGATAGCCGTACGGCCTCGAAGCGTCGAGCCTTCGCCACGTTGCGAAGAGGTCGAGTCAGGCTCTCAACACGCGTCAGTTCTCCGCTAGTTGAGGGAAGAACGCAGCCGACGAAGGCGCCCACGGGCACACGACGTCGGTAGCACCGGGGCTCCGGAGCGCCTTCCCGCCGAGGAATCGTCAATAGCGGTGGATCGGTTGATGCCGCCGGCTCAGTCGGGCCGCTTCTTTGTGCGTCCGGCCCTGCGCCAGATCACCGTCATCCCGAGCGCCAGGATGCCCACGGCCACGACCACGATGACGACCTTGATCGCGCGGTCCAGCAACAGGTGGTAGAGGAGTTCCGACGACTCCATTGCGAGGCCGGTCATCGCCGGCCGTCCTGTCGCCGCGACCGGGATGCCTCGTTCTTCCCGCCGTCGAGCCGTCGGGCAGCGGCGCGCAACCCGGCCTTCACCACAGGGTCCGCATACCGACGCACCTCGTCGAGCCTGCCCCTGCGCTTGAGAGTCAGGGCGACGGCGAAGGCGAGGAGCGCCAGCACCACGAGACCGCCCGCTATCAGGCCGAACCTGATGAGCATGAGATTGAGATACGTCTCCACGAAGAAGCCCCCATTCGTTCTGTCACGCCTGTGATAAATCCTTTCTATCACGGCCGTGATAGAAAGGCTCCATGCCCAAGCACGTAGACGCGGATGCTCGCCGTCGCCACGTCGTCGACGCGTTGTTCCGAGTCGTCGTCCGTGAAGGTCTGCAGCGCACCTCGCTGCGAGCGGTCGCCGACGAGGCCCAGCTCAACATCGGCTCACTGCGCCACTACTTCGCCAGCCAGCAGGACCTGATGCGCTTCGCGATGCAGTCGATGCTCGACCGGACCGAAAGCCGACTGCTGGAACACGTGGAGCGGATCGGAGACCTGGGCGGCCACCCCCGCCCCGAACAGCTCCAGCTCGTAGCCGGGTTCCTGGCCGAGCTGCTGCCGCTCGACGAGCACCGCCGTGCCGAGGTCACCGTCTTCCTGGACTTCAACACCGCCGCCCGCACCAACCCGGCCTTCGGTGACCTGTCACGCCAGGCAGCCGAAGGCACGAGAAAGCTGGCGCGCCGCGCGCTCACCCGACTCGACGCCGCAGGCACCCTGCGACCCGGACTCGACCTCGACATCGAGACCGAGCGGCTGACGGCGCTCCTGGACGGACTCAGCCTCAGGGCCGTCCTGCACCCCGAGATCCTGAACCCGCGGGCATGTGGCGAGGTGCTGCTGACACATCTGGGCAATCTGTCACTGCCTGTTGGGACGCCGAACTCGGCACACTGACCGCAGCGCCCGGTGCATCGGTCGGACTGCGTGATCCTGGGGGCGCTCGACGAGGTACCCGTGCTCGTAGCACTGGTCGGTCAACTCGGCCGTACCGGCGTCGACTTCGGCTTCCGCCGCGGCGGCCGCCATCCGCCGAGCGCCCTCACAGACGGTCTCGTCGATGAGCAAGGAACCCTCGGCAGCGGTGCCGTCGGCGCCGGCGTCGGCGTCGACCACGCTGAGCGCGGGCGTGCTTTCCCGACCGTTTCCAGGCCATACGGCGCGCTCTACGTCACCGAAACACCAACTCCGCCTTCCTCCATGCCCAGGACCACTACAGTCCTTGCCCATGGACGAGGTGATGGCTGGCGGCCGGTTCTCCCACCCCGTGCGCCGGGGCAACGTGGTCGAACGCGCCCAGAGCAACCCCAACGTGCACGCCCTGCTACGACACTTCGAACGGACCGGCTTCTCTCTGACTCCGCGCTTCCTCGGCACGACCGACGAGGGGACGCGCGACCTTCTCAGCTTCATCGAGGGCCGGGCCGCGCACTACCCCCTGACGGAACAATACCGGTCCGAGGCGACCCTGGTCAGCGTCGCCCTGGCCGTCCGAGCGATGCACGACGCCACGCAAGGATTCCTTGCCGAAGACCCTCAGGCATGGCGACACCGGGAGGTCGCGGTGCCGGCACGCATCGATTGCATCGGCCACCACGACCTCGCCCCATGGAACATGATCTTCAACGGAACCGAAGTTACCGGCATCATCGACTGGGACGTCTCCGGCCCCTCCAACCGCGCCTGGGACCTCTGCTATGCGGCCCACCGGTTCGTCCCCCTGTCCTCACCTCGCCTGGCCCGGGCATTCGGCTGGGAGACACCCCCCGACCGCGCCGCCCGACTGCGGTTGCTCACCGACACCTACGGCCACGGAATCAGCCCGGCCGAACTCCTCGACCTGGCCGTGGTCCGCCTGTCCTCCATCGCCGCCAACATCGAGCAGCACATCCGGGCCGGCAACCCTGCCTTCGATGTGCACCGCGACGAGCGGCACGCCGATGGCTACCGCGAAGACGTCCAGTTCATCCTGGCCGACCGCGACCTCCTCCTCATGGGCTGACGCCTCCGTCTCCGGCCGCATCGGCATCGGGGCAGCGGACCGGCGTTCCGTCTCGATCGAGGGCACTGGAACGGCCCAACTTCCCGAGCGGCGCCCACGCTCTGATGGTGATCCTTGATTCCGGCCACCCAAGGCGAGCGTTCGCGCGCGAAGCGCGCCAGTGAACGGAGCCGCCCTGCCCGGAGAGCCGCGGCACAACTGCCGCGAGCCTTTCGGAGACCCCGAGAAAGGAAGCACCCGCCATGGAGGCATCCGCACAGATCGGCGTGACGGGGCTGGCGGTCATGGGCCGCAACCTGGCGCGAAACTTCGCCCGGAACGGCTACACGGTCGCGGTGCACAACCGTACGCCGGTGCGGACCCGGGCCATGATCGAGGAGTTCGGCCACGAGGGCGCGTTCGTCCCCACGGAGTCGCCGCAGGACTTCGTGGCCGCGCTGGAGCGCCCTCGCAGGCTGCTGATCATGGTGAAGGCCGGCCGGGCCACCGACGAGGTCATCGAGGAGTTCGCCCCGTTGCTGGAGGCGGGCGACATGATCATTGACGGTGGCAACGCGCATTTCGCCGACACCCGCCGCCGCGAGCGCGCGCTGCGCGAGCGCGGCATCCATTTCGTCGGTACCGGTGTCTCCGGCGGGGAGGAGGGCGCGCTGCACGGCCCCTCGGTCATGCCTGGCGGCTCCGCCGAGTCCTACGCCGTTCTCGGTCCCATGCTGGAGAAGATCAGCGCCCATGTCGACGGCGACCCGTGCTGCACCCACATCGGCACCGACGGTGCCGGCCACTTCGTGAAGATGGTGCACAACGGCATCGAGTACGCGGACATGCAGCTCATCGCCGAGGCGTACCACCTGCTGCGGGACGTCGGCGGCCACACCCCCGCCGAGATCGCCGAGACCTTCCGGCGCTGGAACAAGGGGCGGCTGAATTCCTACCTCATCGAGATCACCGCCGAGGTCCTCGCCCACACCGACCCCGGCACAGGCAAGCCGTTCGTCGACATCGTCCAGGACGCCGCGGAGCAGAAGGGCACCGGACGCTGGACCGTGCAAACGGCCCTTGACCTCGGTTCGCCGGTCACCGCCATCGCCCAGGCCACCTTCGCCCGGGTCGCCTCCTCCCGCGCCGAGCTGCGTACGGCCTACCGGCCGCTGCCCGGGGGCACCCGGCAGGAGTTGAGCCCGGACGAGGCCGAGCGCTTCACCCGGGATGTCGAGCAGGCCCTCTATGCGTCCAAGGTCATCGCCTACGACCAGGGGTGGACCATGCTCCGTGATGCCGCGGCCGAGTACGGCTGGGACATCGACCTCGGGGCGGTGGCGAAGATCTGGCGCGGGGGTTGCATCATCCGGGCCGCGTTCCTCGACCGGATCCGCGCCGCCCATGCCGCCAACCCCGACCTGGTCAGCCTGCTGGCCGAGGAGCAGTTCGCGGCGGAGATCACTGACGCCCAGCCGGCCTGGCGTACGGTCGTGGCCACCGCGGCCCAGCACGGCATTCCTGTGCCTGCGTTCTCCGCCGCGCTCGCCTCCTACGACACCCTGCGCAGCGAGCACCTGCCCGCCGCCCTGATCCAGGGGCTGCGCGACTTCTTCGGCGCCCACACCTACCGCCGCACCGACCGTGCGGGCAGCTTCCACACGCAATGGGCCGAGCCCGGCCGCCCCGAGGTCCAGACGGACGCCGGGGCGGCGTAGCCGGAGCACACTCATCAGGCACCGTCCGCGGACACAACCGGGCCCCGCGCCCTGGGTGTTCCTGGTGCGCGGGGCCGTGGGCCGTCCCACGTGGCGCCGACGGCGCGGGTGCGTGACCAGTTTTTCGTGAGCCCGGTCGGCGCACCGCGTGCCTGGGCCTGCGCGGGGCTGGATCTGCCCCGCGCAGGCGCTTCAGCGGCGGCTCAGCAGGTTCAGCGTGTTGGTTGCGTTGTCGACGAAGTAGACACGGTCGGGGTTTGTGGCGATCGCGAGCCCGAACAGTGCGCCTGCTCCCGGTGGGGTGCCGCTGGTGTCCAGCGTGCGCACGGCCACCTGTACGCCGCGGGGGGTGGTCTCCACGATGTTGCCGTCGCCGCTGTTGACGGTGAGGATGTTCCCCTTGGGGGTGATCGCCATCCCGAGCGGGCCGTTGAGGCGCTGGTTGATGGTGACCACTCGGCCGATACGGGCGCTATTGCGCCGAGTCGACGCGTCCGGAATCGCGGTGATGCGGTTGTCGACGGTGTCCGCGACGTAGAGCGTCCCGTCCCGCAGGCCGACACCGGTCGGCCCGATCACGAGGGCCGCCGGGTCGGTCTTCTGGGCGAAGCCCGAGCCGATCTCGGTAGTGGCGATCCGGGTCGGCGGCCGGTTGCCTTGGGTGCGCAGCGTGATCCGCAGCACGGTGCCCCGCCGTACGACCTTCCCGCCGCCGGCGACCGTGCCGTTGAGCACGTTCGTGACGAACAGGTCGGTCTTCTCGCCGTAGCTTTTCGCGGTCATGTCCCAGGGTCCGTTGATCCCCTGGCCGCTGAGGGTCTCCCGGACCTTTCCGCGGCTGTCCAGCACGAGCAGGCACCCGGCGCGCGCCGTGGCGGATGTGCCGTCGGCCGTGGGCAGACTGCCTACGACCACCCAGCCGCCCGGCAGGATGGACAGTGCGGTGGTCAGCCCCACACCCCCCGGGCACGGTCCCGGCAGCTTTTTCGGGTCGATCTGAGCGAACAGCTTGGCCGTGCGTCTGGGGCTGATCTGCACCAGAGTGGTCCCGGTGCCCTGCTGGTTCGCGGCATTGTTGAAATTGCTGACCAGTACGTCGCCGCGTCGCAGGTCACCGATGCTCTGCTCGACCAGGGCGGTGCCGTACGGGTTCAGGTCGCCGTTGGCCGGAACCGTCGATGCGACGGTCGAGACGGTGCGCAGTGGCCCGAGGAACGGGTTCCTGTCCCCTCCCGTCGGCCCGGCGGATGCCGGACCGCCCACCGCCATGATCGCTGTCGCCGCGGTCACGGCCATCGCCGCGAGACGCGAAGCGAGAACAAGCCTCATCAGGGTCGTACCTCCTCAGCGTCGTGCGGCCGTCCTGCGGCCCCACGAAGGTCACAGAGAGTTGCCGACCCTCACGTAAACGCACTCGGTGGCGCGGCGCACGTCAGGCGGAGCCGGATGCGCGACTCGGTTACGGAGCAAGGCAGGCTGCCGCAGTGAAGAGGTCAAGGTGGACGAGACAACCACCGGCCGGCAACGGCTTCCCAGCCGCCGAGCCGCGGCTCCTGACGCCCCGTCCGCCCAGCGGGCGAACGCCGTCGCCGAAGCGGGCACCTACGGGTGGTAGAGGGCGTGGGCGCGCCTCAGGTCGGCAGGCCCCTCCTGGCCGAGGTGAAGGAAGTAGTTCACCTGCCATGCCTGGGTGTTGCGGGCCTGCCGACTGGTCGTGGTCGCCCACGGCGGGTAGACGCGGAATCCGCGCTTACCGCCGGAGCCGTTGCGGGAGACGATGTCTCGCTCGCACAACACCTCGCGTGGGAACACGAACTGTCCGAAGCCGTCGTCGTCGCGGCTGCTGATGACGAAGAGATCGACGCCGTCGTCGGCGTCGAAGGGCCGGATCGGTCCCTCCTGGGACCGCTGCCACACGGTGACGAACTGGCCCACCTTCGTCGGGGTGGTCTTGGCCACACGGAACCGGACCGACCGGCCATCGAGCGTGAACCCGCAAGCCGCGTACTCGGCGCTCTCCTGTTCAGGGACCGGCGGCGAGCAGGCGAAACCGTTCGGGTCGTACACCGAGGCCTTCGCTGCCAACAGGTCATCGTGAAGCCCCGCCCACGGCTGATTCGTCACCATGCCGCCATCCTGCCATCGCGACCGCACGCTCCCTTGCCCGCCAGTCGCCGACGGCTCGGCTGACCGGCGGCCGGTAGCAACGGACAGCCGGGCATGCGCCTCAGACAGCGGAGACATTGCCGTAACCGAACGCTCCGGCCAGGACGACGGGTCCTGCTTCTTCCGCCGATCCAAGAACAACCAGCCGTCCTCACCGCGTGGCACCGTTTCACCGCAGATCTGGCACTTCGTCCACGGCATGGCGAAGTACTGCCACCCCGGATGCATGGAGTCGTACTGGGGCTGTCCCACACTGGGCTGGTATGGGCAACCGCGACACCGGTGCAAGGGGAGGAATGACCATGGCGCGGACCGAGTACTACGACGACCCGGACACCCCCAAGCCCAACAGCATGGTTGTCGCAGCATCCGCCGTGGTCACCGACGAGGAGGGGAGCATTCTTCTCCAGCGTCGACGCGACAACGACCTCTGGGCACTCCCTGGCGGGGGCATGGACATGGCCGATTCACTGCCCGGGGCGGCGGTCCGTGAGGTCAAGGAAGAAACGGGCTTGGAGGTGGAGATCACAGGGCTCGTGGGGACGTACACCGACCCACGCCAGTCTGGATCGATCACGCCCGCCGCGTCCGGACCCGCGCCATCGGCTCACCGCACGGTGAGGAACTCCCGTACTGCTACGGCGAATGCGGCCGGTGCATCGTCGTGTACCCAGTGACCGCAGTGGGGGAACTCGCGCAGGGTGGTGTGCGGTCGGCGCTCTGCCATATCGCGTGCCATCGCGGTCGGCAGGACGGTGCTGTCCAGGCCGTGCACCAGCAGCGTCGGGCAGGTGCTGGTCAGCCAGTCTTCCCACCAGTCACCGACGAGCGCTTCCTGCGATCGCATCATGTCCTCGTAGTCGAAGAGGAAGCCCCAGCCGTCGGGGTGTTCGACCGCGCTCTCCAGGAAGTAGCCGGCGTCCGGGATGCCGTGCGCCTCCACCTGGCGGCGCAGCTCCCCCAGCGTCGGCGCGCGGCGTGGCCAGTCCCGTACGTCCAGGACCGGGTGGGCCACCTCGGGTCGGCGGTTGAGTGCGCCGCCCTCCTCGACGATCAATGACCGGACGAGTTCCGGGTGTTGCGCCGCCATTCTGAAGGCCACGACGCCTCCCATCGAGTGGCCGAGTACCGGAAGCGGGCCGAGTCCTAATGCCTGGACGAACGCGGCGGCGTCGGCGGCGTAGGCGTCCGGGGTCAGGTCGTCGTCGCGGTCGCTCTGGCCGTGGGCGCGCTGTTCCAGTGCGATCAGCCGGAACTGAGGTGCCAGCGCGGCGGCCAGTGCGGCGAACTGCCGAGCGCGGCCGAAGTGTCCGTGCAGTGCGAGCACCGGCGCTCCCGGCCCGCCGGCATCCGCGTAGGCCAGGCGCAGGCCCCGCACCGTCGTGGTCTTTACCGTCATGGTCTTTGCCGTTGTGGTGTTCGCCGTCATGGTGGCGCCTTCCCGAAGGGTCGTTGGTGGCGATGGTCGTGGCGGGCGGTGGCCATCGGGTGCGCCGTGCGAGGGGCGCTGCCGACGCGGAAGCTGCTGCCGTTCCAGGCGCTCCATCCCCCCGCTGGAGAAGGGTAATTGGCTGGCCAGCTGTCTTCGCCGCGTGTTACCACTGCCGGGTTCCATTCACTGATCGCGCGGGATGCGGAGGGGCTGACAGACATGATGCTCGGGGAACTGGTGAAACTGCGGCCGTTGGAGCCGTCGGAGGCCGATGCGCTGTGGCGGTGGCGCAACGACCCCGAGGTCATGCGGTGGATGGAGGACGGCTACACCGAACCGCTCGCCGTGGCCAGGAAGCGCCTGGCGGAGCGGCCGGGCAACAGCTACGGCGATGTGCTGTACGGGATCGAGGTGCTCGCCGACGCGAAGCTCATCGGCCTGGTCCGGTTGCGGGACACCGAGCCGGAGACCGGGTGTTCCTGGCTCGATGTCTACCTCGGTGAGAAGGAGTACTGGGGGCGTGGCTATGCCACCGATGCGCTGCGGGCGATGTGTCGCTACGGCTTCGAGAAGATGCGGCTGCACAAGATCTCGCTGCATGTCGTCACCGAGAACCACGCCGCTCACCACATCTACCGGAAGATCGGTTTCGTCGAGGAGGGCCGGCTGCGGCAGGTGTTCCGGCGCGACGGCAGGTGGTTCGACCAGTTCACCATGGGCCTGTTGGAGGGCGAACTGCGATGAGTCGCGGCTGACGCGTTCTGGTCTCCTCTGGCAGCCGCTCGTTCGACGGGGGTCGGTAGGTGGTCTCGGTCTGGGAGAGGCCGCCTGGCGATGCGGACAACTCCAGGCTCGGTCGGGGTGTGTGCGGGATCGGTGAGCGGAGCCATGTCGCCGTCCCCTTGACGAGGTGCCGCAGTGCGACGCTGTAGCCGGTCGCCGCTCCCCCGTCATGCCTTGCCATGGTCGGGGTAGGCGGCGGACGGTGCGCGTGCGCGGATCGGGGCCGGCAGGAGGTGGGTGGTGGTGGCGTGAGGTGGTCTCCGTCCGGTCGGCCGTCCGGGGAGCGGTGGTCTGCGATGGCGTCCTGCGTGGCGGAGCTCAACCCGGGGGCGTTCGCCTTCGTCATGGCCACCGGCATCGTGTCCAATGCACTGGTCCATGGCGGTAGTGCGACCATCTCGGCGGTTCTGGCGTTGATCGCCGCCGTGGGATATGCCGTGCTGTGGGCGGTCTACCTGTGGCGCTGGGTGTGCTGGCGGGAGCGTTTCCTTGCCGATCTCGCCGGACCGTACGGGTTCGCCTTCCTCACCATCGTCGCCGCATCGGGGGTGTTGGCGCGCCGGTTGGCCCTCGGTGGGTTGTACGGCGCTGCCGAGGTGCTGACGGTGCTCGGGGCGGCCGGTTGGTTGGTGTTGGGGTACGGCGTGCCGCTGGTCCTGATCTGCACCGGGCGTGCCCGTCCGCTTCGACAGGTGAACGGGTCGTGGTTCCTCTGGGTGGTGGGCACCGAGTCCGTCGCGGTCGCCGTCGCGTCCGTCGGTGCCGCTACCGGCGGCCGGGAGCTGGGGGCGGTGGCCGCTCTGTGCTGGGCCGTCGGGCTCCTCCAGTACCTGCTGGTCGCCGCCCTGGTTCTGGCAAGGCTTCTGCTGGAACCGGTGGAGCCGGCGGAGTTGCTGCCGCCCTACTGGATCTTCATGGGCGCCGCCGCGATCAGCGTGCTGGCCGGCGCGGTACTCCTGCAACTGCCCGCAGGCATGGCGCTGTTGCCCAGGCCGTTCGTGCTGGGTGTGTCCGCCGTGCTGTGGGCGTTCTGCACCTGGCTGATCCCGCTGCTGCTGGCCTTCGGGGTGTGGCGGCATGCGCTGCGCGGTGTGCCGTTGCGGTACGAGGGGAGCCTGTGGAGCCTGGTCTTCCCGGTGGGCATGTACGGGGTGGGCACCGGGGAGCTGGGGCGGGCGGCCGGGTGGGGGTGGATGGTCGGGTTCGGGGCGGCCGAGGCGTGGGTGGCCCTGGCGGTCTGGGCGGCGGTGTTCCTCGGCATGCTCGTTGCGGCGGCAGCCGCGTTGCGACGTCCCGGCGGTCCGGGACCGGGTTGATCGGGTGCGCGTGCACCTTCGCGCGAGGGGCCGGTAGTGGTCTGCGGCCCCGTCGCGGTGTTCGTGGTGCTCCTCGGCGTCGGCCTCCTCGCCTTCCGCCGCAACGCGGTGCCCCGCGCGCGTGCCACCGCCGGCGATGGCCGGGAGGCCGCCGTTCAGTCGGACGTCCGGTCGATGAGGGCGGCGAAGGCGTCCAGGACGCGTTGCAGACCGAACGCGTAGGCGTGGTCGGGGTCGTGGGCGCTGCCGTGTGCGGCGCCTGCGGCCGCGCCGACGCGGACGGCCGTGGGGTAGGCGTTCTCGTCGAGGACGCGGGCCAGGAGCGGGGCGTTCGCGTCCCACCACTGCTGGTCGTTCATGGCGCTGTCGTGCTGGGCGGTGCGGGCGTCGGCGGTGGCGCGGGCGCAGGTCCGCACGAACGTGAGGAGATGGGTCAGGCAGTCGTCCATCTCGATGTCGCTGAGGCCGAGGCCGTCGAGTGCGGACAGTTCGTGTTCGTACTTCGCCATCTGCCCCGGTCCGAGCGGGGGTCTGATGGTGGAGACGGTCGCGGCCCATGGGTGGCGTTCGAAGAGGGCCTTGTTCTCCTCGGCGAGGGCGGTGATGCGGTGGCGCCAGGGTTGT
Source organism: Streptomyces sp. NPDC093097 (assembly GCF_044754325.1). Lineage (NCBI taxonomy): Bacteria > Bacillati > Actinomycetota > Actinomycetes > Kitasatosporales > Streptomycetaceae > Streptomyces > Streptomyces sp. NPDC093097. The sequence continues at coordinate 164,865 of NZ_JBIVOW010000013.1, forward strand.
CCGGTGGTCCCGGTGCGGGGCATGTGAGCGTAGGCGAAGTCGAGCATGAGGTCGAGGAGTTCGGCCTTGCCGGGGACGTAGGTGTACAGGGTCATGGGCACCACGCCGAGTTCCTTGGCCACCCGGCGCATGGTCACCGCGTCCAGTCCGTCGGCGTCGGCGATGGCGGTGGCCGTCTCGACCACCTTGTCGATGCTCAGCCCGCGTCGCGGTCCTCGTTGGGGGGCCGACGAGGAGTCGCGCCACAGCAGTTTCAGGGTCCGGGCCGGGTCGCCCGCGCTGGTTCGTTCCGTTGCCACGGCAGCATCCTCTCGCAAAGATCCGCGAACCCTCTCCGTACTATGTACAATGTACGTCGTACAGAGTTATCGAGCAGCACGATCCGATCGTGGAGGAGTTTCCGTGAAGGTCACCTCTAGTGCCGTATCGCTCAACGTCGAGGATGTCCCCGCATCCAGCGCCTTCCTCACGGAGCACTTCGGGTTCCGCGAAGAGATGGCCGCCGACGGCTTCGCGTCCCTGAGCCGCGACGACGCCGGCATGAACGTCGTCTTCCTGCGCCGGGGTCTGCCGACTCTCCCGGCAGACCAGCGCGACGAGCACGCCACCGGCCTCATCCTCGCCTTCGTGGTCGAGGACCTCGAAGGCGAACTCGCACGCCTGCGCTCCGAAGGCGTCGAGATCACCATGCCGCTGACCGAGGAGGAGTGGGGCGAGCGCGCCTTCCAGGTCCGCGACCCCAACGGCGTCATCGTCCAGCTGGTCGACTGGAACGCCCCCGCCGGCGATTCCGCAGGCAGCTGACCGCCTCGGGACGGCACACCGGCAGCCGTTGGAGCACCGCCTCGGGGACTTCGGTTTCCGGGGCGGTGCTCTCGGCCGTGCGGCCCCGGTAGCGGACAGCACCTCTCCGCCGGTGAACTTCCGTGGGCGGAACACACGTTGAGGCCACTCGGGCTTTGGTCGCGCCGGTCGCATCAGTCGCGGAAAATCGGTTGCCGGCGTTCGTATCGTCTCTTGTGTGGCAGACATCGATGGCTTGCTCGCGGCCTATGACGAGCAGATGCGCGGGGAGCCGCCCCACCCTCCGGCCGGAGTCTCCTACGAGCAGGACGGCCCGGTGCTGCGGACCGTCGGCCAGTTCCGCGGCCTGGTCAGCACCCCGCCTGACCTGGGCGTACACGGAGCCGAACTGGACCGGCTGATCGCCCGCCAACGGGACTTCTTCGCCGCCCGGGGCGAGGCGGTGGAGTGGAAGACCCGCGGGCACGACCGCCCGGCCGACCTCACCGAGCGACTGCGGGCCGCGGGCTTCGTCCCCGAAGAGCGGGAGACGGTGCTCATCGGCCACGCGGCGCAGCTGGCGGCGGCGCCGGTCATGCCGGAGGGGGTCACCCTGCGGCGGACGACCGCGGACGCCGATATGCACCGCATCGCCGCCATGGAGTCGGACATCTGGGAGCAGGACTGGAGTTGGCTCGGCGAGGACCTGATCGGCCGGGTGTCGGCGGAGCCGGACGCCATCGCCGTCCTGATGGCCGAGGCCGGGGGCGAGGTGGTGTCCGCGGCGTGGTTGGTGCTCCGTGAGGGAACCGACTTCGCGAGCCTGTGGGGCGGCTCGACGCGTGCGCAGTGGCGCGGCCGGGGCATCTACCGGGCGCTGGTCGCCGCCCGTGCCGAACTCGCCGTGGCCCGTGGCGTCACGTACTTGCAGGTCGACGCGTCGGACGACAGCGCGCCGATCCTGCGCCGGCTGGGGTTCCTCCCCGTGACGACCACCACGCCCTACGTGTGGTCGCCACCGGAGGCCTGATACGGGCCGCGGGCCTGGCGCATGCCATGGGCCGGGCCCGACGGGGCGGGCTCCCCCGTGCGAGCGCAGCCGACCCGGCGGGGGGTGCGCCGGCCCTCCCGCCGCGCGGGGTTTTGTCCCCTTTGGCGCTCCGGCTGAGCCGCACTCGGCCCCGGGCCCTGACCGGCTGGCGAATGCTGCCACACTGTGCGGTGCCGCAGCGGTGAGCCGTGCGACGCGGCCGCAGTCGACGGCGGCGGGCACGGCACCTGGCACCGCCGGCGAGCACATCGATTGACCTGGTGAAAGGGTGCGCATGGTGGCCGCAGGGAACAACAAGAACGGCAGCGAAGCGACACAGAAGAGCTCCCGCTCCAACTGGCGCAACTACGCGGTGATGGCCGTCGGCGTCGTCGTGGTCTGCGGGGCGGCGGTCGTGGTCGGCCAGTTCTCCCGGGCCAACGAGGCGACCACGTTCGAGCCGCCCGCCAACGCCGTGGGACCGACGCCCACCGGCGAGAAGCTGGCACTCCCGATCAGGCCGACCGTCCCCGTCACCTTGACGGTGTACGAGGACCCGCGGAGCCCGCAGTCGCGCACGTTCGCGCAGCAGTACTCCGCGACGTTCTCGCAGCTTCTCGCGTCCGGCCAGGCGCAGATCAACTACCGTCTTGTCACCCAGAGCGACAAGACGTACGGCGGGTCGGGTGCGAAGGAGGCCGCAGCGGCGGCCGCCTGCGCCCAGGACCAGGGCCGGTTCCGTCAGTTCATGGACCAGGTCTGGGCGAACCAGCCGGCCCCGCAGCAGGACGGCTTCAAGGACCGCGCGCTGCTCAAAAAGCTGGCAAAGAAGGCCGGGAAGATCCAGCACGACACCTTCGACCTCTGCCTGGACCGTGACCAGCGGCAGGGCTGGGTGAACAAGTCCCAGCAGGACTACGCCAATTCGGGCCTGGGACCGGTCCCGGTCGTGCAGCTCAACGGGCAGACGCTCGCCGATCCCACGACGCAGCTCACGCCGAGCAAGCTGGCGGGCCTGGTGTCCAAGGAGGCGCAGCGGGTGGCGGCCGCGTCCCCCGACACCGGCGCTGACACGCCCTCGCCCACTGCCACGCCGTGAGGGCAGGGTGAGGGCTTCCGGGCTCCGGTCATAGTCCCTCCCGGGGCGGACCGGAGCCCGGGGCCGTCAGGCGAGGGCGGCCGGCTCCCGGCAGCCCTCGCTGCGCGTGGCCATCTCCACTCCCCAAGGGGGAGCGGATGCGGCCGGCGTCCAGGCCGCGGGCACAGAAGCGCCGGTCAGCGGGCCAGTTCGCCCAGCAGTTTCCAGGTGCGGTGCCGGTCGGCGTCACCGGCGATCTCCGAGAGCGAGAACACCACCTCCGTCGCCCCGGCGTCCCGATAGCGCTGGACTTCGGCGGCGACCTTCTCCTCGTCGCCGATCACGGCGATGTCGCCGGCCCGTCGGCCGCCGGACAGTCCGATGACCCGGGCGTAGGAGGGGATCTGCTCGTAGAACGCCAGATTCTCGGTGAAGGTGGCACGCACGGCCTCGACGTCGTCGGTGACCATGCCGGGGACGAGCGCCACGATGCGGGGAGCGGGGCGGCCGGCGGCCTCGGCGGCCGCGGTGACGGCCGGGACGATGTGCTCGGCGAGGGCTCGGGGCCCGGCGAGGTACGGCAGGACGCCGTCCGCCAGTTCGCCGCTGACCCGCAGCGCCTGGGGGCCCATGGCGGCGACGAGCACTGGGACGCCGGACTCCGCGCCGGGCACCCGGGCCGGTATCGGGGTGGTCGCGGTGAGCAGTTCGCCGTGGAAGTCGGCGCTGCCGGTTTCGAGCAACTGCCGTAGTGCGGTGAGGAATTCGCGCAGGCGGGCGACGGGCCGTTCGAAGGGGAGCCCGAAGCCCGTCTCGGTCAGGAGCCTGGTGCCGAGCGCGAGTCCGAGGTGGTAGCGGCCGTGCGTGGCCGCCTGCGCGGTCTGGGCCTGGCTGGAGACCGGCAGCGGATGCCGTCCGAAGACGGGGATGGCGGACGTGCCCACGTGCAGTTCCGGCACCTCGCGGCCGACGAGGGCAGCGAGCTGGGGCGAGTCCGCGCCGAAGGTCTGCCCGAACCAGGCGGACCGCAGTCCCGCGGCCGCGGCTTCCTTGGCGAGCCGCACGCTCGCGTCGATCTGGTTGGCGGGGGCGGTCGGGTTGAGCGCAACTCCAACGTTCATGTCCGTTGGCAACAGGGCGAGTTGGCGATCGATTCCCCGCTGGTGTGACAGGTTGGTGTCGGGAGTGTGTCCCGACCGCAGGGGTCCCGGCAGTGTCAGTTCGCGGGGGTGCGCAGGGCGAGGATGGCCGTGTCGTCGTGGCCGTCGCTGGGGTGGTGGTCGGCCAGGGTGTTCACGAAGTCCTGCAGGGGCAGTCCGATGTGGGCGGTGGCGAGGTGGGCGAGTTCCTCCAGGCCCTCGTCGAGGGTGCGGGTGGGGTCTTCGATGAGTCCGTCGGTGTAGAAGACCACGGTGGCGCCCGGGAGCAGCGGGTGGGTGTGGTCGGGGCGGTCGTGTTCGGTGTTCACCCCGAGGGGCAGTCCGGGCTCGGCATAGAGGTACCGCGCGTGCCGGTCGGGGGTGATCAGCAGCGGGGGAAGGTGGCCGGCGCTGCTCCAGTGCAGTGTCCAGCCGTCTTGTGCCGGTTCGATGCGGGCCAGGCAGGCGGTGGTGACGGGCAGGTCGGTGATGGCGTGCAGGGTGCGGTCGAGCTGGCCCAGAACGGTGCTGGGCGGGGAGAGGTGGTCGAAGAGCAGGGCGCGCAGCATACTGCGGGTCTGGGCCATGGCGGCGGCCGCGCGCAGGTCGTGGCCGACGACGTCGCCGATGACGGCCGCGCACGCGTTGTCGGGCAGCAAGATCGCGTCGTACCAGTCCCCGCCCAGATGGCCTGGGGTGGGTGCGGGCCGGTAGACCGCTGCGCCGGTGAAGGGACGCAGGTCGGGCAGCGTAGGCAGCAGCAGGCGCTGGAAGTGTTCGGCGCTGTCGCGGACCTGCTCGAAGAGGCGGACGTTCTCGATGGCGATGCCGGCGGCACCGGCCAGGGTGACGACGATGGCCTCGTCGTCATGGTCGAAGGGCTGCCCGTCACGACGTTCGGACAGGTAGAGGTCTCCGTAGATGGTGCCGCGGACGCTGACGGCGACGCCCAGGAGGGTGCCGATACGGGGGTGGCCGGGTGGGAACCCGGCAGAGGCGGGGTGGGAGGGGATGTCGTCGACTCGCAGGGGCTCGGGGTGACGGATCAGGTATCCGAGAACGCCGCGCCCGCGGGGGAACTCCACATCGGCCAGGTCGGTGCGCTCGGACTCCGACAAGCCGGCGGTGATGAACTCCTTCAGGGACTCACCGGACTCGTCCAGCACCCCCAGTGCCCCGTAGCGGGCGCCGACCAGACTCATGGCGGTGGTGACGATGCGGTGCAGTACGGCGGGCAGGTCCGTCTCCCGACTGATGGCCAGGACGGCCCCGAGCAGGCCCTGCAGGCGGTCCTTGGCACCGGCCAGTTCATGTAGCTGCGTGGCGATCTGGTCCAGCTGGGTGTCCTTGTGCGGCCGCGGGTCCGGGAGGCGCGACTGTTCGGGTTCTGGCTCTTTGCCTGTCATCAGGGGCGCCTGGCGGCGTGGGGTGCGGTTTTGGTGGCTTTGAGCCGATGGGACTCTGTGCCGGTCCGGGTCGGGGTGCCCTTGAACGTGAGCCGGTCGGCGAGCGCCGCGCGGAGTCGCAGATCGCGGCGTGCCTCGTCGATCAGCGCGTCCTCCGGGTCGCCCGGCAGCGGGATCCTCGCCGGTACGTGCTCGCCGGTGGCTTCGGCGGTCCTGGTGGGGGTCATGCGCGCGCCCTTTGTCGTCGACGGGATCGTCATCGGCTGCAGCAGCCAGTCGTACTCGCCCCTGTCCGGCAGCGCGGTCCGCACGGCCGCCGGCGGTCGTCGCGTGGGCAGCGGGATCACCTTTGCACCGGCCGCCTCACCGGCACAGGTGGCCTCGGCTGCCTGCTCGTCGTACCCGGCCGTCGGCATCCGCCGCATTGCCGACGTCCTCCGCCTCCCGCGTCTCCATGGCCTTGCGGGCCTCGATGGCCACCATCGCATCAGCAGGCAGCTGCTGGTGCAACAGCAGGCACGTCGATCGATATCCGCCGGTCCTCCCGCTCCCCCGCCCGGTCTTCGGCCTGCGCCCAGAACGCTCGCCCGGCGACCGGCGCTGGTCGGCGGCCGCGCCTTCGGCGGGATCGGCTTCCTTGATGGTGATCACCGGGCCGCCGGCTCCGCGCTCAGGCGGACGCCGGCCTTGCGGCAGGCGTCGGCGTGCCCCCCTCGGGGTCGGGGAAGAGGATGCGGATGGTCAGCCCGCCGTCGGGGTTGGATTCGGCCTCGACGTGGGCCTGGTGGGCGCGGGCTATCGAGGCGACGATGGACAGGCCCAGGCCGGCGCCCTCGCCGCGGGCGTGCCGGCGTTCTTCCAGGCGGCGGAAGGGCTCGAAGAGGTAGGGGACGGACGGCGGCGGTACGTGGGGGCCGCTGTTGGTGACCTCCAGGGTGCGGCCGTGCGTGCTGACCGTGACGTGGCCGCCGTCGTGGTTGTAGCGCAGGGCGTTGCCGACGAGGTTGTGCACGAGGTGGGTCAGCAGCACCGGGTCGCCTTGCACCGTCATGGGTGCGGTCCGGGTCCGGACGGTGATGTCGCGATCGTGGGCCTGCTGCGATGCGGTGTGCTCGGCGGTCACGGAGCCGGCGAGCTCGTCCAGGTCGACCGGTTCGCGGTGGTCCAGGCCCTGGTCGGAGACGGAGAGCAGCAGCAGGCCCTCGATGAGCCGTTCGCTGCTGTCGGCGACCTCGATGAGCTTGCGGCGGATGCGTGCGACGGCTTTCGGGTCGGAGGTGTCCAGCCCGATCTCCGCCGCGGCCCGCTGTACCGCGAGCGAGGTGCGCAACTCGTGTGCGGCGTTGGCGGCGAAGCGTTTCTGGGCACCGACGAGGTGTTCCAGGCGGTCGAGCATGGCGTCGAAGGTGTCGGCGAGTTGTTTCAGCTCGCCGTCGGGGGCGTCGAGGGCGATCCGCTCGTGGAGGTTCTCCCCGGACAGTCGCCGTGCGGTGCGGGTGATCACTCCGACGGGGCGGAGCACCCGCCCGGCCATCCACCAGGCCAGCGCCACCGAGGTGACGGCGAAGACGGCCAGGGTGATCAGGGAGATGGTCAACAGCTCGCTCTGGGTGGCCTGTTCAGCGGCTTGGGTGAATGTCCTGATGGCCTCGGTGGCCTCCTGGTCGCGTTGAGCGGGGATGGCCTCTGAAGGTACGAGCTCGGCGGATGTGCCGGGGGGAAGAGCGACACCGGAGGCGACGCCGTCGGGGCGTCGTGCCACCGCGGTACTGATGGTGGTGTACAGCCCTTGGCCGACGAGGAGGTTGATCAGGCCGATGAGCATGGCTCCGGCCAGTACGAGCAGTCCGCCGTAGAGCGCGGTCAGCCGGGCCCGTTCGCCGCCGGGCAGCCGCAGGCGTCGGGTGCGGGGGAAGGCGGGCCGGTTCACATGGCTCCGTCGATGCGGTATCCATGGCCGGGCACGGTGTCGATGACCGGGGGCTCGCCGAGTTTGGCGCGCAGCTTGCTGAGGGTGACGCGGACGGCGTTGGTGCGGTAGCTGGTGTTCTCCTCCCACACCTGCTCGATCAGGTCGTCGCCGCTGACGACGGCGCCCTCGGAGCGCATCAGCACTTCCAGGACGCCGAACTCCTTGCGCGACAGTGCGAGGTAGCGGCCGTTGCGGAAGGCCTGTCGGCGGGCCGTGTCCACGGTGATGCCCGCCCGTTCGAGCACGGGCGGCAGCGCGGGCCGGGCGCGGCGGCCCAGGGCCAGCACGCGGGCGAGCAGCTCCTCGTAGGCGAAGGGCTTGGCGAGGTAGTCGTCCGCGCCCAGGCCGAGCCCTTCGACCCGCTCGCGCACGGAACCGGCGGCGGTGAGCATCAGCACCCGGGTCAGCAGGCGCGCCTCGACGACCCGGCGGCACACCTCGTCGCCGTGCAGGCCGGGCAGGTCCCGGTCGAGGACGAGCACGTCGTAGTCGCCCAGCCGCAGCCGCTCCAGCCCCGTGCGGCCGTCGTGCGCCACATCGACGGCCAGGGCGTCGCGCCGCAGCCCTTCGGCGATCATCTCCGCCAGGAATTCCTCGTCCTCCACGACAAGCACACGCATGCGTCCACGTATACCTGAGAGTGGCATTTCGTCGGCATAAACCTCTTCGCTGAGAGAAACGAAATGCGGGTGCCTGCCAACCTCAGTGCAGTCGATCACCGGCTCTCGGATACGGAGGAATTCCATGGTGAACGTCAGGCACGCCGTAGCGGCTGCGCTGATCACGGGTATGTCGTTGTTTGCGGTCGGCTGCGCCGGCGGCGGTGCGGATTCCGGCAAGAACAGCGGTGCGCACGGCTCGGACCCGGGCGGTAAGGGCAAGGCGGAGGACGACGCCTACAAGTACCGTCAGTGTCTGCGTGACAACGGTGTGAAGGTGGAGGAGCCCAAGGAAGGCCAGGCCGCGGGCATCCAGGTGAAGGACGAGAAGGCGTTCAAGAAGGCGAAGGATGCCTGCAAGGGCCTGGCCGGTGCCCCCAAGGAGATGTCCGGGCAGGATCAGCAGAAGGCCTTCGACAAGGCCCTCAAGTTTGCCCAGTGCATGCGGGATGAGGGCGTCGACATGCCGGACCCGGAGCTCAAGGACGGCAACCTGACCATGAAGGCGGGCGGCGGTCCTGACGTGAACAAGGAGAAGATGGAAAAGGCACAGAAGGCGTGCAATGACAAGCTCGGGGAGTGAGCGCAAGCGCCCTGCCAGGAAGTATGTGATCGCCTCGCTGGTCGTGGCGAGTGCGCTGGTGGGCGGGGCGGCAGTCGCCTCGGTGAGCGGTGACGACGCCAAGGGCCAGGAGCAGCGCACGGACGGGCTGCCGCAGCAGACCGACCCGATCACGCGGCAGGATCTGAGCAGCCGCACGCAGGTCGACGGAACGCTCGGCTACTCCAAGGAGCGCAAGCTCAACGGCGGTGCCCCGGGCACCCTCACCTGGCTCCCGGGCACCGGCGCGGTGATCAGGCTGAACGAGGCGCTCTACGAGGCCGACGGCGCCAAGGTCTGGCTGCTGTACGGCGAGCGGCCGATGTACCGGAAGCTCAAGGCCGGCGACAAGGGGCCGGACGTCCGACAGCTGAAGCAGAACCTGCGCGACCTCGGCTACGGAGCGGGCCTGGTGGTGGACGAGGAGTTCACCTCCGGTACGCAGGAGGCGCTCAAGCGCTGGCAGAAGGATCACGGTCTGAAGCAGACCGGCCAGACGGGTCCGGAGCAGATCGCCTTCGCGCCGAGCTCGGTGCGGGTCCAGAAGAAGGAGGCGACCGTCGGCGACCAGACCGGTCCGGGCCGTCCGGTGCTGACCGTCACCGGGGCCGAGCGCGAGGTGCGGATCAAGCTGGACGTCTCCGACGCCGATCTCGCCAAGCCCGGCACCGGGGTGGAGATCACCCTTCCCGGGGGCGACAAGGTCAAGGGGAAGGTCGCCTCCGTCGACCGCAGTGCCAGTTCGGACGAGAAGGACCAGGGCGGTGGGCAGGAGCAGTCCGCCAAGGTCACCGCCCGGGTGACCTTCGACGATCCGGCGCAGGTCAAGGGCATCGACCAGGCTCCGGTCACCGTCGAGCTCAAGGGTGAGACGCACCAGAACGTGCTGACCGTCCCGGTCAACGCCCTGCTCGCGCTGCCCGCCGGGGGCTTCGGCGTCCAGGTCGTGGAGGGCGGCAAGGCCCGCGAAGTCCCGGTCAAGCTGGGGCTGTTCGGGCAGGGCAGGGTGGAGGTCAGCGGATCGGGCCTGAAGGAAGGCATGAAGGTCGGAGTGCCCACGACATGACATCCGTCGTCGAACTGAACCAGGTCACCAAGGAGTACCCGGGCGGGGTCGCGGCGCTGCGCGGGGTGGACTTGCGCGTCGAGAGCGGGGAACTGCTCGCCATCGTCGGCCCGTCCGGGTCGGGCAAGTCCACCCTCCTGCACATCGTCGGCACTCTGGACCGCCCCACCGCCGGCACCGTCGCCATCGCCGGGCACGATGTCGCGGCGCTCCCCGACCGCCGGCTGTCCGCGCTGCGGGCCCGGCACATCGGCTTCGTCTTCCAGTCGTTCCACCTCGTGCCCGGGGTGAGCGCCCAGGACAACGTCGCCGAGGGGCTGCTCTACTCCGGCCTGACGCGGGCCGAGCGCCGCAGGCGCGCGGCCGCGGCCCTCGAACGCGTCGGGCTCGGGGACCGGATGCACCACCGCCCGCACGAACTGTCCGGCGGGCAGCGGCAGCGGGTGGCCATCGCCAGGGCGGTGGTGGGCGAGCCGGACCTGCTGCTGGCGGACGAGCCGACCGGGGCCCTGGACTCCGCGTCCGGTGAGGCCGTGATGCAGTTGCTGCACGATCTCAACGCCGAGGGCGCCACCATCGCGGTGATCACCCACGACGGCGAGATCGCCGGCGCGCTGCCGCGCCAGGTGCGCATCCGCGACGGCCTGGTCGTGGAGGACACGCGCACCGGGCCAAGGGTCGCGGGGGCGATGTCGTCGGAGCCGGCGGGAGGCGAGGAACCGTGTCACGTGACCGACTGACCCCGGCCCGCCTCGGTCCCCGCGACGTCCTGCATGTCGGCTCGGCGGGTCTGCGTTCTCGGCCGATGCGGGTGGTGCTGTCCGCACTGGGCATCGCCATCGGCATCGCCACGATGATCGCGGTGGTCGGTATCTCGGCCTCCAGCAAGGCCCAACTGCTCAACGAACTGGACAGGTTGGGCACCAACATGCTGAAGGTCGCCCCCGGCCAGGACATGTTCAGTGGGGATAAGACCAAGCTGCCCAAGGAAGCACCGGGCATGATCGGCCGCATCCCCGGCGTCGAACACGCCGGCGCGACCGCCGACCTCAACCCGACGGTCCGGCGCAGCGAGAAGATCCCCAAGAGCAACACCAGCGGCCTGTCCGTGAAGGCCGCCAGCGGGGACCTGTTGAAGGCCCTGCAAGGCACGATCGGTGTCGGCACCTGGCTCAACGACGCGAACGGACGCTACCCCTCGGTGGTGCTCGGGAACGTCGCCGCCGAGCGCCTGGGCATCACCGCGCCCGGTCAGCAAGTCCTCATCGGCAAGCAGTACTTCACGGTCATCGGCATCCTCGACCCGCTGCCACTGGCACCCGAGATCGAACGGTCCGCGCTCGTGGGCTGGCAGGCCGCCGGCACGCTCCTGGGCTTCGACGGCCATCCCACCCAGATCTACGAACGCTCCACCGACGCCTCTGTCGAAGCGGTCCGCAAACTGCTCGCACGCACCGCCGACCCGCAGAATCCGCAGAACGTCGAGGTCTCCAACCCGTCCTCGGCCCTCCAGGCCAAGGCCGCGACGGAGGGCGCGTTCGACAGCCTGCTGCTCGGACTCGGTGGTGTGGCGCTGCTGGTCGGCGGCGTCGGAGTCGCCAACACCATGATCATCTCGGTGTTGGAGCGTCGTCACGAGATCGGTCTGCGGCGCTCGCTGGGCGCCACCCGCGGCCAGATCCGCATCCAGTTCGTCACCGAGTCGCTGCTGCTCTCCGGGCTCGGCGGACTGGCCGGCGTGGTGCTGGGCGCGGCGGCCACCTACGTGTTCGCCGCCTACGGTGGCATGCCCTGGGTGGTCCCCCTGTGGGCGGTCGGCGGTGGCTTCGCCGCCACCCTCCTCATCGGGTCGGTGGCCGGACTGTATCCGGCAGTCCGTGCCGCCCGCCTCTCCCCGACCCTCGCCCTCCAGGCGGGGTAGGAACACCGGTCACAGGGCCCGGGGTTGCGCGCGTACCACCGCGCAGCCCCGGGCCCTCGGTCTGGCCGGCACCCGCCATCGACACCTTCGGCGTCACTCCCGTACGTGCTGTGGGCACCCTGCCGGCGCGGCGAACGGCTCCTCGACGGGCGTCATTTACCGAACAGACTTCAGCCCTCGATGTCGAGCGCCGTTCCGTACAGTCGGTTGACCGTCAGCCGGATGACCACTCGGCGCTCGGCGACCAACTGCTCCAGGAACGCACCTTCGTCCTCCGGCTTCGCGGCCTGCGGCACCATCGCCAGCAGTTCCCGACCGACCTCGTCGCCTGGAGACGTCGTGACCTCGGAGACCTCTGCCTCGCCCTCTGCGACGGCGAACGACCACACGTCACCGCCCTGCACATGCAGTGCGGCACGCGGATCGCGCCGCAGGTGCACGACCTTGATGCGATCGGCCGTCGTCGAGAAGCGCACCATGCGGGCCTCGGCGTCCCAGCTGTACAGCATGGTGGTCAGGTGGGGGTGGCCACTGCGCTTGGTGGTGGCGAGGGTGCCGAACTGCTGCTGGCCGAGAAGGTCGGAGAGAGCTTCGTCGGACAGGGGGCGAGGCGCTGGTCCTTGAGTCATGGCCTGATCAACATCCGAGGTGGCCGAATGATTTCGTGGGCCGTACGTCCCGTCCCGCTGTCACGTCCGCCACCTTCGGGCTACGCACGAGGGGCACCAAGTCCATGCAGCACCTGCTGCAAACCGTCGGCTGGCGCCCGGTCGGCCTGCTCCACGGACTGGACGACGGAGGCCCTGAACTCTTCTTCCTCTGCCCGCGGTCACGGCACGGGGCCCAAGCCGGTTGAAGGTCATGTCAGTTCCGTGTGTCTGGCTTCCTGGTGTCGGGGGTTGAGGAGCAAGCCGTCCCCCGCGGCGATCGCCGAGCGCACCGGCCTGCTCGCGCCTGGCGACAGCGGGCGCTGAGCTCGGGACGCACTCCAGTCGCTCAGTTCCGTCGGGTGCGCAGCAGGCGGGCGGAGTTGGCGAGGATGCCCAGGTCGGGGAGGGACTGGGCGGCGGCGGCGAGCATCATCGGCAGGATGCCGAAGGCGGCGGCGGACAGGCCGATGGCGTTGTAGGCGGCGGTGAAGCCGATGTTGAGCCGGATCGCGCGGGCGGTGCGGCGGGCGATCCGCACGGCCTGGGGGACGAGGGTCCAGTCCTCGCGCATGAGGGCGATGTGGGCGGCTTCGATGGCGATGTCGCTGCCGGCGGCGCCCATGGCGATGCCGATGTCGGCCTGGGCGAGCGCGGGGGCGTCGTTGACGCCGTCGCCGACCATGACCACCTTGTGGCCCTCGGCCTGGTACTCCCGTACGGCTGTGATCTTGTCCTCGGGCAGCAGTCCGGCCCGGAACGGGATGCCGAGTTCACCGGCGAGTGCGGCGGCGGTGGCCTGGTGGTCGCCGGTGAGCAGCTCGACGCGGGCCAGGCCGAGGGCCTTCAACTCGGCGAGGGCGGCAGGGATCTCCGGGCGCAGGGTGTCGGCGGCGGCGAGCACGCCGATGAGCTTGTCGTCGGCGGTGACGGCGAGCAAGGTCTTGCCCTGCTCGGTGAGTTCGCGCACCTGGTGGTGGGTCGCGGCCTCGGGGACCAGGCCCAGGCCGCCGACGGCGATCCGGGTGCCGTCGATGCCGGCCCGTACGCCGCGGCCGGGCAGGGCCTCGAAGTCGGTCGGCTCGCCCAGGGCCAGGCCGCGCCCGGCGGCGGCGGTGCGGACGGCCTGGGCGAGGGGGTGCTCGGAGTAGCGTTCCGCGCTGGCCGCCAGGTGCAGCAGCTCGTCCTCGGTGCGGCCGTCCAGGGGCACGGTGTCGGTGATCTGGGGGCGGCCCAGGGTCAGGGTGCCGGTCTTGTCGATCAGTAGGACGTCGGCCTTGGCCAGGGCTTCCAGGTAGCGGCCGCCCTTGATGAGCAGGCCCTGGCCGGCGGCGGCGCCGACCGAGGCGAGCACGGCGACGGGGGTGGCCATGGCGAAGGAGCAGGAGCAGGCCACCACCAGCACCGCGGAGGTGGCGAGGGTGTCCCCGCTGAACGCGAAGGTCAGCGCGGCGACCGTGACGACGACGGGCAGGTACCAGGCGGAGAAGCGGTCGGCGATCCGCTGCACCGGGGCGCGGTGCGTCTCGGCCTGTTCCACCAGTGCGATCACCCGGCCGAAGGTGGTGTCCGCGCCCGCCCCGGTCACGGTGACGCGCAGCGATCCCAGGCGGGCGAAGGAGGCGGCGTACACGCGGGTGCCGGGCCCGGCCTCCACCGGCATCGACTCGCCGGTGATGGCGGCCTGGTCCACGGTGGCCGCCCCGGCGGTCACGGTGCCGTCGACGGGGATCTGCTCGCCGGGCCGGACGATGACCGTCTCCCCGATGCGTACCTGCTCGACGGGGATCTCGGCCTCGGCGCCGTCGCGCTCGACGCGGGCGGTGGTCGGGGCCAGCGCGGCCAGCTCCCGCACCGCCTTGCGGGCGCGTTCGGCGGTGAAGCGTTCTGCGTAGTTGGCGGTGTGCATGAACAGCACCACCACTGCCGCGACCGGCCACTCACCGACCGCCAGCGCGGCCGTGACGCCGACGGTCATCAGGGTGTGGGAGGTGACCTTGCGCCGCCACGCGGCCTTGGCCACGCCTCTGAAGATCGGGAATCCGCCGGCCAGGACCAGCGCGAGACCGACGGCGAACGGCACCCTGTCGGTGAGTTGCTCGAAGAGGCCCAGCCACTCGCCGACCACCACCACCAGCAGGACCAGCCCGACGACCACGCCGAACAGGGTCAGCACCGGGCGGGCGAAGGCGAGTCGGCCCGTCGGCGCGGAGGCGGCCGGGGCGCACGCGTCGTCGCAGCCGCATCCGTCCGCGGCCGGCGTGAGCGGCAGCAGTCCCTGATTGCGGTCCGGCGGTGAGGCCGCGGTCTTCGGCGCGGTCGGTCGGTCCATGGCACGTCTCCCCAAGTGCGCGGGGCGCGGGCACGGGATGCCCGCTGTCCTCCACCTTTACGCTAGAACTTGGAGCCGACTCCAGAATCAAGCCCGAGCGTGGAAGAAGTGCCGTGACATGACGCACACCACCAGCCCTCAGCCGGCCACCGGCCCGGAGGCGCCCCGCCCCGGCGGATGGACCATCGCCGCACTGGCCCGGCAGACCGACCTGACCCCCGACACTCTGCGCTACTACGAGCGCATCGGCCTGCTGCCCGCCCCCGCTCGCACCAGCGGCTCGCACCGTCGCTACGGCCCCGATGCCCTGGACCGCCTCCACTTCATCCAGGGCTCCCGCCGCCTCGGTCTGAAGCTGGAGGAGATCAGGGACCTGCTGGCCGTGCGCGACACCGGCACCTGCCCGTGCGAGCCCGCCGCCACACTCCTTGACCGGCGCATCGCCGACATCGACGCCGAGATCGAACGGCTCACGAAACTGCGCGCCGAACTCGCCGCGATGGCCGCGGCCCTGCCCGCCGACGACTGCCCCGACCCCACCCCCGGCACCTGGCGCCCGCCCCAGGCATTCAGCCCCGCTGACCTGTAGCGGGCTCGTTCCTCGTCGTTGGCGCCCTTGTCCCGCAGGGGCGGCAGACCGCCAGGCAGGTCCGTGTCGGCGGGGTGGCTCCCATCGTGGCCTCCCGGCGTCGTCGGCTCTGTGCCGTGCATCCGCAGGGCCGACCGCGAAAGGCCGGGTGTCGTCACACGGTTCTGGCCTGGTCCGGTTTCCGTACCGCCCGTCCCACCTCGGCCCGCAGTGTCACGAATGCCGGCAGGCCGCGCGTGGTGATCTGGTCGCGTGGGGAGGGGAGTTCGACCGGCAGGTCGCGGGCGATGCGGGAGTCGGGGCCCGCGGAGAGGACGACCACGCGGTCGCCGACGTAGACGCTCTCGTCGATGTCGTGCGTGACGAAGACGATCGTGGTGCCGTTGGTGCGGTGCACCTCCAGGAGCAGGTCTTCCAGGTCCTCGCGGGTCTGGGCGTCCAGGGAGCCGAAGGGTTCGTCCATGAGCAGCAGCGAGGGGCCGACGACCAGGGCGCGGGCGATGGCGACCCGCTGTTGCATGCCGCCGGAGAGCTGCCAGGGGTGGTGGCGGGCCGAGGTCTCCAGGCCGACGCGTTCCAGGAGGTGTTCGGCCTTGGCCCGTCGTTCGGCCCGGCGCAGGCCCTGGCGGCGTAGCGGCAGGGCCACGTTGTCGCAGACCGTGAGCCATGGCAACAGGGAGCGGCCGTAGTCCTGGAAGACGACCGCGAGCCGGTCCGGGACGCCGGTGACCGGTGTGCCGTCGATCGTGACCGTGCCTTGGTGGACGGGCAGCAGTCCGGCGATCGTGCGCAGCAGGGTCGACTTGCCGCAGCCCGACGGGCCGACGACGCACAGGAGTTGGCCGTCCGGCACGGTGAGGGACACGTCGTGCAGGACGCGGCGCTCGCCGTATGACTGGCTCAGGGAGTCGAGTCGGAGCATCCGGGCCGTCACCCGGTCCAGGGTTCGTAGAGCACGCCCTCGGTGCCGGTGACGCGCAGGTGGAGGAGGTGGGGGCCGTCGTCGTCGCCGAGTGAGGTCACCGCGCGGTCCAGGGCCCTGGCGAGGTCGGCGGGGCGGTCCGCGTAGTCTGCCTGGCAGCCGAGCGATGCGGCGAGCCCGGTGAAGTCGATGTCGCCGATGTCCGTGCCGGGTACCGGCGTGATGCCGATCCGGCGGCCGAGTGCGCCGACCGCCGCGTAGCCGCCGTTGTCGAGCACGATGAAGGTGACCGGTGCCCGGTGCCGGACCGCCGTCCACAGTGCCTGGACGGAGTACAGCGCCGAGCCGTCGCCCAGTACGCACACCACCCGCCGCCGGTCGGCGAGCGCGCGGCCGACGGCCAGGGGCAGGCCCCAGCCGAGGGCGCCGCTGCCTGTGGTGAGGAATCCGCCCGAGAGGTTGATCGGGACGCGTGCGTGCAGTGCGTCCCGGTGGCTGGGGGTCTCCTCGACGAGTACCCGGTCGCGGGGAAGGCATCGGTGCAGTTGGTCCAGGACCAGTTCGGATGTGAGGTCTTCGCCGGCGGTCACCGGCGCCGGTTGCCTGCGTGCCGGTGGCGGTTCGCGGTCCGACCGGCGGACCAGTGCGGTGAGTTGGGCGAGGGCGGGGCGCAGTGTGGTGACCAGGCTGGTGCCTGTGGGCAGCCATGGTGCCTGGGCCGGGTCGCAGTCCAGGTGGAAGAGTTCGGTGCCCGGTGCCAGCGGGGGGCTGTCGTCGGCCACGTGGTAGGTGAAGACGGGTGCTCCGAGTGAGACCACGACGTCGTACGGCTCCAGGCGGGTGGCCAGCTGGCCCGCGACCGGTGGGAGGAACCCCTGGAAGTGCGGGTGTGACTCGGGGAATCCGGAGCGGCCGGACATCGGGCTGATCCAGACCGCCGCGCGGATCCGCTCGGCCAGTGCGACGGCCTCGGGGAGGGCGGCTTCGTCGTCCACGCCGGGGCCGATGACCAGTGCGGGCCGTGCGCAGGTGTCGAGGCGGGCGGCGAGGGCGGCGAGGGCGTCCGGGTCGGCGGTGTATCCGCTGTGCACCGTGCGGGGCTCGACCGGTTCGGCTGCCTGGTCCCAGTCGTCCTCCGGGACGGAGACGAAGACCGGCCCGCGCGGAGGGGTCATGGCGATGCGGTGCATCTCGGCGAGGACGGCCGGCACATCGGCGGCACGTGCCGGCTGGCGGGCGGACTTCACGTACGGGCGTGGGAACTGGTCCGGTTCGTCGGCGCCGAGGAACGGGCGCAGCTGGAGCAGGGAGCGCGCCTGCTGACCGGCGACGATCACCAGCGGCACCCGGTCGCGGTGCGCGTTGAAGACGGCGCCGAGCGCGTGGCCGACGCCGCCCGCGGAGTGCAGGCTG
This sequence comes from Streptomyces sp. NPDC093097, assembly GCF_044754325.1. Taxonomy (NCBI): domain Bacteria; kingdom Bacillati; phylum Actinomycetota; class Actinomycetes; order Kitasatosporales; family Streptomycetaceae; genus Streptomyces; species Streptomyces sp. NPDC093097. The sequence continues at coordinate 182,423 of NZ_JBIVOW010000013.1, forward strand.
ACGAACGCGGCGCGCCCCGTGCCCAGGGCGTGGCCCGCGGCCATGGCCACGGCCGAGGATTCCTGGAGGCCGAGGACGTAGGTGAAGTCCTCTGGCCAGTTGCGGAACATGCGCAGTTCGGTGGAGCCCGGGTTGCCGAACACGGTGGTCATGCCGGTGTCGCGCAGCAGCCGGACCACCGCGTCCAGGACCGTTGTCGTCAAGTCTTCCTCCCTGTGCCGAGCAGGCGTCTCTCGATGGCCAGCAAGCCGGTGTTGAGCAGGTGGCCCAGGGTGCCGAGCAGTGCCAGCACCGCCCAGACCGTGAGCAGGTCGGAACGTGACTGGGCGTCGGTGAGCAGGAATCCGATGCCGTTCTCGGTACCCGGCAGCAGCTCGGAGAACACCATGAGGATCAGTGCGAGGGACAGGCTGAGCCGCAGTCCGGCGAAGATGCGGGGCAGTGCGGAGGGCAGGATCACGTATCGGAGCCGTTCGGCCGGGGTGAGTCGCAGTACGGCGGCGACCTCCAGGCGCAGTGGTTCGGTGTTGCGGGCGCCTTCTGCGGTGTTGACGAGGAGGGGCCATACGGCGCTGAACACGATGGAGGCGATCTGCATCGGGGTGCCGAAGTCGAGGAGCACGACGAAGACGGGGACCAGGGCGGGTGGTGGGACGGCGCGTGCGAACTGCAACACGGGATCGCACAGTGCGTAGGCCCGCCGGGAGCGGCCGATGGCCGTCCCGAGGGTGATCCCGGCGACGGCGGCGAGCGCGAAGCCGGCCGCCATCCGGCCAAGGCTCGGCCCGATGGTGTCGAACGCGGTGTCGGTGAGGAACAGGTGGCTCGCCGGGCCGGAGAACCACAGGTCGTAGGCGTGCCGGGCGATGCGCGACGGCGGTGGGAAGAAGATGCTGCCGCGCGTGCGGGCCGCCAGTTCCCAGGCGCCGACGGCAAGCGCCAGGACCGGCCAGCGCAGCAGGTGACCGCGCGCGGGCCGCACCCTGCCGGCTGTCGGTGGAGCCGTCATGTCCGCACCGCTCGCCGCTCGGGCGTCCAGGGGAACAACCGTCGTTCCCCCCATACCAGTACGCCGTTGACGACCAGGCCGAGTGCCCCTGTCCACACCACGCCTGCGAGGACGTCCCGGGTGCCGTCCGTGGCCAGTTGGGCCTGCGCGATGAAGATGCCCAGGCCCTCGCCGAACCCGGACAGCAGCTCGGTGGCCACGGCCAGGATGAGGGCGACGGCTGCCGAGATGCGGATGCCGGCGGCGATGAACGGTGCCGCACCGGCCAGTTCGACGCGCAGCAGCACCGCGGTCCGCCCGAAGCCGAAGGCGCGTAGCGTGTCCTTGGCCAGCGGCTCGCTCTCGCCGAGGCCGTACATCGTGTTGAAGAGGATCGGCCACACCGAGGCGTACGTGATCAGTGCGACCTCGGTCTCGGTGCCGGCACCGAGCAGCAGCGACACCAGTGGGATCAGCGCCACGGACGGCAGCGGCCGCAGGAACTCCACGATCGCGCGCACGGCGGCGTCCACGACGGGCACGCTGCCGAGCAGCAGGCCGACCGGTACCGCGATCGCACAGGCGAGGGCGAGCCCCAGGGCCCAGGCACGCACCGTGGCGCCGATTCCGTCGAGGAACGCGGAGTCCCCCGCCAGGTGGACGGCGCGTGCCAGGACGTCGGAGGCGGGCGGCAGATAGGTGCGGTGGACGATTCCCGCGCGTGACACGGCCTCGCACGCGCCGAGGGCGAGCAGTACGCCGAGGATGCCGAGCCCGACGTCCCGCCGGCTGCGCCGGTTCACTTGACGAGCAGTGCCGTCGGGTTCACTGCCTTCTTCAACAGCCCCTGTTTCTGCATGAGTTCAGTGAGGCGACGCAGTGCGTCCGGATCGGTGATGGTCGGATAGGCGGGCAGGCCGATCGACTCGGCCTGCGCCGCGGAGACCTTGGCGTACTTCGGCAGCTGCTTGCGCACGGCCGACGGGTCCCGGGTGGCGATCTTCGACGCGGCCTCGATGGCGCGCCGGAACGCGGCGGCGGTGTCGGGGTGCTGTTTCACGTACTGCGCGGTGGTGACGTATCCGCTCAGGGGCAGCGACTCGACGGGGGACGCGCCGCCGTCGATCAGGACCCGGGCCTGCAAGTCGCCCTGGATCGCGCTGTCGAAGGGTTCGACCACGTGCACCGCGTCGACCTGGCCCTTCTCCAGGGCGGGCGCCATCTGGGGGAACGCGATCTGCCGGTAGACGGGCCTACCGGCCCCCTGCTTGTCCAGAATCGCGTTCAGGGTCAGCGTCTGGATGTTGTTGAGGATGTTGACCGCGACCTTCTTGCCCTTGAGGTCGGCCGCGTTCTTGATGGCGGAGCCCTTCGGCACCAGGAGATCCATCATGTGCGGTGCAGCCCGTACGCCCTCCGCGAGGATGCGTACGTCGAGGGTGCCCTTCTCGTACGCCTGCACGTAGGTCACATAGTTCGCGCTCGCGATCACGTCGACCTGGCCCTTGGCCAGGGCGGGCAGCGCCTGGATGCTCTGTTGTACGGGCTGGATGCGGACGTTCAGCCCTTCCTTCTTGAACAGGCCGCGGTCCTGGGCGAGATACAGCGCCGCGGAGTCCGTCAACGGCAGGGCCGCCACGGTGATCTGCTTCCCGTCCCCGGCTCCGTGCGGGTCCCCGCCCGCGCAGGCCGTGGCCAGCAGCGCGAGGGCCGCCGCGGCTGCCGCCGCCTTCCCCGTTCCCGTCCATAACTGACGAAGCGTCATAATCGCCTGTTTACCAGGGAGATGATGATGATCGCCACCACCCGTGCGGCGCTTCACTGATTCTGATGCGGCGCTCTCGGAGCCTTCCTCGGGATCGCTACCAGAGACGACAAGACCGCCACCTCATACGAAGCGGCGGTCTATCTGGTGTCGTCCCTGCCTGGGACAGGTCGTCGTGACGTCGGCCTTGATGAGGCGCCCACGACGGTTCCTCCCGCGGGCCGGGGCTCACAGCCAGCGTTCGGCTGCCTCGACGCTGTCACCGATGCTGGTGTTGAACGCGATCGCGGCCCCGGGTGCGTGCTTCCGCACCAGGTTCACGACCTGCTCGAAGAACGTCAGCGCGGCTTCGGGCTTGCGTATCCCGCCCCCGATGACGACGACGTCCCAGGCTCGTCCGGACAGCGCCGCGACCACCGTGGACTCGGCCGATTCGTCCGGCGCGACCAGCGCCATGGACGCGTCGATGGCATGTTCACCGAAGCGGGCCATTTCCTTGTCCAGGACCGCACGCATGGCGTCCCCGTCCATACCGGGCACTGCGTGTGGGTCGAACCCAAGAAGGAGAACGGTAGGCATGCCCTGCATGACGTTCAGCCGGCCGCGCCGGTTCCTCTGAGGGCAAACGACTCCCGCCATTCCCACTTCGCGCCGTCATGCACCATGAGGTCGACCGACGAAACCCTGGACGTGAAAGGGAGTTCGCCGAGCAGATCGGCCTCGATCTCGTCCAGGACGTCATCGTCCTGCCCATCGGCGACGGTCAGGTGGGGCACGGCCTCGGTGAACTGGCCTCCGTACGGAGGGGCTTCGGGCCACCGGCCGGCGATCGCTTCGGTGAGCCGCCGCAACTGCGCATCCGGCCCAGGAACCACATACAGCACCCCCGGAAACCGCCCACAGCTCTCAAACCGCAGGTCAAAGGCGTGGTAACCGCCAAGCACACCAGCGAGTGCCGAGCGGACGCGTGCATCTATGCGGCTCTCGTCGAGGAACGGGAAGAGCACCGTGACATGTGCCGGAACCCCTGCCCGGGCTGACGGATCGAACCGTTCACGCCATGCGCGGACGGCCGGCTCCGCCTCCGGGATCCTGACGATGAGCCCCGTCCGGCCGGCCTGAAACCCACTCGCGCTGTCATCTGCCATGGCACGGCATGTTGCCATCTCCGAGGCCGACGACGGCACTCTTTATGCGTCCGCCATCAGGCGCGATGCCCCTTCTCGATGCCGGAGCCGCATTGCACCATCGGCTTCCGGCAAGGCACGTTGACGTCCGTTCAGGCGTCCGGTGCTGCCCCGAGAGGACCTGGGCGCAGGGGGCGGACCGGCGTTTCGGCTACGGGACGCTGATGCGGCTCGCGGCCGGGCCTGGGCGGCGCCCTGGACGGGGCACCGCACGAGCAAGTCCACCGCCGCCGCTGGGCAACCTCGCGAGTGAGCGACGGCCCGGCCCGGCCTCCTCCCGTCGCGGAAGTGAGCGGCCCCAGCCGCGACTTCCGGAAGTCCGGGCCGGCCGCGCGGGTCACTCGCCCTTCGGCTGCGTCGCCGATGCCGAGAAGCCGTCGTGCCAGGCGGCCTTGGCCCCGGAGTCACCGATCCGGTAGACGTCCACGACCGCACCCACGGCGACGACCAGCGACAGCAGACCCAGCACAACGCGCACCGGCATGCCGAAGCGGAACGAGCCGCCGTCCTGCCCGGGCTCCGCCTGCGTGCCCCTGCCTGCCCACCACACGGCCACGGCCAGTACGAACAGGCCCAGGACCCACGGAAGCAGCCCGTCACCCAGCTCGGTGTGCTGGTGCACCAGGGCGTTGCGCTCCACGTGGTGTTCCAGCCAATCGCCCGCCTCCGTGGTCAGCGGCACGCTGACGAGGGCGACCAAGGCCAGCAGTGGCAGCAGTGGGCCCAACCGACGGGCGACGCGCGGCCACAGTGCCGCCAGAGCCAGGGCCACGGCAGCGAGCGGCACCAGCACGACGACCACGTGGACCAGCAGGACATGGGCGGGCAGGCCGTTGATCAGACTCATCTATGCGCTCCTTGAGCGTCCTTGGGCATAGTGGGGGGCGTCAGCCTGGCACGGCTCTTTCTCAATTTGCTCTCAATGCGGTGCAGGGGGATCGCTGAGGGGGCCTGCCCTGCCAGCCGCCCGGACACTCGTCGCCTCTGCGGGCCGAAAAGTTGACAGGTAGTCAGTACCGGAACCGCCTACTGCCGGCCATGGCCCGGTGGGCGGCGACCTACGGCCAGATCCAGTTCCGTGAACTGCTCCGGGGCGAGGAATCTCCTTACCCGGTGAGAAGTTGACGGACCGGGACGGCCTTCCGGAGAGCGACGTGGCGAACCGTGGCCACGAACTGTTGCCGGCCCGGAAGCTGACCGGTCCTGCGGCCGGCCTGGGCGATGCGCTGAGGGTGGCCGCCCACCTCGCCGCCCGACACCAACGGCCCCCTTCACGATCACGGTGAAGGGGGCCGTTCCGCTGCGCTTGTGACGTGCTCCAGGGTCAGCTGGAGAACGTCCCGTTCTTGACGGCCGAGACGAACGCGCAGAAGGACCTGGTGGAGACAGCGAAGGTAGGTCCGTGCGGGTCCTTACTGTCACGGACCGGGACCACGCCGCGCGAGGCCACAAGGTCTGCGGCGACCTCTATGCAAGAACCACCATTGCCGCTGTAGGAGGACTTGAACCAGTTGAGGGGGAGGGAGTCGATCGTCACGGGGTGCCCTTTCGTGCCTGCTCGATCACGGTGAAGGAGGCCGGTCTGCTGCGCTTGTGACGTGCTCCAGGGTCAGTCGGAGAACATCCCGCTCTTGACGGCCGAGACGAAAGCGCAGAAGGACCTGGTCGAGACGACGAAGGTAGGTCCGTGCGGGTCCTTACTGTCACGGACCGGGACCACGCCATGCGAGGCCACGAGGCCTGCGGCGACCTCTATACAAGAACCACCGCTGCCGCTGTAGGAGGACTTGAACCAGTTGAGGGGGAGGGAGTCGATCGTCACGGGGTGCCCTTTCGTGCCTGCTCGATCATGGCCACTGATTCGGCCTGGGAAAGCGCTTCGGCCTGTAGCTGATGGTAGGCCCTCACCAGTGGCACGACGGATGTCCTCTCCCTGTCCAAGTGCCCGTTGGTCTCGGACTCAACGTAGGACATGACGGAGCGGTCCGACAGGGTCAGGAGATTCACCAGCCGGTTGAACGGGCGGCGCTCGCCTATGGAGAAAGGGGCCAACTGAAGGACAGTGTCCGGCTGGTCGGCGAACTCGATCAGACGGGCCAACTGACGCTCCATGACTTCAGCCCCTCCGATCGGCCGTCGGATGCAGCTCTCGTCCAAGACCGCGATCACCACGGGAGGGGTATGACTCACCAAAGTTGCTTGCCGTTCTGCCAGGAACGAGACGCGGTCATCGGCTTGTTCGGGGCTGAGCGTGCCCCGCTTCACGTGGCCTTCTTCGATGGCTCTTGCGTACTCCGGCGTCTGGAGCAATCCGGGAATCACCCCTACATCAAACAACCGGATCTCTGCCGCGCGGGCCTCCTGCCCCAAGTACTCCGGGAAGCCCTCCAGCAGACTGCCGTTCCGGATCTCCCCCAACGCGCGTTCGAACGATCCGGCAGTTCCAGAGAGTCCAAAGACGGTGTCTACACTCCGCGAAAATCGTGGAGTTGGCGGCTTGCGTCCGGTTTCGACGGCCGAAATATGCCTGCCCGAGTAACCCACACGCTCGGCCAACTCGTCCTGAATCCATCCGCGCGCCTCCCGCGCGCTGCGCAAACGTGCGCCATAGGCCGCTTGGGGCGAGGAGTCCGGGTTCAGCTCCTTCACGTTTACCAATGTGCCCTCCATTTCTGGAACGTTGAAGACAACGTGACTGCAGGCCACGCTGGGTGCTCTCGGTAGCGAATCGCTACGGAGAGGCAAGGAGAGCTCCATGACCAGTCCTGCCCGCACGCCCTACTCGGCGTGCGCCGAAGAAGCAGCGAAGCTCGACGCCGCACTCAAAGAAGCGGGCATCAACGCCCCTCCCAGCACTGTGCAGTTGAACGAGGACGACGGCTTTAAGGTGACGCGGGTCGCTCCCCCGTTGCTCACGCCGAGCCAGACCGCCCGCGTCACCCGCATGGTGAAGGCGGCACGGAAATGAGCGGCACCACCGACGACGTGAGCCAGAAGAACAACAAGCGCAACCAGCAGTCGGAGGGCCCGAACAGCGGGAAGAAGACTGACGGCCGAGGACGACCATGCACCGCCTGCTAGCGCGCATCATCGCCGACCAGCCGACCGGACCCGCACCGGACACCGCCGGCTTGGACGACCAACCCGTCAACTGCCCTTTCGGCGGGCACGACATAGAGCATGTCGCGCCCACGGTGTGGAACTGCGAGAAGGACGGCGTAACTCTCATCGCCCACGCGCCGGCCCACCCGCCGACGTTAAGTTGAGTCGCGAAGGGCAACGCCGCGCTTTCGACCGCCAACACCCCCGACCACCGCAGGCCAGCCGGGGCGGGCAGCGGGGCTTCCTGATGTCCGAAGAGCACTCTTGACGGCCCATGCCAATAGCGCGATGGTCGTGCAATCGACTGCAATCGCATCGACAGAGGGAGACACGCATGCAGCTACGCTTCCTGGGGATCATCCCGAACACACCCGTTGACGACTCACCCACAATCTGGATGGACGACGACACCGGGGACCTGCTCATCCAGTCCTACAAGGCCACGGAGGAGGAGGTGAAGGCATGCCAGGAAATCGGATCCATCCCCGGTCACTCCACGAACGTGCCGGATCACGAGACAATCATCCGACTCCCCGCCGTGATGCTGAAGCACATCCCCCAACCGGAGGACCAGCACAGTGAAGTACCCCGTACGTGAAGGGATCGCCAAAGCGCGCCACTCCGCTGTGCACCTGGAGATGCGCGATATGTACACCCCGGATGACCCGGAGTTCGCACGGTGGCGGGCGGGTCACAGGTACGAGGGAGACCCCGACACGTTGCCGGAATGGTGGGGGACTTGGCGAGATCTTGTGACGGAGACGACAGCCCGCGGAGTCGTCATGCGACGAGCCCGCGTCATCAACGAACCGGTGACCGACTACATCCGGTACGAGCATGACATGACCTTCGCCAACGTCGCGGCCGGCGAACTGGTCCGATGGCTGCCCCGCCGTCAGGCCGCCGACCTCGTCCTCCCCGGAACAGACCTCTGGATGATCGACGAGACCGCCGTCCTCTTCACCTACTTCTCCGGCACCGGCAACGTAGTTGATCGGGAGTGGCGTACCGACGCCCCCGTCGTCGAACAGGTGCGGGCGGCCTTCGAGGCGATCTGGCAGCGAGCTACCCCACACGAGGAATACAAACCGGCCTGACTACCCGCACCATGCCGACACCTGGAGCCTCCAACGTTCAAGAAGCCCGGAAAGTCCTTGCAGACCGCCTTCGGGAGATGTGCAAGGACGCCGGGCTCGAAGGCAAGCAACTCGCCGCGGCCTGCGGCTGGCACCCGTCCAGAGTCTCTCGGATAGTCAACGCCAAGACATCGCCGACCGCTGACGACATTCGCGCCTGGTGCCGCGCATGCGCCCGGGAAGACCAAATCGATGACCTGGTCGCCTCCCTCCGGGCCGTCGAAGGCATGTGGATCGAATGGCGCCGGATGGAACGCGACGGGCTACGACGCGCTCAAGAATCCGTCCACCCCCTGTTCGAACGAACCCGCTGGTTCCGCGCCTACTCCTCCTGGCTTGTGCCAGGACTACTCCAAACCCACCGCTACACCGAAGACGTGCTACGCGCAGTCCAACGCCGGCGCGTCACCGTGGACGACGTCGCCGATGCCGTTGCCGTGCGGATGGAGCGTCAACGAGTGCTGTACGAAGGCTCCGCGACATTTGCGTTCCTGGTGGAGGAGTCGGTCCTGCGGACCAGCCTTGGCAGTGTCGATACGCAAGTTGAGCAACTGGAACACCTGCTCACGGCCGGCGCATTGCCCAATATCAGCTTGGGAGTGGTCCCCATGCGAACCGGTCGGCCCCGGATGCCCGTCGAAGGCTTCTGGATCTACGACAAAGCCCAAGTCAACGTCGAACTCGTCTCGGGATACCTCACGCTCACCCAGCCGACTGAGGTACGCGCGTATGCCGAAACGTTCGCCACACTGGCCGATATCGCGGTATACGGACCCAAGGCCCGCCGGCTGATCAACGCGGCAATCCGCTCGCTTGGGTGATCCGCCTGCAATCGAGTGCAATCGACTGGGCGAGGTCCCGCCGGCCTTCCTAGCGTGTCAGTCACCCACACGACGCCCAGGCACCCCGCGGAGACGGCATGACCACCCCCATCCGGTACAGCCAAAACCCCATTGAACTCCCCCTGGAGCCTTGGCTCCTGGAGGGGTCGCCGGTCCCCGGCTGCGAGGAATGCGCGACGCGGGCCGAGAAACGGGACCGGGGGAGGAACGCCGGCGACTGGAAGACCGCTTGCGCCGCAGCGCGCGGCATTCGGAACCACCGCCGTGGGCACCAGGAAACGGTGTGGATGAACGGCGCATAAGACTCCCGCCCCGGCGGCGGAAACCTGGACAGTCGAGCAGCCGGGGCGGGTGACCCAACCGCAGAAACCTGCGGACCTTCGGGCCGTGCCTTCGACGGTACGGCGGCACGGCCCCTCGTGAAAGAGGAGGTTGAGAGATGAGCGCAGTAGAGGTCGACACGATCGAGAAGCGCCTGCGTGACGCTGAAGGGTGGCCCGGCATCCCGTTCCGGCACCCGGCGGACCTGGTGGTCGTCGCCGAGGACGACGGTGGGAAGCACGACGGCGGGCCCATGCCGCCAGAGGCACCCCGCGATCCCGCGCCGCAGCCCAGCGACGGAGACCAGAAGTAGGCGCTGACGGCCGGGGCCACGGCTCCCGACCAATGACCGTTCGGATGCCTGATGGCCCCCGGATTGCGGCCGTCGGTTCGCCATCGCTGTGCGAGGTCGTGACCGCGCCCCGGTCGTGTCCCCAACAGGGGGCGTACCGGGGGCGGTTGTCGGCAACGGCCTGGGGGCGTGTGCCTGGGCTACATCTGCGTGGCGCAGGGGTCGCAGCAGGAGCGGGCCGGTTCGACGCAGACGGCGACGGTGTCGGTGTTGTTGGTGGGGTCGGGGTCCTTTTCGTTGCCGGTGGCCGTCGCGGTGTTGGTGACCATGCCGGCCTTGGTGGCCTTGGCCCGCAGGACGAGGGTGGCGGTGGCGCCTTCGGCCAGGTCGCCCACGGTCCATGTCCCGGTGGCCGGGTCGTAGCTTCCGGAGGTGGCGTCGGCGGACAGGAAGGCGAGGCCGTCGGGGAGTTGGTCGGTGACGGTGACGCCGGTGGCGTCGTTCGGGCCGGCGTTGTGCACGGCGACGCGGTAGGTGACGGTCTGGCCGACGGTGACGGTGGTCGCGTCGGCCGACTTCGTCGCGACCAGGTCGGCGGCCGGTTTGACGTCTGTGATCTGCTCGTTGGAGGTGGACGTCAGGGGCTCCGGCGTGCCGCTGAGCCGGTTCTCGTAGGTGGCGGTTGCGGTGTTGCTGATCTGTTTGCCGCCGCTGGCCCGGTCGATGGTGACCCGGTATTCCACCGTGGTCCCCGCCGGCAGGGTCTCGGTGCTGGGGAGGCTGCCGCCGCCCGCGGCAGTGGCGCCGTTGCCGAGGTTGAAGACGACCTTGTTCGCCCCGGCGTCGTAGTACGCCTGGTCGTCGCCCTGCGCGTCGGTCTTCGCTCCGGCGTTGGGGCCGTCGACGATGTGCAGGGAGCCGGGCAGATACGTCGTGCCTGCCGGGATGGCGTCGGTGAGGACAAGGTTGTCGGCAGCGCCGCCGCCCTCGTTCTGGGCGGTGATGCGGTAGGTGACGGCGTCGCCCACGTCCAACGGCCCCGCGGGGACAGCGGTCTTGGTGAGCACCACGTAGGGAGCGGTGCCGAAGAAGATGCCGTCCAGGAAGTTGCCGATGCTGCGGTTGCCGCCGGCCGCGGAGACGGAGCGGAAGGCGAAGCGCGTCAGTGTCTGGCCCGCCGGGACGATGTAGGTGCCGGTGTAGTAGCCCCAGGCGGTGTTGCCGTCGGTCATCCGCCGCTGCTCCACCGTGGCGCCGGGCGCGCCGATGTCCAGCGCCATGGTGTCGCTGCCGAGGCGGCCGCGGTGGTACAGGCGCCAGTACAGTTTCGTTCCGGGCGTGGTCGGCAGATCCTGGTAGAGGGTGGAGACCTGGTTGGCGTTGAGCTCGGCGAACTGGACGCCGTCGGCTGACGGAACACCGTTGAAGCCCGTCTGCCACAGTTCGATCATGTGGTCGGAGGCGGTGGTGAGCCAGCCCGGGACGCGTTTGGGTGCCTGTGTCTGTGAGGAGTCCGGCAGGATCTCCACGCCGGTGACGGTGGGTTGTTCGAAGCTGCCGTTGACCAGGGAAACTCGGAGCGGAGCGGGAGGTGTGGTCATGGTTGTCCCCCTCGAACGTGACGCCGCTGGAATGCGCCGCCGATCGGCCGGCCACTGCGTGCCGCGGCGGAGCCGAAACACCCAGCAGCACAACGCATTCGCGTGAACGCGTAAAGCGACGGACGATGGGGACCGGCCAACCGTGCGCGGCAGGATTGCGGAACCCGCCCTTCGGACAGCTCGCGCCCGCGTCGTCCCCCGTGCCGCCGTCGGCGCGGCGCTCCCTTCACACGCGTCTCGCGTCTGTCTCCCGCCCACGCCTGTCGTGGCCGAAAACCTTCGTTGTACGTCCTGCCGTCGTGTTGCTCAGGGTGAATCGCTCACCAACGAGGTTGACGCCCCTGGCACCGTGGGTGAGAGCGAAATAATGGAAGGCCAGGGCGGAACGCCGGGTCCGTGGCGCCATACGACGTCGGTCTCGGTGCAAGCGCCGTCGCCCTCGCAGGAGGGAGGAAGCTCATGCTGACGCACACCAGGACGCCCGCGGGCATCGACGTGGTGGAGACGACCGGCACGGTCTGATCGCGACTCTGAGGCTTACGTCGGCGCTGCGCGCTTCGGTACCTGAACTGCCGTAGTGTCACTTCTCGGTCAGACGGCCTTGGAGCCGGACGTGCCGGAACTGGTACACGGCGCCGACCTGGCGCAGTACGCCTCTGCGGTGGGCTTCCTTGAGGAAAGCGGCCGGGTTTCTGGGTAGGTGGCCGGTGAGCGGCAGCCAGATACGGGCCAGGATCACCCAGTGGCCCCAAGCGGTCAAGCTGAAGGCGTAGGCGAGGCCGATGCCCAGACCGCCCGTGACGACGAACACGAGCCAGTCCAAGTAGTCCCCCCGGAGGCCGTAGAAGATCCCTCCCACCAGGCCGAAGATCAGCGTGTTCACGAGCAACTGGTGGGCCACTGCCTTGCGGTCGGTCTTCAGCAGGGCGGAGGGGCTGACGGCGGATGTGACGGGGACCGGGCGGGCGAGGGCGCCGGCCAGGCCGTACGTGAGCCCGAGAATGAGGCCGTAGCCGAGGCCGCTCTCGATCCCGGTCTTGAGTGAGTCCGTCAGCAGGGCCGTGAATCCGCCCGGGACTCCGCCTGCGAGGCCGAACACGAGCGTGACCGCGAACCAGAAGACGAGCCCGCCTCCGAACCCGCCCGCGAACCCGATCGCCAGTCGGGGCGCGAGCCGTCGTCGGAACTCCCGTATGGCGTCCGCGAACCGCAGGGGTTCGTCCGACGGCTCGTCCGCTCCACCCGCGTACGCGAACCCCAGGATCAGTCCGCAGACGAGGGCGCCCACGGCACCGTGCCCACCATCGAGTCAGGGCAGCGAATGCCGGCTGGTAGAAGGTGGAGGCCATGGCGAGTCCGGCGAGCAGCCATCCCACCGTGAAGACGGCGATGTTGGGGGCGGCGGCCACGATCAGGAGGCTGAGCGTGCCGAGGATCGAGCCAGTCGTCATCACGGTGCGCGGCCCGCGGTGGTCGATGATGCGACCGACGCGTATCCCGACCACGGCGGAGACCAGCAGCGCTGCGGAGAAGGCGGCCGTGGTCGTACCTGTCGACCATCCCGTTTCAGCGGTGATCTGCGGGTTCAAGACCGGGAAGGCGTAGTAGACGACGCCCCAGCTGGTGATCTGCGTGACGCACAGTGCGGGCAGGACGGCACGGGGCCGCGGCCGGTTCCCAGCTCCGGTCGCGGCCCCGGCGTTGCGGGTGACGGCGTCGGTCATCCGCAGCAGCCGCCGCTGGCCGGCTGCGTGGTGTCTGCGGCTTGTTCGGCTGCCGGGGTGCTGCCGATCTGGACGGGCGCGGGCGTGGTTGCGCAGCAGCCCCCACCGTTCTGGTCGGCCTCGGGGGCGTCGAAGAGGCCGGCGCCGCCGCAGACTCCGGTTTCGGGGAGGGTGAGCTCGACCTTGTCGGCGGCTTCGAGGTCGCCGGCGATTGCGGCGGCGACGGAGCGGACCTGCTCGTAGCCGGTCATGGCGAGGAAGGTCGGGGCGCGGCCGTAGGACTTCATGCCGACCAGGTAGACGCCCTGTTCGGGGTGGGCGAGTTCGCGGTGGCCGTGCGGGTAGACGGTGCCGCAGGAGTGCTGGTTGGGGTCGATCAGCGACGCAAGTGCGGCCGGGGCCTGGAGACGTTCGTCCAAGTGCAGACGGATCTCGGAGAGGAAGGACAAGTCGGGGCGGAAACCGGTCAGCACGATCACCTCGTCGACCGGCTCCAGCCGTCGGCCGTCTTCGGCGACGAGGACCAGGCGGCCGTCACCGTCGCGTTCGATCGCATCGGCGCGGAAGCCGGTGACCGCGTCCGCGTGTCCGTCGTCGACGGCGGCCTTCGCGGCGAGGCCGAGGGCGCCTCGGGCGGGGAGCTGGTCGGCGGTGCCGCCGCCGAAGGTGGAGCCGGAGATACCGCGACGCAGAATCCACACCGCCTTCGTGCCGGCACCGTCGTCGGCCTTGGCCAGATCGGCGAGGTAGGCGAGCGCGGTGAAGGCGGAGGCACCGGAGCCGATGACTGCGGTGCGCTTGCCTGCGTAACGGGCCCGTACGGACTGGTCCTTGAGGTCGGGGACGCGGTAGGTGACGCGGTCGGCCGCCGCGCGCTCGCCGAGGGCGGGCAGACCGCTGCCGCCGGCCGGGCTGGGCGTGGTCCAGGTGCCGGAGGCGTCGATCACCGCGCGGGCGAAGAGGCGCTCTTCACGGCCGTCGGCGTAGGCGACGTGGACGACGAAGGGCTGGGCCTCCCGGTCGGCGTCCACGATCCGGTCGCGGCCGACGCGGGAAACGCCGGTCACCCGGGCACCGGTGCGGACCCGGTCGTCAAGGACGTCGGCGAGCGGCTGGAGATACTGCTCGACCCAGTCCCCGCCCGAGGGGTAGATCGCCGGGTCGGGCCTGGTCCAGCCGGTCGGCGCGAGCAGCTTCTCCGCAGCGGGATCGGTGACCTCGCTCCAGGTGGAGAACAGAAGCAGGTGCGACCACTCCCGCACCGCCGCACCGGCAGCCGGACCGGCCTCCAGCACCAATGGCTCGATGCCGCGGTCGAGCAGGTTGGCGGCAGCGGCCAGACCAACGGGCCCGGCACCGATCACAACGACGGGCAGCTCGGCGGTGGGGGGCACGTTCACGGCGACTCCTTGCGTGTTTTGACATCTGTCGATGGGTTGCACTGTCAGCATCACAGCCATTTCGACGCTCGTCAACATAGACGCATATCAAATCAAGGGGTCGATGGAACACGTCGACGCGGCGGCGATCGACGGCAGGCAGTTGGGCCGGCCGCCGGGTACGCCCCGTCGCGACAGGGGGCGGCGAGCAGCCCTCGCCGCCCTGGTTCGACTTATGTCAACATAGACACATGTCGAACACCAAGGCGTTGCCGCTGATCGAGCCCGAGATCGCCGATGCCGTGACGCCATGCTGCCCGCCCCTCACCGAGCGGCCGTTCACCGTGGAGGAGGCCGAGACGGCCGCGCGGATGTTCAAGGCGTTGGGCGACCCGGTGCGGGTGCGCCTGTTCTCTGCCGTGGCTTCCCACGAGGACGGCGAGGCGTGCGTATGCGACATCTCCGACGTCGGCGTCTCCCAGCCGACCGTCTCCCACCACTTGAAGAAGCTCAAAGAGGCCGGGCTGCTGACCTCCGAGCGGCGCGGCACCTGGGTGTACTACCGGGTTGAGCCGTCAGTCCTGGCGGCCATGGGCAAGCTGCTGGGCCTGTCGACCGCCGGCTGAAAGCCTTTCCTGCAACAGTGCGCCCCGCTCGTCTGCCAGAGCAGCGCGCCAAGTTGCAACGTGGCACGGCGGGTTGGCCCGTCGCGGACCGTTTCAGTCGTGGGGAACGACGACGACCGGGCACGGTGCATGGTGTGCCGCGGCATAGGCGACATTGCCCAACCGGGGTGCCAGGGCATGACGGTGCCTGCGTCGTCCGATCATGAGCAGGTCGGCGGCCGACGCCGCGTCCACGACGGTCCGGGCGGGGCTCTCCAGCTGTACGTCCTCGACCACCCGCACCCCGGTGAACTTTTTGCGCCACGGGCGCAGTGCGTCGCCCAGTTCCTTCTGGGCGTCCGCCGTGACCTTCTCAAGGGCCTGCGGAGCCATGGCCCACGGCACATAGGCGGCGGCCGGCAGGCTTCGTCCATGGACGGCGCGCAGGGGCACCTCGCGCGAGGCGGCGGTTGTGAAGGCGAACTCCAGCAGGTCCTCGCACGGCCCGTGCAGGCTGACCCCCACCACCACTTCCGCTGTACGGGGTGCGGCATCCGGGGAGGGTCCGGTGTCGGCGCGCACCAGGGCGACCGGGCATGCGGCCTGGGCGACGACGTCCATGCTGGTGTCGCCCAGGAAGAAGCTGGCGGCGTGGGAGAGGCCGCGTGATCCGAGCACCAGGAGTCGGACCTGCTGGGCGGCGTTGAGCAGGGCGCTTGTGGCGTCCGACGCGACCAGGTCCTCGACGATGCGGAGGTCGGGGTGGTGCTCGCGGAGTTCGGTGTGTGCGTTGTGCACGATCAGCTTCGCCCAGTAGTTCTGATCTGTTTCGGGGGGTGTCCCGACTGCCTCGGGGGCGAGCATGGGCCAGGCATGCAGCAGGTGCAGCGTCGCCTTGCGGCGGTCGGCCTCCTCGGCGGCCCAGTGGGCGGCGGCCAGGCTCTCGTCCGAACCGTCGAGGCCCACCGTGACGACGTGTTCCATGGCCGTTGCCTCCCTCTTTCCGCGCGTCGGAGTGGGCCGGGCGTTTCCTTCCCGTCCCCTGCCTGTCTCTTCTCTTTCCGTCTCTTCCAGCGTGCCGTTGCCGTGGGACCGGCGCGACAGGGGCGATGACCCCATGTGAACGGTCCCGGTCTGCGTGTGTGGGGGGGGGCGGGCTCTGCGGTCTCCCAACTGGTCGGCCGTGTCTGCCGCGTGAGGGCCGGAGCTGTCGGCGCTTGAGGCGCTCGTGGTGGCTGCCTGAGCGGGTGGACGACGTGGGCGCCGGGCGACGGCCCGTCCAGCACTGGCGGGCGGCCGAAGACCGTGCTGGTCTGGAGGCCATACGGCCGTTGTGCCGAGACACGGGCTCGACGCCGGGGTCGCCGCGGGGGTGCCCCTGGCAGGACCGGAGGCTGCCGTGCGGAGTGCCGGGGACCGGGGAGGGGATCAGGCGCCGGGAGGCGCGGCTGCCTGGCCTCTGCTCGATCCGCTGTTGCTGATCGCGACGACGGCCGCGCTGGTCGCCGGTGGGGTCGGGTGGCTGGTCGGTCACCGGGAGTTCGCGGATGCCTGCTGGGCGGGTGGCACGGTGGTCGCGCTCGTTCCGGCCGTGGTCTGGGTCGTCGGGGCGCTGCGGAAGGGCCGGTTGGGGGTCGACCTGATCGCGGTGCTGGCGCTTGCCGGGACGCTGCTGGTGGGCGAGTACCTCGCCGGGGCGCTGGTCGGCGTGATGTTGGCGACCGGGCGGACGCTGGAGGCCGCTGCGGGGCGTCGGGCCTCGCGTGATCTGCGGGCCCTGCTGGAGCGTGCGCCGCGTTCGGCGCGGCGCCGTCGTGGCGAGGAGATCGTCTCGGTGTCCTTGGACGCGGTCGCGGTGGGCGATGTGCTCGTGATCGGGCCCGGTGAGGTGGTGCCGGTCGACGGAACGGTCAGGGCGGGCACGGCGGTTCTGGACGAGTCGGCGCTCACCGGGGAAGCGGCGCACGTGGCGCGGGATGCGGGCGACGAGGTGCGCAGTGGTGTGGTGAACGCCGGCGGGGCCTTCGATGTGACGGCGACGGCGACCGCGCGGGACAGCACCTATGCGGAGATCGTTCGGCTGGCCCGGGAGGCGGGTGCCGAGAAGGCGCCGGCGGTGCGTCTCGCCGAGCGGTACGCCGCGTGGTTTCTGCCGCTGGCGCTGGGGCTGGCGGGGGTGGCGTGGGCGATGAGCGGGGATCCGGTGCGGGCGGTGGCCGTGCTGGTGGTGGCGACCCCGTGCCCGCTGCTGCTGGCCGTGCCGGTGGCCGTGGTCTCCGGGATGTCGCGGGCGGCGCGTCGGGGTGTGGTGGTGCGGGACGGCCGGGCGCTGGAGAACCTGGGGCGGGCCCGCACCTTGGTGATCGACAAGACCGGGACGCTCACGGCGGGCCGGCCGCGGGTACTGGAGGTGACCGCCGCTCCTGGTGGCCTCTCCCCCACCGATGTGCTGCGGCTGGCGGCCTCCCTCGATCAGGTCTCGGTGCACATCCTGGCCGAGGCGATCACCCGGGAGGCGCGCCATCGCGGCCTGGACCTGTCGCTGCCCGGCGAGGTGACCGAGGAGCCCGGACGCGGTCCCACCGGCACCGTCGACGGGCGTCGGGTCTCCGTCGGGAAGGCGGACCTGCCCTCGGGGCAACTGCCCGGCTGGGCCCGGACCGTGGACAACCGCGCGCTTCTCGACGGGGCCACGGTGGTCTGGGTCACCGTCGACGGCACACTCACCGGTGCCCTTCTACTGCACGATCCCCTCCGCCGGGACGCTCCGCACACCGTCCGGCGGTTGCGGAGGGCGGGGTTGCGCAGGCTGCTGCTGCTCACCGGGGACCGTCCGGAACCGGCCCGCCAGGTCGGGATGGTCCTGGGGCTGGACGAGGTCGCCGCCGGGCAGCTGCCTGCCGACAAGGTCCGGGCCGTGCGGGAGGAGAGCGGTCGTGCCGTCACCGTGATGGCCGGTGACGGCATCAACGACGCTCCGGCCCTGGCAGCCGCCGACGTCGGTGTCGCCATGGGGGCGCGCGGCGCCACCTCCGCGTCCGCGGCGGCCGACATCGTGCTCACCACCGACCGGGTCGCCCGGCTCGCCGATGCGATGGATCTCGCCGTGCGGGCCCGGCGGATCGCGGTGCAGAGTGCGGCCGGGGGGATGGCGTTGTCGCTGGTGGCGATGGCCGCGGCGCTGCTGGGGTGGTTGCCGCCGGCTGCCGGTGCGTTGTTGCAGGAGGGCATCGACGTGGTTGCCATCCTCAACGCCCTGCGGGTGCTGCTGCCGGCCCCCGGAACGGGCGGGCCGCCCCTCGAACCGGAGGCCGAGCGGCTCATCGAGCGTTTCGCCGCCGAACACGAGGATCTGCGCGGCGTCGTGGACGCCATCCGCGACGCGGCGCATCTGCTCTCCTCCGATGCCGGTCCGGATGCCCTGGATGCCGTGCACCGTGTCGACCGGCTGCTCACCGAGGAGTTGCTGCCGCATGAGTTCGCCGAGGAGCACCAGCTCTATCCCGCGCTCAACGAGCGGCTCGGTGGTCCGGACGCAACGGAGACGATGAGTCGTGCGCACACCGAGATCGAGCGGCTCGCCGGTCGCATCGCCACGCATCTGACCCTCGCCGACGCTGCGGGGGCCCTGCTGCCGGAGCAACTCGACGATCTTCGGGCGTCGTTGTACGGGCTGCACACCGTGCTGCGGCTCCACTTCAGTCAGGAGGAGGAGAGTTACTTCTCGCTCTCCCCCTGAGGTCCGTCCTCGTGCGGTGCGTCGGTGGCCGGAGGGGCGGGTGGCCGAACTTCCCGGTGTCCGACCCTGGTTGGTGCCCTGGTGCTCATGGCGTGATCGTCAGGACCTCGTCGACCGGGCGGCGCGGTGTGCTCGGCCCGTGGGGGCCGTAGCCCAGGCGCAGGATCATCTGGACGTGGCCGGTGCCCACGAGGGGGTCGCGCAGCAGCCAGCGCAGGTCGGGCCATTCCAGTGCCTGGGTGGCGAAGGAGCTGGCGAGTCCGTGGCGGGTGGCGAGGAGCAGGATGCGTTCGAGTGCCTGGCCGGCGCGGAGCCAGTCGATCGGGCCGTCGTGGCTGGTGCTCAGGGAGGCCAGTTGGGGCTGTTCCTCGAAGTCGGCGTAGGTGCGTCCGGGGACCGGGTGCCGGCCGGCGAAGTCCCGTGTCGGGGCGGCGCCGCGGCGTTTGAGGGGGCCGAAGGCGTTCTCCGGGATGCCCTCGGTGGCTGTGGCGGAGGTGTCGTGGGTCCACTTGCGTTGTTCGGCCGCGCGGCCGTCGTCCATGCGGTTGTAGTCCTCGGCGTGCAGGAGGAGGTCGAGCACCGTTTCGCGGTGCGGGGTGGTCAGGAACGCCAGTCGGGCCCCTTCGCTGGCCGCGGCCGCGACGAGGGCGATGCGGAGGGTGTTCGGGATCTGTCGCTCGGAGAAGGGCCGGCGGCTGGTGTGCCGGTCGGGGATCGCGTCGGAGAGTTCGGCCAGGCCCGTCTCCAGGGGTTCGGGCGGCACGTCGAGCCGTACGGAGGCCAGGAGCGTGGGGGTGTGGGGGTCCGGTAGCAGCGTGGTGACGGTGTGGTGGCCGGCGTGCGCCGCGGCGGCGCGGAGGTTCAGCAGGGCGGCGCCGCAGCCGAGGTGGAGTGCGCGGGTGGTGGGGTCGGCCAGGGGCATCGCGCGGTCGAGGTCGGCGAAGAGATGCAGGGTGCGCGTCGCCCGGGAGTACGCGAAGCGCCACGGCTGGGCGTTGTGCATCGAGGGCGCGGTGGTGGCGTCGGCCACCAGCGAGGCGACGGCCGTGTCGTCGAGAGTGGGGTGGCTGAGCACCGGGGGCCTCCCGGGCGTATCGGACCGTGCGCGATGAGGGCACGGGCGGTGGGTTCGGCAGGGTCCCCTACAGCGTCGCGGGGCGCCGCCGTCGGTGTCAGGGGCCATAGGGCCCTGGCACCGATGCCGGTCGGCCCGCGGGGGACGGCTGGCTGCCTGAATGGGGCCGAGTGGCTCATGTCGCATCGTACGCCGGTCCGTCCACGCTGGAGGGGCGGCCGCGGCGCGGGCAGCCGCGGTGGAAGGAGCCGGTGCGGGAGCACCGCACGGCAGGTGGGCTGATGACGAGGATGTGTACGTGATGACCGACGACCGGGCATCCGGATTCGGCGCCGGGCCGGGGCGGCCGGGCAGCGATCTGGGGCGGCGTATCGCGCTGCGCCGGCAGCAGCTGGGGCTGACCCGGGAGGAGGTCGCGGCGCGGGCCGCCGCGTCGCCCGGCTATCTGCAGTACGTCGAGGAGCACGCGGCCGAACCGAGCATCGGGTTTCTGCTGCGCCTGGCCGGTGCGCTCCACACCACGGTCGCGGAGTTGACCGGTGGTACCGCCGACCTCCCGGCGGGCTTCGGCCGGGCCGGTGCCCGTCCCGAGGTGCTCACGCTCGGACTGGCCGAATGCCGGGAGTTGCTCTCCACGCACGGCGTGGGCAGGGTGGCCGTCACCGTCGACGGCGCTCCCGCGGTCTTCCCCGTCAACTACTCCGTCGTCGACGAGGTGATCGTCTACCGCACCCGGGCGGGCTCCGGTCCGGCCGCGGCTGCCGGGCACGAGGCCGCGCTGGAGGTGGACCACCTCGACGAGGCGTTCAGCCAGGGCTGGAGCGTGCTGGCCGTGGGGCCGGCCGAGGCGGTCACCGGCTTCCACGAAGCCCGTACGTACGAGGAGCAGGCGTACTCGGCTCCTTGGGTGGGCAGTGGGCGGCATCAGTGGATCACCATCCGGCCGACCCGTCTCAGCGGCCGGCGCCTCCGCATTCCCGGGGCGCCGATGCGGACGGCCGGAGGCGCCAGGCGCCGTTCGCACGCGTGAGGCCCGGCCGCGGCGGCCCGCGACGTGTCCGTCTCCGTGTTGTCACTTTGGGTGAAATCCCGTGCGGCGGGGGCGAAGGCGCGTTCCGTCCGGTCCCTCCCCCATGGGCCGGACGGCCCCTGATCCGGTCGACTCGCCCCATGGCCCGCTGCCGGCGTCCGTGCCACGTTCGGCACAGGGCACCGGTGCGCAGGAGGCGCGGACGGTGCAGGCGCACAGCGGCGATCAGGTCGCGGTCGCGGCTCCGGCACACCTTCGACGCCTCAACTGCCCTTCGGAAGCTCTCCGATCGGGCACTCCCAAGCGGGCGGAGGCATGACATGGACGGCACGGTTCTCGTGGGGCTGGACGGTACCGGGAACAGTGTGCCTGCGGTGCGTTGGGGCGCCGAGGAGGCCGCGGTCCGGCAGCTGCCCCTGCACCTGCTGCACTCGTGGGTCTCCCAGCCCTGGGCGGCCGCCTTGGCGTGGCAGGAGGCCGATCGGCGCGTCTTCGGTACCGCGCTGCTGGACCGGGCCGAGGCCGCGGTCGTGGCGCTGCACCCGGAGGTACCGGTGACCGCGGAGCAGGTCGCCGAGCAGGCCTCGGACGCCCTGGTGGAGCGCAGCCGGGCGGCCGCGCTGATGGTGCTCGGATTGCGCGGCCACGACCGGGTCGCGGGTTTCCTGTTGGGTTCGGTGAGTCTGCGGGTCCTGGGGCGCGCCGCGTGCCCGGTGGTCACCGTCCGCGAGGACGAGACGTCCGTCGGTCCGGGGCCCGAAGTCGTCGTCGGGGTGCGGGAGATGGGGGCCGTGCGCGATGCCGTACTGGACTACGCCTTCGCGACGGCCATGGTCCACGGTGCGGGCCTGCACGCTGTGCATGCCTGGCCACTCGCCGACCACGAACCGGACGACTCGGACCGCGCGGCGGACGAACGGCAACTGCTCTCCGCGGCTCTGGCCCCGTGGCGCAAGAAGTTCCCCGACGTCCCCGTGATCGAGCAGGTGGCCGGCGGCCGGCCGGTACCGGTGCTGCTGGAGGCCTCCTCGCAGGCGGGGCTGCTGGTCATCGGGCGCCAACCGGATCGCACGCCGATGCCTCTGGGGCCGGCGGTGCTGGCCGTGCTGCACCACTCGCGGTGTCCGGTCGCGGTCGTTCCCTGGGCTTGAGGCGTGGCGCCGCAGGCGCAATACGTGCGGGACGCCTGCGTCTGTCCCGGCTCGGGACCGTACCGATCGCTGCCCGTCGGGTGCCTGTCTGCGCCTCGCACTACCGTGGGTGGTGTGGCCGGGGCACGGATACCGGCCGCAGCGGAGGATCGCCGTGGGCGAGGAGTACGGCCTGTCGGACGGTGCGCGTCCGCTCCTGCACGCGCTGCCGACCGAGCTCCTGGAGCGGCTGCGTGCGGTCGAGACGCCCGTGGGGCGCTCGCCGCACCTCCTGCTCCAGGCCGTGCTGTCCGTGAGCGGCGGGCTGGACCTGCAAGAGGTCCTGCGCCATATCGTCGAGGCCGCCGTCGTGCTGACCGATGCGCGGTACGGCGCGCTCGGTGTGGTCGGGGCAAAGGGGCGGCTCGGCCAGTTCCTGTCGGTCGGGCTCACCGAGGACCAGTTCGCGGCGATCGGCCGGCTGCCGGCGGGCCACGGCATCCTGGGTGAGCTGATTCGGCACCCCGCTCCGTTGCGGCTGAGCGAGCTGGGCGCGCACCCCGCGTCCCATGGTTTTCCGCCGAACCATCCGGTGATGCATTCGTTCCTGGGGGTGCCCATCCGGATTCGGAGCGAGGTCTTCGGCAATCTGTACCTGGCCGAGAAGCGCGGTGACGAGCCGTTCAGCGACGAGGACGAGACCCTGCTGGTCACGCTGGCGGTGGCGGCGGGGGTGGCCATCGACCACGCCCGGCTCTACGAGGAGGCCCGCAACCGGCAGGAGTGGCTGGAGGCCAACGGCGAGATCGTGGCCGGGTTGTTGCCGGGTGCGGCGGAGTCCGATGTGCTCGCGATGATCGTCGACCGTGCGGCCCGTATTCTCTCCGCCGACGTCGGGGTGCTGGCCCTGCCGGTCGCCGGCGACCGGCTGCGGGTGGAGCTGGCGTCCGGCATCGACGCCGAGGCGCACCGCGGTCTGGTCGTCCCCCGCCACGGCTCGTTCGCGGGCGCCGCGCTGGCCGCCAACCGCCCGCTGATCAGCGAGGACATCGAGCACGACCCGAGGATCGCCACCGGTCCGCCCCGCTGGTGCCAGATGGGGCCGGCGGTCGCGGTGCCGATGACCACCGGCGGGAAGGTCCGCGGGGTGCTGCTCCTGGCGCGGCTGCGTGGGCGCAGTCCGTTCACCGAGCCGGAGACCGCGCCGTTGTTGACGTTCGCGGGCCAGGCAGCGCTCGCCATGGAGCTGTCCGAGCAGCGCGCCGCGGCCGAGCAGATGGCGCTGCTCAAGGACCGCGACCGGATCGCCCGCGACCTGCACGATCTGGCCATTCAGCGGCTCTTCGCGGTCGGTATGACGTTGCAGAGCGCGGTGCGCTTCGTGGATCACCCCGAGGCGTACGAGCGGCTGCTGCGCGCGGTGGACGACCTGGACGAGACCATCAAGATCATCCGTTCCACCATCTTCGGGCTGCGCAACCGCGGCGTGCGCACCGGCAGACAGGGTCTGCGGGCCCGGACGGTCGCCACGTTGGAAGTGGCGTCCCGGGCGCTGGGGTTCATGCCGTCCCTGCACATGGAGGGGCTGTTGGACACGGACGTGCCTGAGGAGCTCGCCGAGCACGTCACGGCGGCCCTCGGCGAGGCTCTCTGCAATGTCGCCCGGCACGCCCACGCGAGCGCGGCGGACGTCTCCCTGGTAGCCCGCGCCCGTCGGCT
The DNA here is from genome assembly GCF_044754325.1 of Streptomyces sp. NPDC093097. Classification (NCBI taxonomy): domain Bacteria; kingdom Bacillati; phylum Actinomycetota; class Actinomycetes; order Kitasatosporales; family Streptomycetaceae; genus Streptomyces; species Streptomyces sp. NPDC093097. The sequence continues at coordinate 206,058 of NZ_JBIVOW010000013.1, forward strand.
CACCCTGGCCGTCGAGGACAACGGGGTGGGGATTGCCGAGGGCAGCCGGCGCAGTGGTCTGCTCAACCTGGCCAGACGGGCCGAGGGCGCCGGCGGCGGGATGACCCTCTGCGCTCCGGCACACGGCGGCACCCGGCTGATCTGGACCGTCCCGCTTCCCGCATAGCTGCGGACGTCTCCCGACGAACGCCCGCCATCCGCACGCGGAGAGCATCCCGGGCTCCGACGACGGACCCGGTTCTCCGGCACGCGGTTCGTGTTCCCCTCGCCGGTCCTCGTCGGACGGGTCACGGGGCGGTGCCGACCTCCACGATGCAGTGGCGCAGTTCGTAGCTTGCGATGCCGTCGACGAATCCGATCGTGGGTGGGGTCGCCATGCGCAGTCCCGGGAGGGCGAACAGTCCGCTGAGGAAGACGTCCGTCTCCAGGAGCGCGATGTGCATCCCGGGGCACTTGTGCGGGCCGTCGCCGAAGGACAGACCGGGGGATGCGGCGCCCTCGCTCGTGGCGCGCCCGGGACGGAGGCGTTGCGGCTGCGGACCCACGGCGCGCTCGTCGAGGTTGGTGTGGTCGAGGAGAACGTCGATGTGTGCTCCGGCCGGGATCGTCAGGGTCTTCTCGCCGTTGCCGGGCAGGTCGAGGGGCTCGGTGGTGCGGCGGCGAAGGCGGCCGATGACGGGTTCGAGGCGAAGGATCTCGTTGAGGACCGCGAGCCTGCCGGCCTCGTCCGCCGCCTGATAGTGCGCCAACAGCGTGGCATCGGAGAACAGGTGCCAGGCGGCCGCGGTGACGAACTCGCGGGTGGTGACCATGCCCGCCGCGGCGAAGGTGAGGCATTCGCCGAGGATCTCGACGGACGAGCAGCCCTCGTCGAGCAGATGGGAGATGAGGTCGTCGCGGCGGCCGCGGCGGCGGGCTCGTACGGCGGGCCGTACATCGCCCAGGTAGACACGCAGCCAGTTGGTGTTCTGGCGCATCATCCAGTAGATGCCGTGCAGGCTGGTGAGTCCGGGCGTACCGAACTTCTCGGGGAAGAAGCGTTCCAGTCGCTGCTTGATGCCGGGCCGGCTCTCGGTCAGGCCGATGACCGCGCAGGCCACTTCGATCGCCAGGTTGAAGGTCAGGTCGGACAGCGGGGCTCGGCCCGCGGACTTGAGGTGGTCCAGTTGGGCCCGGGTGACGCGGTCCATGACGTCGCGGTAGTGCTGGTCGACGCGGCGCGGCGTGAAGAAGCGGGCGGTCTGCCGACGGTGTTCACGGTGTTCCGGTCCGTCTCGGTAGATCACCGGTCGCCGGACGCGTGCGGGGAGCTTCTCGACGGATTCGATGCCGAGGCCGGCCTGCACGGTGGCGGTGCTGCGCAGCACGGTGCGGGCCTCGTCGTACCCGCGCACCTGCCAGTCGCCGTCGTCCGTGCGTGACACGGGGCAGCCCGTCGCTGCCGTCTCCCGTTCGATCCTGCGGCACCCGTATTCCCCGCCCTCGTCGTCCACGAGCGGCACCTCCGTTTCCCGAAGACCATGTCGGGTGCGCCGCTGCCCTACGCGGCTCCACCCGTGCTCCACGTCTGCGTGCCTGTCCCGCACTTCGGCGTCGCCTCGATGCGAGGGCTGCCGGGGCCGCGCGATGGGCTCCGTGAGTCCTTCCCCTCGCGAGCCTCCGTATGCTCACCGGATCGACGCCTGGTGCGTTCCGGGGCGAACCCCCAATGTTCGCCGTGTTGTTGGTCTGCCGATGGCGCCGGGCCGCCAGAACGATCACACGGCTCCCGCCGTGCGGAAGGCGAACCTGAAGTCACCTGATGGGTAGAGAAGTTCGGGCCGCCCGACCTCCAACTCCCGTTCAACAAGGGACCGAACGCCGTGCCCCTGACCGGGAATCCAGCCCCAGGCCGCACGCGGCGATCGCATATGGCTTGCTGCCGGACAGTCCGGTCGGCTAGGAAGCTCGCATGCTTAGAGGCAGCAAGGTCGGGCTGAGGGCCCGGCACGAGGACGACATCCCGGTCCTGCGGGCCGAGCTCTACGACGACGTGGTCAACGCCTCGCGGGCCGAAGGCGGGCCGTGGCGGCCGATCATGCCCGGCCCGAAGGATCCGCGGTTCGCGGTGGACAACAAGGAGCAGGCGTTCGCCCCGTTCTCCGTGGTGGAGTTGGAGGGCGGCACGCTGATCGGCACCGCGGCGCTGTGGGGCATCGACAACCACCACCGGTCCGCGCACATCGGGGTGGGGCTGCGGCCGTCCGCCCGCGGCAAGGGCTACAGCACCGACGTGGTCGCGGTGCTGTGCCACTACGGTTTCGTCGTACGCGGCCTGCAGCGGCTGCAGATAGAGACGCTGTCGGACAACGCCGCGATGCTGCGCTCCGCCGAGCGTAACGGCTTTGTCCGCGAGGGCGTGCTGCGCTCCTCTGCCTGGGTGCTGGGCGAGTTCCTGGACCAGGTGCTGCTCGGGCTCCTGGTCCAGGAGTGGAAGCCGGACTCCAAGGGCTAGGCTGCCGCCCGACCGTCAACGGCTCTGCTGCGTAGTCGACTTGGGCGGCCGAGAGGCAGGGGGTCTACGGCGACCACCCCCACTCCCCCATCGACGCCAGCCGTCGGCTGGGCGCCGGTCGCGCCATGTGCCGCGGCGGCGCACGGCGCGGCACACGGCGCGGAGCGAGGGTTCATCGGGGGATCGGGGTGGCGCCGGTCGCCGCGAGGGACAGGTCCCAGAGCCGTGCGGCGGCGTCGGGGGCGATGGCGTACGCGCGGACGCCGCCGTCGTCCATGGACTGCCCGGGGGCGGAGACGCGTGCGACGTCGCAGTCCTCCAGGTAGAGCCCGCCGCGGCCGTCGAGGAGGGGCGAGGTGGCTGCCCACAGGCCGGTGGCGGCGCCCTGGGAGGGGGTCTTGAAGTAGGCGCCGATCACGTTGCCGTGCTCGTCCACCCATCCGCGGTCGATCTGCTCCTGGAGGCTCATCTCCCGTTGGAGACCGGTGATGATCTTGCCGGGGTGGAGGGCGAACGCCCGGACGCCGTCGTCGCGTCCGAGGGTGTCGAGGTGCACGACGAACAGGGTGTTGGCGGTCTTGGCCTGGCCGTAGGCCAGCCACTTGTCGTAGCCGGTGCGGAAATGCGGGTCGTGCCAGCGGATGTCGGTCAGGGCGTGTCCGGCGGAGCTGTTGACGACGACGCGCGCGCCGTCCGCGGCGGCCAGGAGCGGGTAGAGCTCGCAGGCGAGTGCGAAGTGCCCGAAGTGGTTGGCGGCGAGCTGGCCTTCCCAGCCGGGCCCGACGCGCCGCTCGGGGGTGGCCATGACGCCCGCGACGGCCATCAGGAGGTCGAGGCGGTCGATCCGGTCGCCGATCTGCGCGGCGGCGGTGCGCACGCTGTCGAGGTCGGCCAGGTCCATGGCGAGGACCTCGCAGCCCGCCACGTTCTGGAGGGCGGCGCGGGCGGTGTCGGGTCGGCGGGCCGGAACGATGACGTGGGCCCCGGCGGCGGTCAGGCCGCGGGTGGTCTCCAGGCCGAGCCCGGAGTAGCCCCCGGTCACCACGGCGGTCGTGCCGGAGAGGTCCAGTCCGGCCATGACGTCCTCGACGGTGGTGGATGCGGAGAAGGGCGAGCCGAGCGGCTGCTGATCAGTGGTGGTCATGCCGCTGACGCTACGATCTAGAGCGAGGTCTAGATCAAGTTCTAGGCTGAGCGGCATGACGACCAGTGAGACGCCTGTGGAGCCGCTGAGCATCGGTCAGGTGGCCGAGCGGACGGGGCTGAGCGTGCACGCCCTGCGCTTCTACGAGCGGGAGGGGCTGCTGGTCGGGCCGGTCCACCGCACGTCGGGTGGCCGGCGGCGGTACTCCTCCTTCGACGTGGACTGGCTGCTGATCTGCGTCAAGCTCCGGGAATCCGGTATGCCGTTGGCCGATCTCAAGCGGTTCGCCGAACTGGTGCGGCAGGGGCCCGGCAACGAGGCGGAACGCCTGGGTCTGCTCGATGCCCATCGGCTGCGCGTCGACGCGCAGATCCAGGCGCTGGAGGAGTGCCGTTCGGTCATCGCCTGGAAGGTCGGCGTCTACGCCGAACACCTCGCCCGCGGCGAGGCCGGCGGGCTCTGGGACCCGACGGCCTGAGGCAGGCATGGGCGGCCGCGGCGTGCGGGGCGTGCCGATGCCGGCGTGAGGGGCGATGGATGCGCGGGCTTCCGGAGGCTGCTTCGTGGGACGCGTCAATGTCGTTCCGGGTCGCCGTATCTGGGGCCGGTCGCCGGGCCGTGTTGGGTGGCGAGCACCGCTGCCTGGATGCGGCGTTCGACGCCGAGTTTGGCCAGCAGGCGGGAGATGTGGTTCTTGACGGTCTTCTCGGACAGGTAGAGCCGGGCACCGATCTGACGGTTCGTCAATCCTTCGCCGACCAGGTCGAGCACCTCCCGCTCCCGTGCCGACAGCGCGGACAGGGCGTCCTCCTCGGGCCGGGCGTTCTCCTCCTCGCCCCGTAGGCGGCGCATCAGCCGGGCCGTGGTCGCCGGGTCGAGCATCGAGCGGCCCGTCGCGACGGTGCGTACCGCGGCGACCAGGTCCGCGCCCTTGATCTCCTTGAGGACGTATCCGGAGGCGCCGGACATGATCGCGTCGAGCAGGGCGTCATCGTCGTCGAACGAGGTGAGGATCAGGCAGGCCACCCCCGGCATCCGCGAGCGCAGCTCACGGCAGACCGAGACGCCGTCGCCGTCCGGGAGGCGGACGTCGAGGACCGCCACGTCGGGCCGCAGGGCCGGCCCCCGGGCCAGCGCGTGGTCGGCCGTCCCGGCATCGCCCACCACCTCGATGTCGGGCTCGGCGTCGAGCAGGTCCTGCACGCCGCGCCGGACGACCTCGTGGTCGTCGACGAGGAACACCCGGATCGGCCGCCGCGGGGAGAACGCGCCCGCCTCGGTCATGAGGCCCTCCGTCCGTGAAACCGGACCCCCGCTCCATCGTGGCGCCGCCTGTGGCGGTTACGCCAGGGCCTATCGGTCCTGGCCGGGCCGTCCGCAGGCGCGCCCGCCCGCGTTCCGGGGCCGATGACCCGCAGTGACGGGGAGGTGCACCGGTTGCTGCCGGGCACGGTCGGCACGTGGCCCGCCGAAAGGCCGCCGAACGTGCCCGAACCGCCCATGCGCACCAGGGCGACCGGCCCTACGAACAGCCGGTCCGCTGCGCTCAGGATGGGGGCATGGTGTCCCAAGACCGCTTCCGGCAGCTCGACCGGCAGGAGTGCCTGCGTCTCCTGGCCCTGGTGCCCATTGGGCGCATCGTGTATACGCACGAGGCGCTGCCGGCCGTTCTGCCGGTGAACTTCTCGCTGGACGCGGATCATGCCGTGGTGCTGCGTACCGCGGCCACTTCCCGGCTGGCGCTCGCCGTAGACGGGGCGGTCGTGGCCTTCGAGGCGGACTGTTTCGACGAGGCCGCGCAGTCGGGGTGGAGCGTGACCGTGACCGGCCGGGCCGCGCTGGTCGCCGATCCCAGGGACCGGGAGCAACTGCAGGCGGTCGGCCTCCGCTCGTGGAAGGAGGTGCCGGAGGAGGCGTTCATCCGGATCGCCCCCGATCTGGTGACCGGGCGGATGCTCCAGGCACGGCTGCGTGGGCGGGGTACCGCGCCGCTGGCCGACATTCCCTGAGGTGAGGTGAGGCGGCCCGCTCTCCCGTGCCCCCCTGGCCGCCGGGCTCCTACCAGGGCCCCACGCGCCGGTGGGAGAGTCGGTCGACCACCGCGGTGACGCCGTCGATCCTCCGTGCCATGCGTACCAGCGCGGCTGCCTGGCCGCTGCTCTCCAGGAGGCCTTCGACGGTGACCACGCCGTCGCGGACGGAGACGTCGACGCGCTGCGGATTGAGCCACAGGGTCCGGAGCACGATCTCGTCGATCACCTCGTTCCGGATCTCCTCGTCGGAGCGGGCGAAGAGCTTGAGCACGTCGCGCCGGGTGAGCATGCCGACGAGGCGGGCCTCCTCGTCCACGACGGGGAGCCGTTCGACGCCGTGGGCGGACATGATCCGGGCCGCTCGGACGACCGAGTCGTCGGCGCGGACGGTATGGGCGGGGGCGGACATCAGGGTCTGCGCGGGGCGGTCCTGGTAGCCGTCGTCCGTGCGGCGCGCACGTGCCAGGTCCGAGGCCGAGACCACTCCGAGCACCCGGTCGTCGGCGTCGACCACCGGCACGCCGTTGATGTCGAACTCCCGCATCCAGCGTGCCAGTTCACCGGTCGGCGTGTCACTGTGAGCACTGACCACGTCGCCGGTCATGACGCCCCCGACTCGTCGCTGCTTCACCTCGGGACCTTTCGCCGCTCGTCGCCGCTCCTGCCACCGGGCCGCGCCTGTCTCAGGGCAGCCGGCGCAGATAGGGGTCGGTCACCCGCCGTGGCAGCAACCGGATCCGGGCGTCGACGACGGTGCTGCCGTCCGGGCGGGCGATGACCGGGTTGCACTCCGCCTCGACGAGCTCCGGGAGCTCGTCGGCCATCCGGGACAGGCGGGCCAACAGCTCCTCCAGGGAGGCGCGGTCGGCCGGCGCGGCGCCCCGGTAGCCGAAGAGCAGCGGTGCGCAGCGGGGCGTGGTGAGCAGTTCGTGGATGTCGGTGCCGGTCAGCGGGGCGAGGCGGGCCGCGTGGTCGGCCAGCAGTTCGCTGGTGGTGCCGCCGGCTCCGAAGACGACCAGGGCGCCGAAGACCTCGTCCTGCACCACGCCGGCGAGCAGTTCCGTGCCGCGCCGCGCCATCGGCTGGACCAGCGCGCCGGTCATCGCCGGACCGAGGCGGGTGGCCAGGTCGCGGTAGGCGGCCCGGACGGCGTGCTCGCCGCGGAGGTCGAGGAGGACACCGCCGCGTTCGGTCTTGTGGACCAGGTCGGGTCCTTGTGCCTTGAGGGCGACCGCCCCGGAACGGTTCGCCAGGCGTGCGGCGGCCTCGACGGCCTCCTGTTCGGTGGTGACGTGGGCCTGCGGCAGCTGGGGGATGCCGTAGCAGCCCAGGAGCCGGGCGGTCTGCCGGGCGTCCAGCCAGCCGCCGGCCGGTTGCCCGGTGAGGAACTCGGCGACCAGTGCGCGGGCTTGGACGGAGTCGGCGCCGACCGGCACCACGGGTTGCCCGGGTGGTCGGGCCAGCCACCGGGCGCGCTCCACGGCGTGGCGCAGGGCGCGGGCGGCCGACTGTGCCTCGCCGTACGCGGGGACGGTCCGGCCGTCGTTCGTGTGCAGCAGGCGGATGCGTTCTGGCTGGTCGGGCAGGATCGCGAGGACGGGGCAGTGGGCGCGGGCGGGGTGCGTCGAGGGGGTGAGCGCGGTGACCAGGTCGGTGCCCACCGCGGTGGTCAGGGCGGTCGGTACGAGGGCGACCAGGATGGCGTCCACCGCTCCGGACTCCGCGAGCCGGTCCACGCAGGCGGCCAGGGTGAGCGCGTCCACCGCCGGTGTGGTGTCGATCGGGTTCTCGGCTCCGGCGCCCACCGGGAGCATGGCGAGCAGTTCTTTCGTGAGTGCCGGGGGAAGTTCCGGGACGGTCAACTCCGCGTCCGCGCAGGCGTCGGCGGCCAGTACGCCGACCCCGCCGGCGTTGGAGAGCACGGCGACCCGAGCGCCGCCCGGCAGCGGCTGGGCGTGCAACAGCGCCGCGGTGTCGAGGAGTTCGCCGAGGGTGTCGGTGGCGGTGATGCCGGCCTGTCGGAACAGGGCCCGCCGGGTCATGGTCGGTGGGGCCGCGGCCGCGGTGTGTGCGGCGGCGGCCCGGCGCCCGGCCGTCGACCGCCCCGCGTCGACGGTGAGCACCGGCATCCGCCGGGCCACGCGCCGCGCCGTGCGGGAGAAGGCGCGGGGGTTGCCGAACGACTCCAGGTGCATCAGGGCCAGTTCGGTCCGGTCGTCGCACTCCCACCACTGGAGGAGGTCGTTGCCGCTCACGTCCCGTTTCTCGCCGAGCGAGGCGAAGCTGGAGACGCCGATGCCCAGGCGGGAGAGCCCGTCCAGGAGCGCGATGCCGACGCCGCCGGACTGGACGGCGACGCCGGCGGTGCCGGGCAGTGGCCGGCCCACGGCGAAGGTCGCGTCGAGGTTGACGTCCGGTGCGGTGTTGACGATGCCCAAGCAGTTCGGCCCGACCATCCGCATGCCCCACCGGCGGCAGGCCGCCGTCAACTCCGCGGTGCGATCGGCGTCGAGGCCCGCGGTCACCACCACCAGCGCCCTCACCCCGGCCCGGCCGCACTGCTCGGCGACCCGGGGGACGGCCTCGGCGGGCACCGCCAGGACGGCGAGGTCCGGCGGGTGCGGCAGATCGCCGACGGACGGGAAGGCCGGGATGTGCAGGACGGCGTGGGCGTGCGGGTTGACCGCGTGGAGGAGTCCACGAAAGTGGCCCTCACGCAGGTTGTGCAGGATGGCCCGTCCCACGGACCCGGGCCTGGTTCCGGCTCCGATGACGGCGACCGAGCGGGGGCGCAGCAGCGGCCGCAGGCTCGCGGTGCCGGCGGTGCGGCTCCTGAGGTCCACGGCACAGCGGTAGGTCTCGTCCGGTTCGAGGCGGATGACGCCGTGCACCGTGGAGCCGTCGTAGCGGCGGGTGACGTGCAGGCCGAGGTGGGCCAGGACGCGGTGGATGGGGTGATTGTCGGCGAGCACGTCGGCGGTGAAGGCGGTGACGCCGTTCTCGCGGGCGGTGTGTACGAGGTGTTCCAGCAGCAGGGTGCCGACACCGCGGTGATGGAAGTCGTCGGCCACGGCCAGGGAGATCTCCGCGCTGGCCGGGCCGTCGGTCTCGTACTCGGCGACGCCGATCAGCCGGTCGCCGTGCAGGGCGACCAGGGTGCGGTGTCCGGGGCCGCCCGGTGTGCAGAGCCGTTCGGCGGCCCGTTCGCCGGAGCGCCGGCTCACCACGAAGAACCGGTTGCGCAGGCTGTCGGCGGACATCTCGCCGTAGAGCCGCCGTACTTGGTCGTGGTCCGCCGGGTCCGCCGGACGCAGCTGGACCGTACTTCCGTCGGCGAGCAGCGCACACACCGTGCGGACCGCGGACGCCGTTTCCGTCTTCACGCCTCGTCCTTCCCCAGACATCGCCGGACGTCGGCCGCGGGCCGGTCCCGCGGGTCCAGCCGTACGCGTTCCGCGCCCGGGTCTCCCCTCACCCGGCCGCCGTGCGGTTCATCCAGGCACCGTGTGCACCTCCGTCGCCGGCGCGGGGTGGACGTCGAACGTCACGTCCACCACGCCCTCCACCGCCCGCACCAGACGGGCCACGACGGGCAGCAGCGCGCGGCCGCGGACGGGGCCGCGCAGGGTCACCACGCCCTCCTCGGCGCTCACTTCGATCTGCCGCGCGGTGCCCGTGAAGAGCTGGCCGACGATCTCCGTCCGCACCTCCTCCGCCAAGTCCTCGTCGGAGCGCAGGAAGACCTTCAGCAGGTCGGCGCGGCTGACGATGCCCTGCAACATGCCGCGCCCGTCGACCACGGGCAGCCGCTTGACCGACCTGTGCGCCATCGTCCGCGCTGCCTGGGCGAGGGGGGCGTCGGCGTGCACCGTCAGCGCCGGGGCGCTCATCAGCTCCCCGGCCGTCAGGCCGCCGGCCTTGCCCAGGTCGCCCAGCCGCTGCCGCTGCTCCAGCCGGTCCGGGGCGGCGTTCCGGAACTCCTCCTTGGGCAGCAGATCGGCCTCGGAGACCACGCCGACCACCCGCCCCTCCCCCGCGAGCACCGGAAGGGCACTGACCTTCCACTGCTGCATGGTTTCGACGATCTCCTTGAAACGAGCCCCCTGACCGACGGCGACCACCGTCTGGGTCATCACGTCGCTGACCGTGTGCGGGCTGTGCGTCATGACGCCGTCTCCTCCCTACGACCGCCGTCGCCCCAGGGCTGCGACACCTTCAGCGTGCGGGCGCCCGCCCGGCCCCGGGCAGGGGCCGACCGGCCCTACGTCCGGCCGACCGGGGTCCCCGCGCGGCGCCACCTGGTGGGCCGACCGGACTGCTCACGGGACCAGGGGCCCTTTCCCACCCCGCGCGTACCGCGCAGTGTGGGAGACAGGAACCCGTCCCTGGGAGGCAGCGATGACACGCCCCGTGGCCGTCGGTGTGGACGGCTCGCCCGCAGCTCTGGCCGCCGCGGACTGGGGCGCCCGCGAGGCCCTGCTCCGGGGGCTTCCCCTGTGGCTGGTCCACGCCTGGGAGTGGCAGCCCTCCTCCCCCGCCGGGCCCGTCGAGGCGGACGCCGCCCGCCGTTGGTCGGAGGGGGTGCCTCTGGAGGTGACCGACCGGCTGCGGCGCCGCTACCCGGACCTCGACATCTCCGCGGACCATGTGGTCGGCCTGCCGCGGGACGTGCTGTGCCAGGCGGCCGAGGACGCCGAGGTACTGGTTCTCGGCACGGTCGCGGCGGGCCGGATCGCCGGGTTCCTGCTCGGCTCGGTGGCGATGTCCGTCGTCGCCCACGCCGAAGCCCCCGTCGTCGTCGTTCGGGGCCCCGCCTCGGCCGGGCCGCCGGCTCCCGCCTCGGAATCAGATCCCGCCCTTCCCGTCCCGACCGTCCACGCCACCGCACCGGTGGTCCTCGGACTGGACCTCGGCCGCCCCTGCGAAGAGGTGATCCGCTTCGCCTTCGAGTCCGCGGCGATCCGCACCGCGCCCCTGACGGTCGTGCACGGCTGGAACCCACCGCCGTACTACGTCTACGGACTCGGTGCGGCCCTGACGTTCGGCACGGACCTGTCCGCCAAGGAACGGAAGTCGGTGTACCGGGTGCTGCAACCGTGGCAGGAGCGGTTCCCGAGCGTGGAGGTGTCGGTGCAGGCCGTCATCGGCGAGCCCGTGCACCATCTGCTCGACGCCGCGGCCGATGCCGCTCTCGTCGTCATCGGCCGGCACCGCCGCCCGGCACGTGCCGCGCTGCCGCACCTCGGGCACATCGCCCACGCCGTCCTCCACCACTGCCCGTCCCCCGTCGCCGTCGTTCCGCACGGCTGAGCGCGGTGCGCGGGCCGGCCGCGCCCGCGGACGGCACGGCCTTGGCACTCTCGTCCGGACGCACGGGAACAGGCGCCCCGGAGCCCAGCGCCACGAAGCCGCTCACAGGGGCGAACTCTCCGCCGACGGACCGACGCGAACCGGCGCCACGCCCGTCACGTCGTACTCCACATCCACCACGCCCTCGATGCCGCGTACCAACCGCGCCACCACGGGCACCAACGACCGGTCGCGCAGGTGCCCGCTCAGCGTCACCACCCCGTCGGTGACCGCGACGTGCAACTCCTTGGTCGGGGCCGCGAAGTACGTCGCCAGTACTCCCCGTGCCTCCTGTGCGAGGTCGTTGTCGGGCCGCAGGAACACCTTCAGCAGGTCGGCCCGGCTGACGATCCCCACCAGCAGTCCGTCCTCGTCCACGACCGGCAACCGTTTGACCGATGCCCGGGCCATCGCCCGGGCGGCCTGGGCCAGGGTGACGTCGCTGCGCACCGTCACGGCGGGGCTGGTCATCAACTCCCCCGCCGTCACCGCCTCCGCCCGCCGTACGTCGTCGACCCGGCGCAGTCGCTCAAGCCGCTCCGGGTCCGCCTCCCGGAATCCTTCCTTGGGCAGCAGGTCGGCCTCGGAGACCACGCCGATCACCCGCCGCTCGGCCGAGACCACCGGCAGGGCGGTCACGTGCCATTGCCGCAGCGTTTCGACGATCTTCTTGAAGCCGGCCGCCCGGTCGACGGCCGCCACGGGCTGGGTCATGACGTCACGGACGCGGTGCGGGGTGTTCGGCATGGTGGCGCCTCCTCGGAAAACGGCTGCGCGCCGGACGGTCGTCGCACGGCCGAGCGGCGCGCCTCCGGCATCACTCCCAGCCTGCGACGCGGCTGGTCGGTCCCACAGGGCCGTCCGGCCCACTCCGGCACCGAACCGGCACCAACCGCCCAGGCATCCCTTGCCGCGGGCTGCCCGCACCGATCCGCTGGACCGGCCCTGCGCCGGGGTCGCCGTGCGTTGCGTTGCGCTTTCCGTAGGCGCTTTCCCTCAGCGCCCTCAGTAGACGATGGACACGATCTGGCAGACCGCTTCGGCGAGTTGACGGTCGCCTTCGATGCGGGCGCGGGCCAGCGCGGTGGCGGGCTCGATCCCTCGGGTGCACAGTCGCCATGCGGTCTCCGAGTCCAGGCAGACGTGGGCGGCGGGCGACCCGGCATCGGGCTCGGCCAGGGACCAGCGGCCCTCGGTGGCGGTCACGGTCCAGGCACCGCCGGCCGGCCCCGTGATACGTACCTGGACCTGCGTCCCGACGGGGGCACGGGTATCGCGCAGGGTGTGAGGCAGGGCCCGCATGAAGGTGTCCAGTACTACGGACAGAACGCGTGGATCGGGATCGGTTGCCTGGCCGATGGCATGGCGGATCTGTTGGCGGTGCGTCCAGAACTCCGTGAGTTCCCGGGCGCTGTCGAGCCACATCGGAGCGGGGTCGGCGCCGGCCCAGGACACCCCCAGCGACGGCCCGTTGAGGTCTGCGGTCTCGAAGAAGCGGGCGACGTGGGCGCCGATCAGGTCCAGGGTGTCGGTGAGTGCGGCAGGGCTGACTCGGCGGTGGGCTTCGACCCACTCCTGGTTGATGCGGTGGATGAACGCCTCCAGCGTCTCGCCGGGGGCGAAGGCGGGCCCGGCCCGGTGACCGTCGCGATCGCGGCCGAGGCGCCCGTGGCAGTCACCGAGTAGGTGCGCGGCCAGATCGCGCACGTCCCAGCCGGGCACGGCTTCCTTGCGCCAGTCGGCAGGCGCAAGTCCCCGCAACGTGGCCATCAGCGCCGTATGTTCCGAGGCGAAGAGCGGGCGGACGTCGATCGGTCTGCCGAGCCAGGACTGGTCGGGGTCCTCATGGGGTGGGGAGTCCATGCCCTCAGCCTGGCAACCGCGGGCCCGCCGCACCAACGAATATCGGGCTTGAAGAGGGTCGGCTCTGAGGAGTTGTCAGGTGCTCGGTGCGGTCGCCGCTTCGGGCTCCGGTTCACCGGCGGCGGTGTCGGCGTCGCTCAGGCCGAGGCGCAGGTGCTCGACGTGGTAGAGGGCCTGGTCCAGCAGCTCGCAGACGTGGTTGTCGTAGAGGGAGTAGACCACCGAGCGGCCCTTGCGGGTGCCGACGACGAGGTCGAGGTTGCGCAGCAGGCGGAGTTGGTGGGAGCAGGCGGACTGCTCCATGCCGACCTCGGCGGCCAGTTCGGTCGCGGGCAGCGGTCCTTCTCGCAGGCGGGCGAGGATCAGGAGTCGCGAGGGGGTGGCCAGCGCCTGGAGTGTGGCGGCGACCTTCGCAGCGTTGTCCGCGGTCAGGCGAGCGCGGGGTACGTGGTTGGCGGGGGATGCGGCTCCATGACCCATGCAGTCATCGTACGCGCCGCATGAATGCATGAAACCATGTTCATATATTCCTGTACGGTGTCAGGGTCCGACACCGCCCGCCCCCGTCTGCGTAAGGACCTCGCCCCGATGACTTCCACCCTCACGCGCTCGGCCCCCACCGGCGACGCGACCACGCACGGCTCGGCACCGCCCAAACGCCGCACCCGGATCTTCGCGCTGCCCGAGGCCCGCTGGGCAGCGGCCTCGCTGGTGCTCTTCCTGGTCGGCCTGCCGCTGTATCTGCTGGGGGCACCGGCGTGGTCCTGGGGGCCGCTGTTCGCCCTGACCTACGCGGCCGGCGGCTGGGAGCCCGGCTGGGCGGGCCTCCAGGCACTCAAGGACAAGACCTTGGACGTGGACCTGCTCATGGTCGTCGCGGCGCTGGGCGCGGCGGCGATCGGGCAGGTACTGGACGGTGCGCTGCTCATCGTCATCTTCGCCACCTCCGGCGCCCTGGAGGCGATCGCCACCGCGCGGACCGCGGACTCGGTCCGCGGCCTGCTCGATCTGGCCCCCGCGACCGCGACCCGCCTGGGCGAGGACGGGGCCGAGGAGACGGTCCCCACCGGGCAACTGCGCGTGGGCGACACCCTCTTGGTACGGCCCGGTGAGCGGGTCGGCGCCGACGGACGGGTGCTGGACGGGGCGAGCGAGGTGGACCAGGCCACCATCACCGGTGAGCCGCTCCCGGTGGCGAAGGAGGCCGGGGACGAGGTGTTCGCCGGCACGCTGAACGGCACCGGTGCGCTGCGGGTGCGGGTCGAGCGTGATCCGTCGGACTCGGTGATCGCCCGGATCGTGGCGATGGTCGAGGAGGCCTCCGAGACCAAGGCGCCGACGCAGTTGTTCATCGAGAAGGTCGAGCAGCGCTACAGCGTCGGCATGGTCATCGCCACGATCGCACTGTTCACCCTGCCCCTTCTCTTCGGTGCCGCGCTGCAGCCCACGTTGCTGCGGGCGATGACCTTCATGATCGTCGCGTCACCGTGTGCGGTGGTGCTGGCCACCATGCCGCCGCTGCTGTCGGCCATCGCCAACGCCGGACGCCACGGCGTCCTGGTCAAGTCCGCCGTCGTGATGGAACAGCTGGGCCAGATCGACGCCGTCGCGCTGGACAAGACCGGCACCCTCACCGAGGGCACCCCGCGTGTCACCGACGTCCGCCCGCTGGCCGGCTCCGGCCTGTCCGAGGAGGAGTTGCTGCGGCTTGCGGCGGCGGCCGAGCATCCCAGCGAACACCCGCTGGCCCGCGCCGTGGTGGACGCCGCGCGCACCCGCACCCTCGCCATCCCGTCGGCGGACGGCTTCAGCTCGGCGCCCGGCGCCGGCGTGACCGCCACCGTCGAGGGCAGGAAGATCGCGGTCGGCAGCCCCGCCCGCCTGCTGAACGGCCGTGCCGACCACCCGGCCGCCGCGGCGGCTTCCCAACTGGAGGACGAAGGCCGTACCGCCGTCCTCGTCGAGGTCGAGGACGCACCGGTCGGGGTGCTCGGCATCGCCGACCGGCTGCGTGAGGAGGCCGCGTCCACCGTCACCGCGCTGACCGCCCTCACCGGTCGCGCGCCGGTGCTGGTCACCGGCGACAACCCGCGCGCGGCCGCCCGCCTGGCACACGAGGTCGGCATCACCGATGTCCGCGCGGGGCTGCTGCCGCAGGACAAGGTCGCGGCGGTAAGGGAGTTGGAGCAGGCCGGCCGCAAGGTGCTGGTGGTCGGCGACGGCGTCAACGACGCCCCCGCCCTGGCCGCCGCCCACACCGGCATCGCCATGGGCCGCGCCGGCTCCGACCTCGCCCTGGAGACCGCCGACGCCGTCGTGGTCCGCGACGAACTCGCCACCATCCCCACCGTCGTCCAACTCTCCCGCCGAGCCCGCCGACTGGTCGTGCAGAACCTGGTCATCGCCGCGACCTTCATCACCGGCCTGGTCGTCTGGGACCTGGTCGGCACCCTCCCGCTCCCGCTCGGCGTCGCCGGCCACGAAGGCTCCACCGTCATCGTCGGCCTCAACGGCCTGCGCCTCCTGGCAGAAACCGCCTGGCGCCGTGCCCGCGGCGAGAACCACGAGTAGGCCGTCACGGCCGCAACAGCCCCGCAGGTACACGGCACTCGGCGCTGCACTGCGCGACCGCCTGCCACCCCGCGGTCGGGATCAAGCGGGAATGAGCAGGCGGTCGGCCAGAACCACGGCCGACACCACGGCGGTTGACAGCGCCAGCGCGCTGCCGAGGACGCGGCGTTTGAGGTGGTGGTAGCGGTCCTCGTAGTCGCGGCGCATCTGGAGGGAACGGGTGGCCAGGCGGGTGACGGTCGAGCGGGCATGGTCGAGTTGCTGCCGGGTGAGGAGATCGGTCAGTTCTTCCCGTTGTGCGGTGGTGAGCCAGTCCACCGGTTCGAGAAGCGCCTCCGAATCGCTGCGTGCGCGGTCGATCTCGGCCTGCCACAGCAGGTAGCCCTCCATCGTCGCGATGCCTGCACGGATGGCACGGGCGTCCGGTACCTGGCTGTCAGTCATAGCGCCCTTCCGGCCAGTCCGCTCTCACTGGTGTCCCGGCCGCGATTCGCCGGGGCCGGCGGCGTCTTCCGCCCGGCCATGTCTGTTCGGCGCCTCCAGAACGGAGACGTCGGGGTGGTGGAGGTCGAAGGCCGGTGATTCGGAGCGGATGCGCGGGAGCGCTACGAAGTTGTGGCGCGGGGGCGGGCAGGAGGTGGCCCACTCCAGGGAGCGGCCGAAGCCCCACGGGTCGTCTTCGAGGACGGGCGGGGCGTACTTCGAGGTGCGCCAGACGTTGTAGAGGAACGGCAGCATCGACAGGCCCAGCAGGAACGACGCGATGGTGGAGACGGTGTTGAGTGCGGTGAAGCCGTCGGCGGCGAGGTAGTCCGCGTAGCGGCGCGGCATGCCTTCGACGCCGAGCCAGTGCTGGACGAGGAAGGTGCCGTGGAAGCCGAGGAACAGGGTCCAGAAATGGATCTTTCCGAGGCGTTCGTCCAGCATCCTGCCGGTGAACTTGGGCCACCAGAAGTAGAAGCCGGCGAACATCGCGAAGACGACGGTGCCGAAGACGGTGTAGTGGAAGTGGGCGACGACGAAGTACGAGTCCGAGACGTGGAAGTCCATCGGCGGGGAGGCCAGCAGGACTCCGGTGAGCCCTCCGAACAGGAAGGTGACCACGAAGCCGACGGCCCACAGCATGGGCGTCTCGAAGGAGAGCGAGCCGCGCCACATCGTGCCGATCCAGTTGAAGAACTTCACCCCCGTCGGCACCGCGATCAGGAACGACATGAAGGAGAAGAACGGCAGCAGCACCGCGCCGGTGACGAACATGTGGTGCGCCCAGACCGTCACCGACAGGCCGGCGATGGAGATGGTGGCGGCGATCAGCCCGACGTAGCCGAAGACCGGCTTGCGGCTGAAGACGGGGAGGACTTCGGTGACGATGCCGAAGAACGGCAAGGCGATGATGTAGACCTCGGGATGGCCGAAGAACCAGAACAGGTGCTGCCACAGCACCGCGCCGCCGTTGGCCGAGTCGAAGATGTGCGCACCGAATTTTCGGTCCGCCTCCAGCGCGAGGAGCGCCGCTGCCAGGACAGGGAAGGCCAGCAGGACCAGGATGCCGGTCAGCAGCACGTTCCAGGTGAAGATCGGCATCCGGAACATCGTCATGCCTGGGGCCCGCATGCAGACGATGGTCGTGATGAAGTTGACCGATCCGAGGATCGTTCCGAAGCCGGAGAACGCCAGGCCCATCACCCACAGGTCGCCTCCGACGCCTGGGGTGTGGAAGTGGTCGGACAGCGGTGCGTAGGCGGTCCATCCGAAGTCGGCACCCCCGTTGGGGGTCAGCAGGGAGCTCAGCACAATGAGGGAGCCGAAGAGGTAGAGCCAGTAGGCGAACATGTTCAGCCGCGGGAAGGCCACGTCCGGGGCGCCGATCTGCAGCGGCATGATCCAGTTCGCGAAGCCGGCGAACAACGGTGTCGCGAAGATCAGCAGCATGACCGTGCCGTGCAGGGTGAACGCCTGGTTGAACTGCTCCTTGGAGAGGATCTGCAGTCCCGGTCGCGCCAGTTCCGCCCGGAGCAACAGCGCCATGACCCCGCCGAGCAGGAAGGACGCGAAGGAGGTCGCCAGGTAGAGCGTGCCGATCGTCTTGTGGTCCGTGGTGGTCAGCCATTGGACCACCACGCCTCCGGGATTGCGCCGACGAGCGGGCGCTTCCACCTCTGTCTGCTGCACCGTCGTCACGGTCCGGACTCCTTCGCGTACGTTACGTCATACCCGAGGCGAAAGGTACGGACGAATACGCGACCGGCAAGGAGGCGCACCGGCTTGCGCCATCGGTCACACCAAATGTCTGCCGAAGGGACGTCAAACGATCCGGGCGGCCAGGTAGAGATCAGCTTCTGGCGCACGTCCTTGCCGTAGCTGGTCTCCGCCATATCGCACCCCAGGTGGTGTCGCAAACGTCGGTCTTCCGGGCGAGGCGGTGCGGTCACCGGGATGGGCCGGCGTCCGGCCGTAGGTGCCTGGTGGTCGGTGCCGGTCCTGAACGGGGTGTCGAACCAACCAAGTTGGTGCTTCCTCATATCGCCTCAGGTTCCATGCCGGCCACGGTGCTGCCGTTCCGCGACGCGACACCGGAGGCGGGTTCGACTCGGAACGGAGACGTCACGGCACCTCGTGGCGGACGTGGCTGTGGAGGCGTGTCCGGCGCTGTCAGAAACCGTCCTTCGGGGGCTCCGGTACGGCGATGACGGGGCACTTTGCGTGGGGAAGCACGCCCTGGCTGACGGAGCCCAGGAGCATGCCGGTGAAGCCGCCGAGCCCGCGGGTTCCCACCACCAGGCACCGGGCCTGGGCCGATGCCCTGGTGAGCGCTTCCACCGGGTGACCGACGAGGACCTCCTGGTGCAGTGCCACATCTGGGTAGCTCGCCGTACGGCCGGCCACGGTCTCGGACAGGAGTCTGTACCCCTCCTGGTCGGCGGCGTCGTCGTTCCGTTCCCCGAACCGCGGCGGACGCCGTACGTACAGGGCCTGCAGGATGGCGCCGTGCAGGGCGGCCTGTTGGAAGGCGACGTCGACGGCGGCCTCGGAGTGCGCGCTGCCGTCGACCCCGACGACGACGAACGGCGGGTCCTGGGTGGCGTATTCCGGTTCGGGGACCACGACCACGGGGCAGCGGGCGTGTGCCATGACGGGCAGGGCGACGGACGCCGGGCTGTACTCAACCTCGCCCACGCCCAGGTGGCGGGAGCCCAGCACCACCGCTGCGGCATCACGGGCCTGCTCCCGAAGCACCCACTCCGGTGTGCCCTCGGCCAGCAGAGCGGAGAGCTCCACCTGCGGCTGCCGGTCCTCGACGAACCCCACCGCATGCTCCAGGACGCGTTCGCCGGCCTCGTGCAGTGCCTGGTTCCACTCCTCCCAGGAAGGCCGCACAGGCGTGTTGCGGTAACCGCTGGTGGGCACTCCCTCGGCATGGACCAGGCGCAGCGGCACCTGGCGGCCTGCCGCCTCGTCCGCGGCCCAGGCCAGGGCCATCGACCGCTTGTCGGGGTCAGGGGCAACGCCCACCACGATCGCTCGACGCGGGTCCTCTGAGGTCGCCATCGCCATCTCCTCGGCGTGCTCGTCGGTGTCGAAGGGTCCGGGCCGAAAGGTCGGTCGATGCGGCGGCGGGGTGGGGCAGCCGCGGCGCTCCGGGCGGGGCGTTCGGGCCGCCCGTCCCTTCAGTAGACCTCGGGCGGCCGCTCCGCGCCCGCTCCCCGCCGGCTCGCGGGTGCTCTCGCGGGAGGTGCGAGGGCCGGCGGTCCTCGGGGCGGGGCGGATCGGTGCCGCGTCGCGGAGCGGCTCGCGGCATTACCGTGGGTGCTGTGGTCCGGCCGCGGATGCCGGCCGCGGCGGGGCACTGTCGTCGGTGGGCATCCGGCCTGCCGAACGGCGCGTGCACGTTGCAGCGCACCTGCCGCCCGGCCCCGCGCGTCCGCGCGGCCTCATGCCAGGCGCGACGGTCCGCGATGCCGCAGGGCACAGTGTCCCCGGGTCTGTGGGCTGCTGGGCCACATGCCAGGCGGGTCCTCCAGCCGCCGCCCGGTGCCACCCGGCCCTACCGGTGGCGGAGGACCCCGCACCAGGCTTGAGGACACGGAGACGGGGTCCAGGCCGGGCATGTCGCGCGGCCGGACCGCCTCCGGAAGGAGAGGCATCATGAGCGGCAGTGATCCGCGGAGTCCGGTGGTGGCAGGCGTCTCGCGTTCCGCCACGTCCCTCATGGCGACGGAGTGGGCCGCGGCAGCGGCGGCGCGACGCGGCCGGGAGCTGTGTCTTGTGCACGTCCAGGAGTGGCCTGCCGGGACCGCACGCGGGGGAGAGCGTGGCACGCCCTCCGAGACCTGGGCCTCGAGTTTCCGGTCCGCGGGTCAGGCCTTGTTGCAGAAGCACAGGGCGGCCGCGGTCGAGCGGGTGCCCGGCCTGCATGTCACGACCCGCCTGGAGGACGGCAGTCCCACCGCCATCCTGCGGGAGGCCGCGGAGGACGCCGCACTGGTGGTGGTCGGTTCGCACCAGGTGAGCGGCCCGCTGGACGCGGTCACCTTCAGCACGATGGGCCGGGCCCTGGTCGGCCAGCCGCCCTGTCCGGTCGTGTTGGTGCCGGCGGATGCCGCCCGGTTCGACCCGCTCGGGCCCGTCATGGTGGGGGTGGACGGCTCGGCGGCCTCGTCCCCCGCCGTGGCCTTCGCGTTCGAGGAGGCAGCCCTGAGCGAGGCGGACCTGGTTGCGGTGCAGGTACGGCGCCCGCGGCACGGGGACTGGCCGGCCGACATCCAGGAATCCCTCATCGACGTCTCGGAAGCGCTCGCCGGATGGGGTGAGAAGTACCCCCAGGTGTCGGCGCGCCAGGAGGTCGTGATCGGGCACCCGGCCTCGCAACTGGCCCTGTCGGCCGCCGCGGCCCGCTGTCTGGTGGTCGGTTCGCGGGGGCTGGGCGGCTTCCGCGGATTGCTGCTCGGCTCCACCAGTCGCGCCCTCACCCACTTCGCCCCAGGACCACTGGTGGTCGTGTCCCAAGAGGCAGGCACCGATTGACCGACGGGTTGCAGCGGTGCGAGCGCGGCCCGGCGGGTACCGCAGCGTTCCGCACACCGCGGATCTGCGGGTCGAGGCCTGGGGCCCGTCTCGTGAGGAGTGCCTGGCGCAGGCGGTACGCGGTGTCTGCGAGTCCTTCCTGGATCTCGCGGACGCGGTGGAGGTGCGCCTGCGGGAGGTCGTGGTGCGGGCGGACCATGACGAGGACCTGCTGGTGGCCCTGTTGGACGAGGTCGTCTACTGGCTCGACGCCCACGACGAGGTTCCGGTCAAGGCGGAACTGGCCGCCGTCCCCGGTGGTCTGCGGGCCCGGCTGCGCATGGCGGACATCGGGTCGCTTCCGGTGACGGGGGCCGCGCCGAAAGCGGTCACCTTGCACGGGCTGGTGTGCGGCCCCGGACCGGATGGTTGGCGGTGCTCGGTCACGCTCGACGTGTGAGCGCGCGTGCCTTGACGCGTTCCAAGAGGGGCGCCTGCTCAACCGGGACACCCGTGCCTGCGCCGACCACCCCCGAGGTCAACCCTTGACGACGCCGAGCGGGATCAGCCGGGCGACCCGCCGGGCCAGGCCGGCCCCTTCGGTGGCGGCGGCGACCGCGTCGATGTCCTTGTAGGCGTCGGGGGCCTCCTCCGCGAGGCCGCGCCAGGTGGCGGGCCTGACGGCGATTCCGCGCGCCGCGAGTGCGTTCCCCAGGTCCTCGCCGCGAACTTCGCGCAGCGCCCGGTGGCGGCTCCACACCCGGCCCGCGCCGTGGCAGGCGGAGAAGAACGCGTCGTTGCCGGGCGTGCCGACCATGACGTAGGAGGCGGTGCCCATGGTGCCGGGAACGAGGACGGGCTGGCCGGCCTGGGAGAGGTCCCCTGACAGGCCGGGGTGGCCAGGGGGAAGGGCGAGGGTGGCGCCCTTGCGGTGGACGCAGAGCAGGCGCCGCACGCCGTCCACCTCATGGTGCTCGATCTTGGCCATGTTGTGGGAGACGTCGTACACCAGGTCCACGTCCACGCCGATCGCAGTGGCGAATGCATGACGTGTGGCCTGGGTGAGCAGTTGCCGGTTGGCGCGGCCGTAGTTGGCGGCTGCGGCCATCGCCCCGAGGTAGTCGCGGCCTGCGGGAGAGACCACGGGCGCACAGGCCAGTTGCCGGTCCGGGATGTCGATGCCGTAGGTCCGCAGTGAGTGGTCCATGACCCGCACATGATCGGTGCACACCTGGTGCCCGAGGCCACGTGAACCGCAGTGGATCATGACGCAGACCTGGCCGCCGCGCAGGCCGAAGGCGGCCGCGGTCCTGGTGTCGTACACCTCGTCCACTGCCTGGACTTCCAGGAAATGGTTGCCCGAGCCCAGGCTGCCCACCTGGTGGAGCCCGCGTTCCACGGCACGCTGACCGACCTGCTCCGGGTCGGCTTCTGCCAGTGCCCCGCGGTCCTCGCAGCGGTCCAGATCGCGGGGAACACCATGGCCGCTTTCGACGGCGTACCGGGCACCGCCGACCAGCAGCTTCTGCATCTGCGCACGTCCGGACAGCTTCCACAGTCCCCCGCGTCCCGCGCCTCGCGGGGTGGTGTCCCCCAGGATGTCCATGAGCCTCTTCAGGTGCGGCGCCAACTCGGCCCGCTCCATGCCGGCGGCCAGCAGTCGGACACCGCAGGAGATGTCGAACCCGACGCCGCCCGGTGAGACGACACCGCCCGCCTCGACGTCTGTGGCGGCGACCCCACCGATGGGAAAGCCGTACCCCCAGTGCACGTCGGGCATGGCGTAGGAGGCGCGGACGATGCCAGGCAGTGTCGCCACGTTCACCACCTGTTCCAGTGCCTGGTCCCCGACCACCTGGGGCAGCAGCTCACGACTGGCGAAGACGACGCCAGGCACGCGCATGGCACCCTGCTGCTCGATACGGAAGCGGAACGGGCTCTCCTCCCTCACCGTGACGTCCGTTTTCATCGTCTTTGCTGAGACTTTTTGGGCCATCACTGAGACTCCTTCGGCCATCCACTCGGCGCGGGCCGACTCCTCCGCACCGATGGCTGAACGCTCTCGCACCCCCGTGCAGGCACACCCCTCGGACGGGCCTGCCAGCGCTCCCCCGCCGTGCACCGGGCTCCCCTTCCAACGTGCCGCAGTCATGGCACATGCGCCAGGGCCCCATGGCACGTTGACGATCCGGCCGGTGAGGGGCCGGCAGCGGTTACACGGCCTTTCCCCGTGCTTGATCAGCCGGGTGGGAGCTGGAAGAGCTCACGGACACGACCGACCAGTAGGGGGGTTCCCAGCACGGTGACGAGGCCGCCGTCCCCGACGAGTTCCGTGGCGTGGTGGACGGCGTCAGTGGTCTCCTCCCGTACGTGCAGTTCTGGGCGTGACGCCAGGGCGGTGCGCATCGCGTCCGGGGCCGCTTCGTTGGGGTGCCCGACCCGGGTCAGTACCACCGGCCAGTCAGCCGGCAGCGGCTCGAGCATGGTCGCCACATTCTTGTACCCGAGGGTGCCGAAGACGATGGCGGTGTGCTCAGCGGCGCGAGACTGCCTCAGGATTTCCGGGGCCACGGTGGCGGCAGCCTGGTGGTTGGCGGCAATGTCGAGCAGGAGGCGGCCGGTCCACGAGCCGAGGTGGGCCGGGGCCAGGAGTTCGAGGCGGCCGGCCCAGCGGGTCGCGGCCAGGCCGCCGCGCAGAGCCTCATCCGGGATATCGCAGACCAGTCCTCGTTCGGCCAGCGCGTCGATGCCGGCTACGGCAAGAGCCAGATTGTGGTGCTGGTGTTCTCCGCGGAGCGGACAGGGCAATTCCCGATGGACGGCATGTGGGGTGGATACTTCCAGCACGGTATGTCCGTCTCGGGCCGTGCGTGGCCGGCAGCGGATTTCCCAGTGGAGGCGCCAGACGGTCAACTCCGTGTGCTGGCAGAGGACTTCGTCGACGGCCTTGGCCGCCTCCGCCGGAAACTCACCGAGCACGACATGATCGCTGTCTCGCACAATGCCCGCCTTGTTCCGTGCGATCTCGCCCAGGGTGCTTCCCAGCAGATGCTGGTGATCCAGTCCCACTCCGGTAATGACTTTTACGCCGGGGTCGAAGTAGTTGACCGCGGTGCGCCGGCCGCCGATGCTCGCCTCCATGACGGCCAAGTCCACTCCCGAGCGGGCAAAATGAACCGCTGCCGCGGCCGCGTGCACCCCTCCTGCATTGACCACAAGGCCGGTACCCCTGAGGGCGTCGTCAACCTTTGCGAAGGCGCGGTGACACGCAAGCGAAGAGACTGGCTGCCCGTTGATGCGGATGCGTTCGGTGACGTGCTGCAGGTGCGGGCTGGGCATGCTTCCGATGCGCATCCCGGCCGCGGCCAACGCGGAGACGGCGAACGCGCAAGTCGACCCCTTCCCGTTGGTGCCGACGACGGTCATGCCCCGGAGGTCGCGTCCCGGGTCACCGAGGGCTTCGAGGAGCTGGGGCATCGCGCTGACACCCGCTCCGTTGAACTGGTAGCGGCCGATGATCTCTTGACACGCCAGATCTTCCCTTGTTGCCAACTGTGCCTCGCAACCAGATTGGTGTGGGTCGGGAAAAATTCGTGCGCGAAGACCGGTCAACCGGCTTGCGACTTCAGGCAGGCCCGGGCAAGAGCTACCGCTTCCCAGGTGTCGCAGTCGAATGACACCCCGCCGACATCAGGCACCTGCCGCAGGGCAAGAGAACGAGTCAGTACACGGATAGGCAGTCCCGCCAACAGTCCGTGCCGAGCGAGGGTCAGCGCAAGGCCCCGTCGCACGGCTGCGGTCCGATAGGCGGCGAACAACGGATTGTCCCGGCCTTGTGTCTCCAGCATGACGGCGCCCTCGATCGCAGAACCGGCCGCCTGACGCAGCAACTCCGTGACCATTTCCTGCCGCACGAAGGGAAGATCCGCCGCCAGGACCACCACGAACGGCGCGCGTACCCAGCGCATTCCCGCAGCCAGCGCCGCGAGCGGCCCGGCGTGCGAAGGCCCCTCGCGCACGTGATGTACCTGGTGGGCGGTGGCCCGGTGCGGGCCCACCACAATCGTCCTCCCCGCCCCGACACATGCCTCGATTGCCCGATCGAGCAGCGACATACCGCCAACGGACACCATCGGCTTGTCCGCTCCGCCCAGACGCCGGCCGCGCCCTCCCGCCAGCACCACCGCGTCGTAGCACTCACCTGTGTCGCCTCCGGGCCCCTCTTCGTTGCTGTCGAGGGAACTCCTTGCCGACCGGCCGTCACAACGCATTGTTTCCTCGTTCAGCCTTGCCTCCGGAAACGTAAAAGCGTGGTTGTCGTTCGGAGCTCGAAGACTCTGCTTAGGGCAGGATCGGGCCCATGGGGTGGAGAATCCACCTGTTCCAAGCCAACCTCGACGGCTCCGGGGCACAGGGTGCACCCGGCTCCACCCTGTCGAAGGGCCCGCACCCGGCGCCGCGTTGGGAGCCACCTGCTCCTACGTCAGGGGCCACACCGCTCCCCATGAATCCCTGGGCCCCGGGCCGCCCCCGTCAGGGACGCGGACACCGAGCACCAGGCTTTTACGCTGGCGGTTTCGGCTCAACATCCGTGACAACGGCACCTGCGATGTCACCCCATAGGGGTGGCTCCCAAGAGCCCCGTCAGTCCAGGAAGCACCGAACGCAGCCGCCCCATATGCGAGCTCGCAGGAGCGGGCCGCGAGCTGCGGCCGGAAGTCGATTCTCTGTCTTATCCCTGTCGGCTTCGAGGACGTGCTGCCGAGGCTGAGCCGCCAGTGGGCGCCGCCTCCCGGGTCGGTTGCCAAGGACCGTCCGGCGAGCCCGGTCGAGCAAGCCGTCGAGGACCGGAGACCGACGCGGCGCCTGACGAGGCTCGAACCCACGGCCGACGGATGATGAGTCCGCACCCTCGACCAGCGACTCAAGGCCGCCCGCCCGAACCTGCGCTTCCAGGTCCGGCGCGTTGCCGGCTTCGAAGCCCGCATCGCCGAACCGGCACAGAAGTCCCGATCCCTCCCGCCCAACCACTCCCCGGCCCGTCCACCGCCCCGATGGACAGGCCGTCCCATGAGCCCGCCCAGGCAAGTCACCGCAACTGTCCTTCGTCACTGAGCTTGTTCATTAACCTGTGGCGATGAGAAAGCAATGCAGGGAAGCTGGGGTGCGTGACCGTTTCCTCCTCTTCCGCCTCATCGACCTCGCGTGACCGGCGGGCTGTCGAACTCATCAGGGGCTGTTCCCTGCTTCAGGAGTGGCCCGCGGAGGCGTTGCCCACAGGCAGCCGGGTCACCGTGGTCCGTGATCCGGAGTGGGGCGGGCCGTGGCAGAACGAGTTCCGGGGGACGATTGACGCGATGGGCGCCCCCGAGCCTGTGGAGCACCCACGCGCACACGACGGCGAGTTGGCGTACTGGGTCACCTTTGACGCCCCGCAACACGACTGCAACGGGGCCGGGCCATACCGTAAGGCCCAGATCTGGGGCCGATACCTGCGCCCCGAACCGGCCCCTCGCTCTACGTAGGACCGATGCCCATGGCCAGCCTCGAACACCGACCCGAACTCGACCGCCCGGACGGACATTTGCCGGATGCGGAAGCGGCCTTCGATGTGGTCATGTGCTCCGACCAAGGACGCACGTGACCACATCGAAGACCGTGAGGGTCGAGTCTGCTGCCTGATGCTCTTCCAGGGGAAGCGTTCGCCGTGGCGTCACGCTTCCGGGACGACTTATTCGACTGCCTGACCGCGCGCGGGGACGAGCTGTTCGAGCTCACCGACGCGTTGCTGTGCGCGGACGGGCCGGTGAGAGCGCCGGTGGACCTGGCGCTGGTGGCCGAGCACCGGCACGGGCACGGCGCCATGTACGACGCGCTGAGCAACGGGAACGCCGACGTGCCCCGGCTGCGGCAGGTGCTGGCCAGCCTGCCCATGCCGCACGCCGCGGACCGGCGAAAGGGTCGGCAGCATGCTGCCGACCCTTTCGTTTTGCAGGACCTCTACGAAGCCGCTCTTCACCGCTGAGTAGACCCCGAGCGCTCGACCACCACGGGGTTCACCAGAATCAGCCAACGAACGGCGAAGACATTTCCATGCTCGCAATAGGGACGCCGAGATCATCCAGTTGCCTTGTGGCCCACGTGACGGCCTCCTCCAGGTGCTCGGCCCGCACCGCGCACGGAAACCGCACGCCATCAGCGTCTTCCTCCCACCCGATTTCCCCTCCGGCGAGGGCGGGCGCGTGATCGAAACGGTCAGACACCTCCTCGGTCGGACGCTGCACCGGGTGCAGAACGAACGTCCATTCACGCACAGTTGCCGTGCTTGCGGGCGAACTCATCGATCTTCCTTCCCTCCGTCCCCGGGCTAGCCGGAGTGGACCAGACCTTCGTGCTGGCTTTGCACGGACAACAGATCACGTAGCCCCATCTGTGCCCGTTCTGGTCTCGTGTCACCTTCAGGCCAGCCCTTTCCGCACGTCGCAGCGCGGCTTCGACGTCGGGTTTCGGGTGCCGATTCCCCTTCATACGGTATTCACCGCCATGCCCATTCAAACGAGCAGCAGTGCGACACGACACGTCTCAAGCAGCGGCGAGCATCGGCTTTCGGCCCATCCGTCACTTCTGGTAACGCGCTTCCAGCGTCGCTCGGACGGCTGGATAAGGTCGAGGTACACCTAGCTGGGGAGGAAGAGGCATGACCGACATCGTGATTGCGCAGACGACCATCGACGACGAGGACCAGGCAAAGGCGCTGGCGCGAGGTGCGGTCGAGAGTAAGTTGGCAGCGTGCGCGCACATCGACGCGCCGTTCACCGCCGTCTACTGGTGGAAGAACGAGATCGAGACCGCTCAGGAGTGGCGGATCTCGTACAAGACGACCACTGAGCAGCTCCCGGAGCTGGAGGCGT
Source organism: Streptomyces sp. NPDC093097 (assembly GCF_044754325.1). Taxonomy (NCBI): domain Bacteria; kingdom Bacillati; phylum Actinomycetota; class Actinomycetes; order Kitasatosporales; family Streptomycetaceae; genus Streptomyces; species Streptomyces sp. NPDC093097. The sequence goes on from NZ_JBIVOW010000013.1 coordinate 233,427, forward strand.
GGGTGGCCGAGAAGCACTCGTATGACGTCCCCGAGTGGATCACGCTGCCCGTGACCGGCGGGTCAGAGGCTTATCTGTCGTGGGTCGTTGAGGAGACAGCCAAGGGCTGACGAACGACCGCATTAGTGTCCTGAGCCTGTCCGCATACGCAACGCAGGGATTGGCTCAGGACGCGAACTGCCGTAGGTGACGTGCGAGTTCCCGTTCACTGTCAGGAAGCCACGCAGCAATCTTCGCGGCACGCTCCTTGCCCATCGTGTTGGGCTTGGCCTGTGTCGCAGCAGTGAACTGGCGTGCCACGTAGACGCCCTGGTCGGCGTCACCTCCTCGCAACAGGGCTGAGGCGAGATCGCCGAGAACGACAACGCCGCCATCCGGTAGCCCCTCCCCGAGGCGTTCGAACGCAGAGTCAGCTGTGGTGACAAGTTCGGGACGTCCCAACTGCCCGTACACAGAAAGGGCCAACGAATCCATGCGATATGGGGTTACGAATCGGACCCACGCCTGCTCGCTGGTGTGATCCGCGAAGTCGTACGCGAAGCGCGCCCGCTCCAGTGCACGCAGCGCCCCCGTCTCGTCGCCTAGCGACGCAGCTTCCTCCGCATGCCTGCCGAGGACCCAGGCGGCGGCAGTGGCGTTCCCGTGGCCCCGCACATCCTGGGCAGCCTGGGACAGAAACGCCAGCTTCTCCCCCGGCGTCGTAGCCCCGTAACTGGCATAGGTCAGGGCCAACGCTCGGAGCGGAGGATGCCCAGCCATCGCCGCGCACTGCGACGTGACCTTGTAGTAGACATCAGCTTTGTCGAGCTCGCCAAGGTCCCAGGCCACCCATCCGGCAAGAGCGGCCGTCTCCCCGGCCGCGATGGTGAGGGCCTGCTCGTGTTCGCCGGCGCGAGGCAACGCCGCGGTGATCGTGTCAAGATGCGACTCCACCATTCTCTGTAAGCGGTGGGCGCTGAGGTTCAGTTCCTGGACGTGCAGATCAGCAGCTCGATCGATGAGCGCAGCAGCAGCGGATGTATCGATTTTGGAGTCTTTGCTAAGAGCGAAGGCGAGCCGACCCCAAGGCTCGGCAGCTGCGCTCACGCCGACGATGGTGCCTCCCAGTAGCGTGCGGCGCTTCACGGCGTCCAGATCCTCCTCTTCACGGCCGTTCTCCTCCCTCCGCCGGGCACGAGCGGCCTTGGCCTCCCGCTTTAGTTCTTCGTAAGGGATGCCGCAGGCCACCGCAATGTGCCTGAGAGTGTGGTTCGTAGGGATGTTCTCAAAATTCTCATAGCGGCTGACCTCCCGGCGGGTCAGGGTGTACCGGCCGGAGACATCGTTGATTGCAGCTGCCTGCTCCTCCTGCGTCCGGCCGGCGTCCTTCCGGATCCGGAGGAGTAGTTCGGCGAACGGGTCTGGCATGAATGTGGCCTCTGTCGGTGGGTGGGACCCAATCATGGCCTCAATTCCCCCTGGGTTTCCCCCCTTGACAGATTTTTCCCCCTCTGGATTCCCCTGGTAGGGGACACCATCTCACGGTGCGATGGGGGCCATGACCAGCACATCACCGTTCCCTGACGGGGCGGCACCAGCAGGCGAGTTGGTGCTGCCAACGATGCCCCATCCGCCCGTCGCGGGCTCCGGAGACCGGGCACCTTTCGCACGGCGATCCCGACGAATGGAGCGGCGAGGGAGACGGGCTGTACCTGGGCTTGGGAGCGCGGCTACGCGGAGCCTCAGTCGACCGGTGGAGCTCCATGCCGGCGAGGGCTACCTGCTGGACAACTACCGCTGGCTCCACGCCCGCACCGCCTTCCTCGGGACGCGTCGCTGCTACCGGGCGCTGGGCAACCCTCGCTCCCGCCTTCCCCACGGATTCGCTCCCCACGACGAGACCGCAGTCCCCCTGGAGACGCGCTGATGACGACACCGAACCAGACGGGAGGGATCCGGTGACGACGGCCACCCCGTTCCCCTCCGCCGCGCGGCCCTTGCGCCCCCTCACCCGCACGATCCCGGGCTACACGCAGACCCTGCCCCTGATCCCGCAGGCAGTGGGGCTGGCTCGCGCTTCCGTACGGACCACGCTCGCGTGCTGGTGCCTGGACGCGTTGATCGATGACGCGGTGCTTGTTGCGTCGGAATTGGTCACCAACGCCCTGCGCCACGCGACGCCGATCCGGTTGCCGGAGGACGAGCCGATCTGCTGCCGCCTGACCGTAGAACGGCCGGAGCACAGTGCGGTACGGATCACGGTAGGCGACCCGTCGTCCCGCGGCCCGGTGCGGCGCCGGCCCGATACGGAGACCGAGACGGGGCGGGGGCTGAGGGTGCTGTCCGAGATCTCCGCAGATTGGGGCGTCGAGAAGAAGTCCATCGGCAAGCGAGTGTGGGCGCTCCTGCGGGTGGACGGGCAAGGGGCCGAGCAATGACCACGACCGTCGTGAAGGTCCTGCTCGCGCCCAGGGAGCGTCAGGTCGTTGAGGGCCTGGCGGAGGGCCATACGCTCGCCATGGTCGCTGGCCGTCTCGGGATCCAGAAAGGCACTGCCTACGGCTACCTGAAGGTGGCCAAGAGGAAGCTGCACGGCGTGAGGGAGGCCGCCGCCGCGGTCGCCGTCGGCTACGCCACCACGGCCATCCCCCAGCCACAGCTGTTGAATCCCGAGACCTTGCAACTTCCGCCGGAACAGAGTGACCTGGTGCCGCTCGTCGCCCGTGAGTTGACGATTCCTGAGATGGCTGTCGAGTTGAAGCGGCCCCTCACCGTCATCCGTCGCGACAGCCGCAACCTGCTGGTGAGTCTGCGAGCCAGGAATCGTCCGCACGCCATGAAACGCGCGTGGCAGTTCCAGATCCTCACGGCGGAGCAGGTGACCGCGTGGCTGCGCTGACTACCCTTGCCGCCGGCAAGGCCGAGATCCTGTTACTCGTCGAGGCGGTGCTCGCCTGGGGCCCGCAGGAACTTCCCGCCCCGAGCCGGGACGAAGCCCACGACACGCTTGGGAAGTTCACGGCGCATGGACGTCTGATCGCAGGCCAATTACGCGCCCTACTCCACAACTCCCCTGCCCACCCGCATATCGCCGTCCGGGCACGGGCCGCGCTCGGCGAAGCCGGCCGGCGACTCCCTCTTCCGCCACCGATCACCCAGCAGCAGGCCGTGTTGCGAGCGCAGAACCTTGGCCGACTCATCAAGGCCCTGTACCGCGCTGTGGACCTGCTTGTCGACGAGGAAGCCCGCACCGCAGGTCGGCATACCTCCGGCCCGGGGCACCCGGCGAAGGAGTACACGTGACCCCCATACGTCGGCGCTGACGGCCGCCGCCACAGCGACACCCACCCCGACGGCACCCTGGTCGACGCCGGAGTGATGGACCTGGCGCGGCACGCCGCCGATCACCTCCGTCAGCCGGCAGCGCTCGCCTCCACCTCCGGCTGCGCCAAGCCGGACCAGGGCGGGCCGCAGCGGATCATCCGCACATACTCCGCCGACGGCCTTCACGAGGCCCTCGAACACGTCGAGGTCGTCGACACCACCGCACACCCCTCGACCATCAAGCAGACACAAGACGCCGCATCCCTCCCTCACCCCGAGCGCAACCATGCTCGACCAGCAAGGATCAAACGATCACGTTCGGTTGGGAGACAGCTTCTGAACCCAGTCGCTCCGTCATCCAACCCGGTCGACGCCGACAACGCCGCCGGCGTCGCCCCGGCACATCGGCTTGAGCGGGGTTGTCGATGCTGCTTCTCGGCATGTGCCGGGCCGAGGCGGACTTCCACGGCGGCAGGCAGCGCCACCGCCCCAGCCCCCGCAATTGATCGGCGTAGGAAGCCATTTGGACAGGAAAAACGCAACTTCGACATGGCCCGCAGAAGCCGCTACCTTCACCTGGTCTACGGCGATCGCCCACGGTCGCACAGGAGTTACTTCGGACCGAGCCGCCCGCGACGGGATGAGTCGGTCACGACCCACGAACCCTCGCCCCCATGCGTAAGCCACCGAACCGGGTCCACACCAGGCGCCCCCAACCATGGAGAGACGCATGCCCCATCTTGCTCTGTACACATTCGGCGTCCTGAAGTCACCTCTCGCCGATCCCACACCTCTCACGCGCGAGTTCTACGACATCGGTGAGACCGTCTACCGGAAGATCAGTCAGCACCCCGGATACCTCGCGCATGCGGAAGCGCCAGCCGGTGACCGGGGCTCGCACTTCGACTTGGACTGGGGTGCATGGGGAGAGTTCGCCGTACCGACCTGGTACGACAAGGGCCGTACGGTGGAAACCACCGCCCTGGCCGCGACCCTCTCACTCTGGACCGACCTGCGCCCCGCCTTCGACGCCATCTACACCGGTCTGCACCGTGAGGCGCTGAACAGGCGTTACGACTGGTTCGAGAGGACAGAACACCCCAATTACGCGTTCTGGTGGGTATCCGATGGCGTCATCCCCACCTGGCAGGACGGGGTTTCCAGGCTGGAGCATCTCCGCGACCACGGCTCCGCACCGCATGCCTTCACCTTCCACCACGCATTCGTCCCGGACGGAACTCCGACCAGGGTCAAAGGCATCGGGCCGAAGAGCGACCAGGTTCGCTGACCAGGAAGCCTGATCGACTGCGTTCACCGTCAAACGCCTCGATCGAATGACGGCGAACAGCAACGGCCTGGTTTTGTTCACGAGGCCCCGGTTCTCGTGAAAAGAGCACAGCAGTGTCTCGGCTCCGCAGATCCAGGCCATGATGCCGGAGCAGGCCCAAGTGCGCCCGGATACACGGGTGTTGGAGTTTGGTTCCGGCGGCCTGAACGCCGCCTACGCCTGCCTGGCTGAGCTGGTCGGTGATGGGGGGCGAGGCCACGACGGTTGGCATCGACCCCGAGGTCACCGAGCGGGCCCGGCGGCTGCTGGACGGGCACGGCTACAAGACCGTCCGGCAAGCTGCTCTGCGCCACGAACGACGGGTGCGGAAACACCTGCGCCAACGGGCCGGAGGCTCCCGAGCATGCGATCAGGAATCTGCGGCTGTCGGGGCAGCGGCCCTCAGTTGCCGCGTCGCACGCGGGCTGCCTTGCGGGCCTCGGCGAGCTTGCGGGCCTCGTTTGCCTTGCGGGACTTGCCGCCGGTGCTGCGGGAGGTGTCCTTGCTGGTGCCCAGGCCGCGGAAGGGGGCGTTGGTGTTCTTGGGACGGGGTGCGGCGGGCCCGCCGTCGAGCGGGATGCCGGAGGGGGCCTTGGCCCCGGTGATCCGGCTCAGCTCCGCCTCGCCCGAGCGCACCTTGGTGATCGTCGGCTCGAAGCCGGCCTCGGCTATCAGCCGGGTCAGCTCCCGGCGCTGGCCCGACGGCACCAGCGTGACGACGCTGCCGGACTCTCCGGCCCGGGCAGTGCGGCCCGCACGGTGCACATAGTCCTTGGGGTCGGTGGGCGGGTCGACGTTCACCACGAGATCGAGGTCGTCGACGTGCAGACCACGGGCTGCGACATTGGTCGCCACCAGGGCGGTGACCTGGCCGTTCTTGAACTGTGCAAGGGTCCGTGTGCGCTGCGGCTGGGACTTGCCGCTGTGCAGGGCCGACGCGTGCACTCCGCTGGCCCGCAGATGCCGGGTGAGCTGGTCGACGGCGTGCTTGGTGTCCAGGAACAGCAGTACGCGGCCGTCGCGGGCGGCGATCTCCGTGGTGACGGCGTACCGGTCGGGGCCGTGGACGACCAGCACATGGTGGTCCATCGTCGTGACCGCGCCCGCGGACGCGTCGACCGAGTGGACGACCGGGTCGTGGAGGTAGCGGCTGACCAGCTGCTCGACGTCGCGGTCCAGGGTGGCCGAGAACAGCATCCGCTGGCCGTCGTGGTGCACCTGGTCGAGCACCTCGGTGACCTGCGGCAGGAAGCCCATGTCGCACATCTGATCGGCCTCGTCGAGGACGGTGATCCGTACCCGTCCCAGGCGGCAGGCCTTGCGCTCGATGAGGTCGTGCAGGCGGCCAGGCGTGGCGACGACGACCTCGGCCCCGTCGCGCAGCGCAGCGGTCTGCCGGCCGATCGACATACCGCCGACGACCGTGGCCATCCTCAGCCGGAGCGCGTCGGCATACGGCGCGAGCGCCTCGGTTACCTGTTGGGCCAGCTCCCGGGTAGGCACCAGGATCAGGGCGAGAGGCTGCTTCGACTCCGCGCGCCGCCCGGCCGTCCGTGCGAGCAGCGGCAGACCGAAGGCGAGGGTCTTGCCCGATCCCGTGCGCCCGCGCCCGAGGACGTCGCGTCCCGCGAGGGCGTTGGGCAGCGTGGCTGCCTGGATCGGGAAAGGCTCACGCACGCCGAGCTCGGTGAGCTTTCGCAGCACCTCGGCCGGAAGTTCCATGTCGGCGAAGGTGATCGGGGACGCCGACGGGTTGAGGGGCACGGGCCGAGCGACGTCGCCGTGCGAGGTGCCGAGGCGATCCGGGTGGTTCATGACGAGCCTTCCGCGTGGAGAACGTACCGAGGGAGGCCCGGCAGGAACGAACAGCCGACGAACGAGGGGAACCGCACGGACGCAGTCGCCAGCCGTCACGGCCGTCCAAACATTTGAGGCTAACACAAAGTGACATGTCGACCCGGCGCTGTGGTGCCGCTCTCTCCGCCTGCGTCGGTGACGCGACAGATACGGAGAGCCATTTCCGGAGTGCCCAGGGCGCACATCTGGTTGTGATCAATTGGCGCCTCGTCTGAGGCCCTTGATCCAGATCATCGTGGCGCCGAGGTGGAGACCGGCGAGGTGCCTATCCGAGGTCTTGTCTCGACATGTGCCTCGGCCTGAAGAAGGCCGGGGTTTCTGGCCAGGGTCGTCGCGGCGGCGCGTATGACATGACAGCCCTACGCGGCCACTGGCAGCTCTCGATGGTGGCGTCACCAGCCGTATGCCCCACGGGAGTTCGGTCGCGTGCCGCGCCACTGCCCTGCCCCCGGGAATCACGACGGCGATATCACCCGGGGAATGTGCGCATGCACGAGTCTGTGGGCAGTGTTCTTCATCGGCCGTCATCGCGAGGGCCGGCGTTGATCAAGAACAGTGCCGAGCCGTCGAGCGACCGGAACCAACCCACCTACGACGTAAGGACACCTCAGCATGTCCCCAAGCACTGCCGGCACTGACCGCATCCCCTACAAGGGGCTGATCCTCGACTTCGCGGGAGTGCTCACCCAAGGCGTGTACCAAGCCCATGAGGCATGGTGTGCCGCGACCGGACTGGCCCCGCACGCATGGCGTGCCACGCTCGGCACGCACCCTGAGGCTCAGGCCCACTATCGGGCGCTGGAGGTGGGCGAGATGAGCCAGCCCGAGTTCAACCGGCGTACCGCGGCCCTGCTCGGTCTGGACGACGATGAGAATTTGATGGGCCGGGTCTGGGCCGGCGTGCGGCCCGCCGCGGGGATGATCGCTCTGGCGAAGGCGGCCCGCTCGGCCGGGTACGTCGTGGCGATGCTCTCCAACAGCTTCGGCCTGGACCCGTACGACCCGTACGCCCACATCGGGGTGCGCGACCTCTTCGACGTCACGGTGATCAGCGAGCTCGAAGGCATAGCCAAACCCGAGCCGGCGATCTACCAGCGCACTCTCGATCGCATGGGCCTTGCCGGGGCCGAGTGCGTGTTCGCGGATGACCACCTGGCCAACCTTCCGCCGGCGGAGTCACTCGGCATCCATACGGTGCATGTCGCCGACCCCGAAACCGCCGCGGCCACGCTTGCCGCCCTCCTCGGCGTCCGTCCCTCCGGCCCGGCCTGAACCGCTGCCCGGAACGGATTTCGCCAGCACGATTCAACTCCCCGTCCCTGCCTGCGACTACGGCTCCTCAAGGACCGCCCGGTGACAGGTACCGCTGGGCGGCTACGGCGGGGTTCGCGCCACGTCCGAAACACCTGCGTTCAAAACGCCGCCTCTCTCGTTGAACGCCTCGACACCCCGAACCCCGCCTTTGGGAGGCCGTCAGTGACCACGCCCGCTCCTCCTCCCGCCTGCCCAACACCCCTCAGCACCCCGGATTTCAGCGCCTCGCACGCGCGCCGCGCCTCGGGCTCCTTCCACTCCGCACGTCCGCATCTGCGTTGGGGGGCATGATGGCGTTCCTCCGGCGCGGGACGGCCCAGCAACCAGCACTCTCCGAGAGCGAAAAGCTGCTGTTCAGCGGCGTACTACGGCATGACAAGGCATGGGCGCAGTACGAGAACCCGCTGCTGCGGCTGTCGTTTTGGAAGATGGCCCGGCAGTTCCCGGCGATGATGGGCAGCGTCGCGCGGTCCGCCTGGCGAGAGGACCGGCGGGCGTTTCTGGTGCTGCTCGCCGCGGAGTTGGGAATCGGGCTGATGCGGGCCTTCACGCTCGTGGCGACCAACCAGATCCTGATCGCGATCTTCTCGGCCGGCGCCACCGCCGACCGGCTGCTGGGAGCGGCTCCCGCCCTGGTCGCCGCGGCCGCGGTGGCGGCGCTGTCGTCGGTGTTGTCCGCGGTGAGCGTGGCGGCATCCGGTCGCCTGGAGCCGAAGATCGAGCGGGCCTGCACAGCCCGGTACTACCGCGGGCTGGCCCGGGTCGAGCTGGCGACGCTGGTGGACAAGAAGTCCCAACGGGCCCTGGACGCCGGCCGGTACGGCATCCGTTCGATCCGAACGATGCTGGGCTCGTCGATCCAGGTCGTCAACGTCTTCATCGGACTGGTGGCGGCCGCCGCGGTGCTGCTGCTCCTGCACCCCGTGCTCGTGCTCGCGTTGCTGCTGATCGCGGCCCCCAGGGCGTGGGGTGCGGTCGCCGTCGTCCGCCGGAACTACGCCTCCCGCAGCGCCTGGCTCGACCATGTACGGGCCACCGACATGGTCACCTATCAGTTGTCCCGGCCGGACGCGGGCCCGGAGGTCAAGGCCCATCGTGCCGGTGAACTGCTGGCGGGGGCCTACGAGGACATGGCTGCCACCACGGCGCGGGAGAAGCAGCGCCTGGCCTATGCCGAGGCCGGTACGGACCTGGTGGCTGCGGCGATGTCCGGGACGGCTTCGCTCGTCTCCTACGGGGCGTTGTGGGCGCTGTTGTGGTTCGGCAGCATCCCGCTGGCCGCGGCCGGCACCGCCGTGGTCGCCGTACGGAACTCCAGCCAGGGACTCAGCAGCCTGGTGATGAGCATGAACCGGCTCTACGAGGAGTCGATGTATCTGGCCGATCTGGAGAACGCCTACGCTCTGGCCGAGCGGAACGCCATCCCCACCGGCGGCCTCCCGATTCCCCAAGGACCCGTTGAGGTCCACTGCGAGAAGGTGTCGTTCTCCTATCCGGGAGCGGAGCAACTCGCCCTGACAGACGTCTCGTTGACGATCCCCTCGGGGAAGGTGGTGGCACTGGTCGGGGAGAACGGATCCGGCAAGACGACACTGTCCAAGGTCCTGGCCGGACTGTATCTGCCCACCGAGGGAGAGGTGTTCGTCAACGGTGTCGAGGTGCGCGAGGCGGACCGGGACGCCGTCTTCGACAAAGTGGCGCTGCTCTGCCAGGACTTCCCCCGCTGGCCGATGACCGCCCGCGCCAACATCCACATCGGGCGACCCGACACCGACCTGGTCCAGGATCGGATCGAGCGGGCCGCCCGTGAGGCCGACGCATTGAGTGTGGTCGAATCGCTGCCGGACGGGTGGGACAGCATCATCGTCAGCGGCTTCGAGCGCAGCACGCAGCTCTCCGGCGGACAGTGGCAGCGCATCGGCAGTGCTCGGGCCCGGTATCGGCAGGCACCGCTCGTGATCGTCGACGAGCCGACCTCGGCGCTGGACCCGCGGGCAGAGATCGAGGCTTTCCAGGCACTGCGTTCACTGGCCGATGACGGGACGACGGTGGTGCTGATCACCCATCGCCTGGCCGCGACCGCGAGCGCTGATCTGATCTACGTGCTCGATCACGGTCGCGTCGTGGAACGCGGTTCGCACGCTGATCTCATGGTTCTGGACGGCGGGCACTACCGCACGCTCTACGAGTTGCAGGCCGCCCAGTACGCACAGACCTCCCGCCCCGTCTTCCCTCGCCCCACCCCGTCCGGCTGAGCGCCGGACGGCCACCGAGTCGGCCATGGCGCCGCGCCTGGCGATCCCTGCGGACGCGGCCGGGGAGGCGCAGGCGGGTACGAGGCCGTGTCTCCGAGAAGAAAGCCAGCCGGGCCGCGGTATCTTCACCGCGGCCCGGATCCAGCTGTCGGAAGCGGTCTATTCGGGGGCGTCGTCGTCCTTCGGGGCACGGTGCGTTCCCGTGCCCTCTTTCTGCAGGTTGTCGTCCGACTCGTCTTCCTGCATCCCGCTGTGACGTCCAAGGCTCATCGCGCAATCCCCATGAGTCGTAGTGGGTGATCGAGAGGCATCTCGTACTCGCCCTCAGACCGCCTGGTGGCGTTGCCGCAGCAGAGCCACCAGTAGCCGGCGGGCACGTTCCCAGACGCCTGGTTGAGCTTCATCGGCTGCCCGCAGGTGGGACAGGCAGGAGTCATCGCTACCCCTCAGATCGATGTCGTTTCACGAGGGCAGACGCGTCCTCGGATCGGGTACCGAACGGTGACGGCTGCCCCTCGCGCTCCGTGCCACCTCTCGCAGCTTGCGCTGGCCGCACACCGTACAGCGCCCTTCGCTCACCTTGAGGAGCTGTGCCCATGCTCCGTAATGAAACAGGTCGACCACCGTTCCGGAACAGCCGTCGATGCCGCAGGGCGCGGAGGCCGTCAGCTCCGCCAGCGGGGCGTGCGCGGTGGAAACGCTCCGCTGGCACTCCATGCACGGCTGCGCATGAAGACCACCTGGCGGTGTCACCATGTAGGCAATTGCGTTCGGGCTACTGCACAGTGGGCAAATCCAGGCCATGCACAGCTCCCCTCTCAGGTGCCCTCCGGGGCACAACGAGCAAGTCACCCCGAGGTCACCCGTACGTCCAGGCGGTACCGACGGGTTTCGCCAACAGCACTGACACCGCCGAGGAATGGCCGGTCGCTGGGGCGCCGATCGGCACAGGTGCGCCGGCGGCTGCCGTGGCGCCGCCGTTGAACGGGCCCTCGGTCCGGAGCGGTGCACGCGCTGGGCGACGGACAGCATCTCGTAGTGCCAATACCTTGAGGCGTCGACGCTCTTGAATTTGAAATGGTTGAGAGTTCTTCAGCGGGAACTCAGGGCTGTTACCGGCTCGGCATCAGGCGTGGTGCCTTAAGGTTCGGCTGCTGGTCGAAGGGGGTTTTGGCTGCCGGGGAACGCCGTGTTCGGGTTCAGCCGAGGTAGGCGTGCAGGGCCCGGGGCTGAGTGGTCACCGGCGCCTGTTTCTGGCGCATCCGCCGCCACCACAACTGACCAGCCCGGGGCAACAGAGGGGCGGCCGAAACCGTTGACGCCGGCTTCGACCGCCCCACGGGAGTCTGCGGATGCCCGGGCTGCCACAGGCGGCCCCGGCCGCCTGCGCTGTCCGTGGCTCGCCGGCGTGTGCCGAGGCGGCGCGGTTCTCGGCGCAGCCCGGCACGCTGAGTGCGTCTGTGGGCTGGCCCGCGTTGTGCGGTCTGTCAGCCCAGGTCCGCCAGGAGGGCGTTCAGTTCGCTCTCCTGCTGCGCTGGCGGCATCGGGGGGTCCGGGTGGTCGATGCCGAAGGTCTTGAGCACTTTGTCCATCTGGGCGTCGATGGAGGTCCAGCCGGTGTTGTCCAGCGGCTGGAGCGAGGCCTGGTCGGCATCCCACAGGTCACGCAGCGACTGGGCGGCCGCGTGGGCCCCGGCCGCGTCCCCCGAGCGTGCGTCCTTGAGCGAGGTCGATGCGAGGGTCCGCAGCGCGCTGACCTTCGCGGGCGGGAAGTTCTTCACCGCCTGGCCGGGAGGCAGCTGGACGGCGGAGGTGGTGTCGGTTTCCGGCGCCGGGCCGACGTGCGGCTGACCGTGGGCCCAGACCAGCAGGGCTGCGGTGGCGACGGCCAGCACTCCGAATCCGGCCAGTGCGATGCGCTCCTTGCGTGGGTTGCCGGTGGCCTGTGAGCTGTGGGTCGCCTCGCGGGTCTCGGTCACATCCGAGCGCGTCACCGTCAGGTAGACGACCGTCGCCAGGATCAGGCCGAGGAAGATCAGACTGGTGGTGAACGTGCCCAGCGCGAGACCGGTCGGGTCACCCGGGTTCTGGGCGACCTTGGGGGAGGCGAGCCAGTCGCCGATGTTCGCGCCCAGCGGGCGGGTCAGGATGTAGGCGAGCCAGAAGGACAGCACCGGGTTCGCGCCGGACCTCCACAGCGCTGTGATCGCCGCGATCAGGCCGAGCGGCAGCAGCACCGAGACGCCCGGGCTCCAGCCGGTGAGCTCCAGAGTCCAGTCGCCGGTCGCCGTGCCGAGCGCGAAGGTGACCAGGACGGTCAGCCAGTAGAACGACTCCCGCGAGAGCGTGCTGACCGAGTGGATCGACAGCGTGCGCTCACGCAGCCACCACACGCCGAAGACCACCACGAGCAGCACCGAGAAGACTGCGGAACTGATCCACAGCTGCACGTTCAGCTGGTCGGTCAGGATGTCGGTGTACAAGGTGCCCGTGACGCTGACAACGACCACGGTCAGCCAGTAGGGAAACGGGGCGTACCGCTTCAGCCGCAGCTGGACGCCCAGGACCACCACTAGGACCGCGGTGAAGATCCAGGCCGTGTTCACCAGGCCGACGCCCAGCTGGGTGTTGATCCAGTCGGCGAAGCTCTCCCCGACCGTCGTGCACAGGACCTTGATCGCCCAGAACCAGACGGTGACCTCGGGGACCTTATTGAGCATGAGCCGCCCGCTGCGGGTGCGTGCTTCGGTTGTCGTTGTCATGCAGGGAGGTTTGCGCGGGGAACCTGCACGCAACCTGACTACGTGGCCGCCCGCGCAGCCGGGAGCGTCACCTCGACGTGACCGCGGCCGTCCGCGATCGCGCGGACCTCCACACCGGCCGAGGCGGCGATGCGCCGGACCACCGGCAACCCCAGGCCGTGCCCGTCGCCGCCGGTCACACCCGCTTCGAAGACCCGGTCGACCTCCGCGGGATCGAACCCGGGGCCGTCGTCCAAGACATCGACCACGATGACCTCACCTTGGATGCGCGCGGTGATCCACACACGCGACCGCGCATGCCGCAGGCCGTTCTCCAGCAGGGGCGACAGCACCGACACGGCGACGTCGGCCGCCACCGCGGCCTCGACCTTCACGGGAAAGGCGACCTCGACCGCGCGGCCGGCGATTGCCTGCCATGCGGCGAACCGCAGATCGCACCGGGTACCGGCGTCTGCTCGTGCGCGCGCGGCGCGCAGAATCGTCGTGATCGCCGCATCGAGGCGGTTGACCTCGCTCAGCACCGCCTCCGGCGCCACCGGCTCGCCGGACAGCTGCGCCAGCTGCGCCTCACCCCGCAGGACCGTGAGCGGTGTCCGCAGCTCGTGGGCGATCTCATCGGTGAGCCGGCGCTCGTCCGCCAGCGCGGTCTCGACGCGCGCCAAGAGGTGGTCCAGGGTCCGCCCCAGTTCCCCGAACTCGTCGCGGGGGACTCCGAGGTTGAAGCGCCGCCCGGGTTCGTGATGGCCCCAGTCGTCGGCGAGGGCGGCCATCTTGTGCACGACCCGCAGCGCACGGCGCACCACGAGGTGCGCGACACCGCCGGCGAGGAGGATTGCGAGGCCGCCCAGTATCAGAGACAAGGTCAGGCTGCGCTGCTCGGATGTCTCGTAGGGCGTGAGGTCCACCCGGACGATCACCATGACGTGGTGGCCGTCGATCGGAACCTCCCGCGCGTACAAGAGGTAGTTGCCGACGGTGGCTGTCTGCGATCGCCCTGAGCCCGCCAGCGCCTCTACGCGCTCGACCACACTTGCCGGTACGTTCCCGTCGATCAGGCGGCCGTCGGCATACACCCAGGCGACCTCGTCCAGCGCCTCGCTGCTGTTCTCCGCCAGCACGACACGGCCGCCCACGGCGGTGACGTTCGCCGCGACCGCCTCGGCGCGGGTACGCGCCAGATCGTGCGCGTCGGCGTCCGTCACCCGGCTCAGCAGCACATGCGAGACCAGGACCAGTATCGCCACCACGGCGGTGGCGATCAGCACAGTGAGCGCGACGACCCTCCTGCGGAACCCCGTCACTGCCATCGATAGCCCACACCGCGGACGGTCGCCAGACGCTCGGCCACACCCAGCGGACCGAGCTTGGTCCGCAGCCGACGCACGAAGGAGTCGAGGGTGTTGTCGCTGACGTGCGCTCCGTGCGGCCAGCCGGCAGCGACGAGGGCGTGGCGACGGACCACGTCACCCTGCGAGGCGATGAGGCGGCCCAGCAGCCGGAACTCCGTCGGGGTCAGACTCTCGCTCACCGAGCCGTAGGTCACCACGTGCTTCGCCGGATCGAGCACGACCTCCCGCGGTGCGGGCGCCACGGTGGCCCGGCGCAGCAGCGCACGGACCCGGACCAGCAGCTCCGGGACGTCGAAGGGTTTGGTCATGTAGTCGTCGGCGCCCGCCTCGAAGCCGCCCACCTTGTGATGCAGGCCGTCCAAGGCGGTGAGCATCAACACCGGCGCGTCGACGCCACGCGCCCGAAGGGCCAGGCAGACATCGCGCCCGTCGGCGTCCGGGAGCCCAAGATCCAGGACGACCAGCTGAGGTGCCCGTTCGAGCTGCCGCAGCATGCTCTCGGCCGTGGCGGCGACGGAGATGGTATGGCCGTCGTGCTCCAGGGCACGCTTAAGGATGCTGCGAACCGCCGCGTCGTCTTCGCACACCATGATGAAAGCCACGCGCTGACCCTAGATACTCCCGTCCCAGTTCTCCATCTGCCCTGATCAGCCGCCTGACGGTCGGGAGCAGGCCACCGACGATGCACGCCCCTGTGCTGCCATGAAGCCGCGGTGGTCGGGCAGAGCCCGAGCCGCAGCAGCGGACGTTCGCGGGAGGACCACAACTGGGTCGCAGGACCCTGTGCCGGAGTTCAGCGACGCCGTTGCGCCCGGTCACCGCCCGCTCTTCAACAGGGTGAGCGGCCTGATCTCGCGATGGTGGCTCATGCTCCCGCCATCCCACGCTCATCAGCGGAAAGGCCACCATTCGACTGCGGTCCACGGACATGGCGGCGGACGCCATCACCGACCACCGCCAGGTCGGCGCATCAGCTGCCGGGCCGGGACTGTGACGGGCCCGGCCCGGTTCCTCCCCCGAGGACGCCGAACTCGTTCATGTCGTGCACCTCGGCGACGAGCCGGGCACCCGGCACCGCATGCAGTTCGTCTTCCGTGTCCGGCGCTGGCAGGGGCAGCCGGAGCTGCGGGAACCGGACAAGTGCGGGACCTGGCGCTGGTTTCTCCAGGGTTCTTTAGGTGTAGCGCCTTGTGGCATCTCTTGCGGGTGACTTGCCGCCGGAGGCCGCATCTCAGGGGGTGATGCGGTCGTTGCGACATGTTGCCCACGAGCGAGCGGAGGACCACGAGTGAAGGCGTTCCCGGTGAAGTTGCCGTCCGGCGAGCGGTACTGGACGGTGCTGGACGGTCAGATGGCGGTTGTTCCGGAGGCGGATGCGTTCCTGCGGCACGTCCGGTTCGGACGAGCACAGGCTGAGTTGACCACGAAGGCGTACGCCGGTGCGGTGGCCCTGTACCTCCGGTGGTGTGCACGTACTGGACGGGCCTGGACGACTGCCGCAGCGGACCTGTCCCTGTTCATGACCTGGCTGCGCTACGCCTCTACGGAGCTGACAGGCGTCGCGCCGCCGGCCGTCGGCTCCGCGATGGTGATGACCGGTCCGGGGATGAAGCCTCAGCGCGGTGGCGCCAGGATCGAGAACGTCCTGGTCGGTGTGCGGACCTTCCTTCGTCACGCTGTGAACACTGCGGAACCTGTCAAAGCGATCAAGGCAGGTAGATCGTCCTAACGCTGTGCCGGGATCAGTGGGCCGTCTGGTGCCGGCTTGTTGATCCAGGCCGC
>NZ_JBIVOW010000014.1:0-123172 GCF_044754325.1 Streptomyces sp. NPDC093097
ACCTCATCTCCCTGACGGGAGACGGGGTATCAACATATCTGGCGTTGACTTTTGGCACGCTGTTGAGTTCTCAAGGAACGGACGCTTCCTTCGGCAACCCTCTCGGGCTTCCTCCGGGCGCTTCCCTTCGGTGTTTCACACTCTATCAGGCCTTTTCCGGCTTTCGGACCACCGCTTTTCTGCAAGCATGCAGAAACGCATGATTCGAGAATCTGGATCATGACTCTGAGGAGTGCTGCCCACTCAGTCGGTCGCGGCGATGCGCTTCCTGTCTGTCCGGGGCAGATCCCAGACAGTACAGGGATGGTGTGGGCGAGGCAAATCGATTGCGCCGTCGCCGCGGGCATCAACCGGCCTCTGTCATGCGGAACCGTCAGTTCTTATGACTTACGCTTCTCAACGGTGCGCCGTCCGGGACTGGCAGTGGCGGCGACCTGATGAATCTTCACCCCTGGGAGGTCCCCATGACCACCGTGACGTCCCCTCTTGCAGGACGCGCCATTGGGCTCGCGGCAGTGCCGGACCCTGTCTTCTCCGGTGCGATGGTGGGTCCCGGTACCGCCATCGACCCCGTTCGTGAGCCGTCGGAGGCGTTTTCGCCCGTGGACGGCGTGATCGTCTCGCTGCACCCGCACGCGTTCGTCGTCGTGGACGGGGAAGGGCACGGTGTGCTGACGCACCTCGGTATCGACACCGTGCAGCTCAACGGCGAGGGCTTCGAGCTGCTCGTGAACAAGGGCGACACCGTGACGCGCGGGCAGGCGGTCGTGCGTTGGAACCCGGCCGCGGTCGAGGAGGCCGGTAAGTCGCCGGTGTGTCCGGTCGTTGCTCTTGAGGCCACCGCGGACTCGCTCGGCGAGGTGCGCGAGGACGGCGACATCAAGGCGGGCGACGCGCTCTTCTCCTGGCAGTAGCAGCCGGGCGCCGTTTCCAGACGGCAGGCAGGACATCCACCGCGGCGGCCGGGTCCGCCGCACTACCGGAGACGGGTGACATGGAGACAACGCTGCGGGGCGTCGGCGTGAGCCACGGCGTGGCCATCGGTGAGGTGCGGCACATGGGGACGGCGGTGCTGGAGCCGCCGGCCAAGCAGATCCCGGCGGAGGAGGCGGAGCGCGAGCAGGGGCGCGCCCGTCAGGGCGTGGAGGCTGTGGCCGCCGACCTGATCGCGCGGGGCAACCTGGCCGGTGGGGAGGCCCAGCACGTGCTGGAGGCCCAGGCCATGATGGCCCAGGACCCCGAGCTGATGGCCGATGTCGATCGGCGGATCGCCGTGGGCAGCACGGCCGAGCGCGCGGTGTACGACGCGTTCGCCGCGTACCGGGCGCTGCTGGCCGGGGCGGGCGAGTACCTGGCAGGGCGGGTCGCCGACCTCGATGACGTGCGGAACCGCATCGTCGCGCGGCTGCTGGGCGTGCCGATGCCGGGCGTGCCGGACAGCGACGAGCCGTATGTGCTGATCGCACGGGACCTGGCGCCGGCGGACACCGCGCTGCTGGACCCGACGCTGGTGCTCGGGTTCGTCACCGAGGAGGGCGGGCCGACCAGCCACAGCGCGATCCTCGCGCGGGCGCTGGGGGTGCCGGCCGTGGTGGCGATGCCGGGTGCGGGTGAGCTCGTCGAGGGCACCGTGATCGCGGTGGACGGCAGCACCGGTGAGGTGTTCGTCGATCCCAGTGGTGAGAAGCGGGCGGAGCTGGCGAAGGCCGCCGAGGAGCGGAAGGCGCTGCTGTCGGCCGCGTCCGGTCCGGGTGCCACGTCGGACGGGCACAAGGTGCCGCTGCTGGCCAACGTCGGCGGGCCGGCGGACGTGCCGGCGGCCGTCGAGGCCGGGGCGGAGGGCGTCGGGCTGTTCCGTACGGAGTTCCTGTTTCTGGACGACAGCACGCGGGCGCCGTCGGAGGAGAAGCAGGTCGAGGCGTACCGGAAGGTGCTGGAGGCCTTCCCGGAGGGGCGCGTGGTGGTGCGCGTGCTGGACGCCGGGGCGGACAAGCCGCTGGACTTCCTGACGCCGGCGGACGAGCCGAACCCGGCGCTGGGCGTGCGGGGTCTGCGGACGCTGCTGGACCACCCCGATGTGCTGCGGACGCAGCTGTCGGCGCTGGCCAGGGCCGCCGAGGGGCTGCCGGTCTACCTCGAGGTCATGGCGCCGATGGTGGCGGACCGGATCGACGCGAAGGCGTTCGCCGACGCGTGCCGGGAGGCCGGGCTGCAGGCGAAGTTCGGCGCGATGGTGGAGATTCCGTCGGCGGCGCTGCGGGCCCGGTCGATCCTGCAGGAGGTGGAGTTCCTGTCGCTGGGCACCAACGACCTGGCGCAGTACACCTTCGCGGCGGACCGTCAGGTGGGCGCGGTCTCGCGCTTGCAGGACCCGTGGCAGCCGGCGCTGCTGGACCTCGTGGCGGCGTCGGCCGAGGCCGCCAAGGCCGAGGGCAAGAGCTGTGGCGTGTGCGGTGAGGCGGCCTCCGATCCGCTGCTGGCGTGCGTGCTGACGGGTCTTGGGGTCACCAGCCTGTCGATGGGCGCGGCGTCGATTCCGTATGTGCGGGCGGCGCTGGCCAAGCACACGCTGGCGCAGTGCGAGCGGGCGGCGGCCGCGGCGCGGGCCGCGGACACCGCGGCGGATGCCCGGGCGGCCGCGCAGGCGGTGCTCTCCGGGGAGTGAGCCGGGCGGCGCGCGGCGCCGTGTGACGTGCTCGGGACGGCCGTCCCGCCTGTGTGGCGGGGCGGCCGTTCTGTCTGCGGCGGCTTCCGGGCGATCGGGGTGGTCGGGGTCAGGGGTGGCAGTGGGGGCCGGGCGGGGGCGGGAGAGGCAGGCCGGGGGCGTAGTCGACGCGGGGCTCGGGTGGGATCGGTTCGTCGGTCTCGGGGTCGGTGCAGTAGGCGTCGAAGATCTCGGCGGCGGTGATGGGGGCCGGCCAGGCGTCCCGGAGGCGCCAGCCGCGGACGGTGGCGGGGCCGGGGTCGTGGTGGTGGTCGGTGGGGTCGTCGGCGGTGGGTGTGGTGCGGCAGACGAGGGCGCCGGTGGCGGGGCGGATCAGGGCGGCGGCGAGGACCGTGCAGAACACGAGCGTTGCGGATTCGGGGAGTTGGGGCGGGCGGCCGTCCGGTGCGGGGGTGAGGTGGAGGTAGGCGCGGAGGGTGCCGGTGGTGTCGGGGAGGGTGCAGACGAGGTGGTGGGCGCCCTCCCCCAGGGCCGCCAGGAGGTGCTGGAGGGCGGTGGTGGCGCGGGTGAACGCGGCGTGGGCGAGGTCCTGGCCGCAGTCGGCGCAGCGGCCGGCGCGGGCCAGGAGGGCGGTGGCGCGGTCCCAGGACGCCCGGCGGGCGGCCTCCTCGGTGAGCAGGGGGAGGAGGTGGTCGAGCGGGGTGCCGTCGTAGGCGAGGGTGGCGCCGGTGCAGGCGACGGCGGCGGCGTAGCGGCTGCGGCTGCCGGGGTCGTCGGGGGCGAGGCCGCGGTCGGTGCAGTAGCGGGCATAGCCGGCCGGGTCGAAGAGGCAGAGGGTGGTGTGCACGCCCTGGGCGGCGAGGGTGCGCAGCAGGGTCTCCATCTGCCGGAGGTAGCCGCGGTGGTCGTCGAACGGGAAGGTGCGGTAGCGGCGCATGGCCGCGAAGGCGCCGGGGTCGGCGAGGACGGCGGCGGTGCTGGGGACTTCGCGGCGCAGCGGGTGGTCGGTCATCGTTCCCCCTCGGTGGCTGCACGCCGGTGGGGCGCGCGTGCGCGGTCGGTGGGTGCCGTCGGGCACCACTGGTCACCGAGAGTAATCGGGGGGTCTGACAACGGCGGCCGGCGCCGGGGCGGAGGGCCGCCGGCGCCGGGCCGCGGTCACTTGGCGCGGTCGGCGGCGATCCGCTCGTAGAAGCGGAGGATGTTGAGATCGTCGACGGAGCCGGGGTTGACGGCCTTGTCGAGGGGGGTGCCCGCCAGGAGGCGCTTGACCGGGACCTCGATGCGCTTGCCGGTGAGGGTGTGCGGGACGCCGGGGGCCTCGATGATCTCGTCGGGGACGTGGCGGGGTGAGAGCTGTTCGCGGATGGTGCGCTTGATGCGGTCGCGCAGGGCGTCGTCCAGAGTGGCGCCGGGGGCGAGGTGGACGAAGAGCGGCATCCAGTAGCCGCCGTCGGGGAGTTCGAGTCCGATGACGAGGGATTCGCGGATCTCCGGGAGGCGTTCGACGACCTCGTAGATGTCGGCGGAGCCCATCCGCACGCCCTGGCGGTTGAGGGTGGAGTCGGAGCGGCCGTGGATGACGACGCTGCCGCGGGAGGTGAGGGTGATCCAGTCGCCGTGCCGCCAGACGCCGGGGTACACATCGAAGTAGCTGTCGTGGTAGCGGGTGCCGTCGGGGTCGTTCCAAAAGCGGGTGGGCATGGACGGCATGGGGGCGGTGACGACGAGTTCGCCGACCTCGTCGAGGACCGGTTTGCCCTGGGGGTCCCATGCCTGGAGGTCGGTGCCGAGGCAGGCGGCCTGGAGTTCGCCGATGTGGACGGGGAGGGTGGGCACCGCGCCGGCGAAGCAGCTGCACACGTCGGTGCCGCCGCTGACCGAGGCGACCCACAGGTCGGCGCCGCTCTCCGCGAAGGTGTCGTGCAGCCAGCGGAAGCCGTCGGGCGGGAGCGGGGAGCCGGTGGTGGCCACGCAGCCGACGGTGGACAGGTCGAGGTCGCGGGCGGGGTGCAGGCCGGCCTTCCGGCAGGCCATGACGTAGGCGGCGGAGGTGCCGAAGACGGTGGTGCCGGTGGCGGCGGCGACCTGCCACTGGGCGCTCACGTCGGGGTGGCCGGGACTGCCGTCGTAGAGGACGATCGTGGATCCGGCGAGGAGGCCGCCGACGAGGAAGTTCCACATCATCCAGCCGGTGGAGGTGTACCAGAAGAAGCGGTCGTCGGGGCCGAGGTCGCAGTGCAGGCCGGTCTGCTTGAGGTGTTCGAGGAGGATGCCGCCCTGGGACTGGACGATGGCCTTGGGCAGACCGGTGGTGCCGGAGGAGTACAGGACCCACAGCGGGTGGTCGAAGGGGACCTGCTCGAAGACCGGGTCGGTGGCGTCCGAGGTGAGGTCGGCCCAGTCGAGGGCGCCTTCGGGGGCGGGGGTGCCGAGCAGCGGGACGTGGACGACGGCGCGCAACGTGGGGAGTTCGGCGCGGAGTTCGGCGACGGTGGCGCGGCGGTCGTGCTCCTTGCCGCCGTAGCGGTAGCCGTCGACGGTGAACAGGACGACGGGCTCGACCTGTTGGAAGCGGTCCAGGACGCTGCGGGCGCCGAAGTCGGGGGCGCAGGAGGTCCACACGGCGCCGACCGTGGCGGTGGCGAGGAGGGCGATCACGGCCTCGGGGACGTTGGGGAGGTAGCCGCTGACGCGGTCGCCGGGGCGGACGCCGAGGCGGCGGAGGGCGGCGGCCAGCGAGCCGACCTGGGCGCGGAGTTCGGCCCAGGTGACGGCGGCGGGCTCGTGGCGCTCGTCGACGTGGAGCAGGGCGGGGGTGTCGGCGCGGGCGGGGTCCTCGGCGGCGCGCAGGGCGTGTTCGGCGTAGTTGAGGGTGGCGCCGGGGAACCAGCGGGCGCCGGGCATCGTGCGGTCGGCGAGGACGGTGTCGTAGGGGGTGCCGAAGCGGACGTCGAACCATGCGGCGACGGCCTGCCAGAAGGTCGGGAGCTGGTCGACGGACCAGCGGTGCAGGGCGGCGTAGCCGGCCGCGGGGTCGCCGGGGACGGGGGCGGGTGCGCCGTGGTGGGCGGCGGCCCAGGCGTGGAAGCGGGTGACCTGTGCGCCGGCGATCCGGTCCGGGCCGGGCTGCCAGAGGGGTTCCGGTGCCGGCTGGGCGGCGGAGTGCGGTGCGGTGGTCATGATGCCTCTCCTGGCAGGTACGCGTCGTGGGCGTCGGCCGCGCGCCGTGGCGGGGGTCCCCGGTGGTACGCGTGACCGGCTTGCCTGGACCATGCCACGTGATCGACTCGGGCACCAGGGTGGACCGCCACATTGGACAGTGGTGTGGATCGCCATGGGGCGGGGCCGGCGCCGTCGTGTGGAGGGGGCGGGTGGGGAGGTGGACGGTTGATCGTGGTCAGGTGAACGGCAGTTGAACGATTCCCGATCGCGGGGTCGGCGGTGGCAGGCTGACCGGCATGAACGGGCGTGATCTGGTGCGGTCGGTACGGATGGTCAGGGCAGTGGGGGCGGCGCAGGGGCTGCGGTCCGTGCGCGCGGCGTGGCGCCGGCGGAAAGCGGACGCCTCGGCGCTCCCGCGGCGGGGCGCGGAGCGGGCCCGGGTGCCGGGTACGGCGCGCGATGCGGAGTCGCTGCCGGGCGGCGGGGTGATCCACTTCGCGCGGTCGTCGCTGCGGGTGCGGGTGGCGGTGGGCGGCGCGGTGTTCTGCGGCTGGGACGGGGCCGGGCCGGAGCCGTCGTACGCGCTGGCCGGGGCGTGTCCGGAGGTGGATCCGCGGGCGGTGCTGGAGCCGGACACCGAGGGCGGCTGGCGGGTCGTCTCGGAGCGGGTGCTGGTGGTGGTGTCGCGGTTCGGTGCGGTGGAGGTGCGCACGCCCGGCGGGGCGATGCTGCGCAGGGAGTTGCCGCCGCGCTGGTGGGACCGGGTGGCGGCGGAGGGTGCGGAGGGGTCCGGGGACGATGCGGGGGCCGCGGTGGCGGTGGCGTCGCGGTGGGTGCAGCAGTCGGAGGTGGCGGCGGACGCGCGGTTCTTCGGGCTGGGCGGCCGGGCGGGCGGGCCGCGGCTGCGGGACGGGGTCCACCGGTTGTGGAACACCGATCCGGGCGGCGCGTTCGGGCCGGGGGACGATCCGCTGTATCTGACGATGCCGGTGCAGCTGGTGGTGGCGGACGCGGGGACGCACCTGGTGTTCCACGACAACTCCTGGGACGGCCGGGTGACGCTGCACGAGGGCGCGGAGGGCGCCGGATCGGGACACGACCGCCCGGGCACCTGCGAGCTGCGGATGGACGGCGGGCCGCTGTGCTACTGGGTGCTGGCGGGGACGCCGGCCCGGGTGCTGCTGGGGTGGACGGCGCTGACGGGCGCGCCGGCGCTGCCGCCCCGTTGGGCGCTGGGGTACCAGCACGCCCGGTGGGGGTTCGGCGGGGCCGAGGAGGTGCGGCGGGTGGTGGCCGGCTACCGGGAGCGGGAGTTGCCGCTGTCGGCGGTCCATCTGGACATCGACCACTACGACGGGCACCGGGTGTTCACCGTCGACCGGGAGCGGTATCCGGATCTGCCGGGGCTGGCCGGGGAGTTGCGGGACCAGGGGGTGCGCCTGGTGTCGATCGTGGACCCGGCGGTGAAGGCGGAGCCGGGGAACGCGGTGTACGACGCCGGGGTGGCGGCGGACGCCTTCGTACGGGACGCGCGGGGGGAGGTGGTGCGGGGGGTGGCGTGGGCGGGTGAGTCGGTGTACCCGGACTTCACCGACGCGCGGGTGCGCGCGTGGTGGGGGGCGCTGTACGCGGAGCGGCTGGCGCAGGGGTTCGCCGGGGTGTGGCACGACATGAACGAGCCGGTGTCGTTCGCGGCGTTCGGGGAGGCGACGCTGCCCCGGTCGGCGCGGCACGCCCTGGAGGGACGGGGCGGCGACCACCGGGAGGCGCACAACGTCTACGGGCTGGCGATGGCGCAGGCGGCCTTCGAGGGGCTGTGCGAACTGCGGCCCGAGGAGCGGCCGTTCCTGTTCTCCCGGTCGGGCTGGGCCGGTCTCCAGCGGTACGGGGGCACCTGGTCGGGGGACGTGGCCACCGGGTGGCCGGGGCTGCGGGCGTCATTGGCGCTGGTGTTGGGGCTGGGGCTGTGCGGGGTGCCCTACAGCGGGCCGGACGTGGGCGGCTTCTCGGGCGAGCCGTCGCCGGAGCTGTATCTGCGGTGGTTCCAACTGGGGGCGTATCTGCCGCTGTTCCGCACGCACTCGGCGCTGTGGGCGGGGCGGCGGGAGCCGTGGGAGTTCGGGGCGGAGGTGCTGGAGCACGCGCGGGCGGCGCTGCGGGAGCGGGCCCGGCTGCTGCCGTACTTCGTGACGCTGGGGCAACTGGCGCGGCTCTCGGGGGCGCCGTATGTGCGTCCGATGTGGTGGAGCGCACCGCGGGACCGGGCGCTGCGGGACGTCGAGGACGCGTTCCTGCTGGGGGACGCGCTGTTGGTGGCGCCGGTGCTGGAGGCCGGGGCGGTCCGGCGGGCCGTGCGGCTGCCGCGCGGCCGGTGGTACGACACCGCGACGGGGCGGGCGTACGAGGGGCCGGGCCGGGTGTGGGTGGAGGCGCCGCTGTCCCGTGTTCCGGTGCTGGCGAAGGCCGGTTCGGTGCTGCCGGTGGCGGGGGCGGACGGCGGGACGGAGCTGGAGGCGTGGGCGCCGGCGGCCGGGCGGACGGGCGGGGGGCTGGTGGTGCCGGACGGCGGGGACGGCTGGCAGCGCCCGGAGGTGGCGCGCTTCACCTCGCGGTGGGAGGGCGGCCGGGTGGTCGTGGAGCGGCGGGACGGGCGTCCGATGGAGTATCGGGTGCGCGTGCGGGGGCTGGACGGGGCGGAGGGTGGGGCGGTGGACGGGTAACGGGGCGGCGGGGGCGGCCTGTTGGGGAAGAGGTCTGCGGGGCGGAGGTGCACGGGGCGACCGAGGGGTTCCCTTGTGCCCGCCGCGCCTGGTAGACGAGTGGACCATGCCGAGACTTGCTGCCGGGTGGCGCGGCCTGGCCGCCGCTGCCGCCGCCGTGTTCACCGTCATCGCCGTCCCGTCGAGCGCCACGGCGGGCACCGGAGCCGTACCGCCGCCGCGGGGCGCCGGGGGCGCCGCGAGGGCCGACGACCCCAAGGCGCCGAAGGAGTTCGTGGCGCTGCGCGAGGTCGACCCCACGATCATCCAGGAGATCCGCTACGCCACTCCGCACGACTTCATGGGGGTGCCGGCGACGGGGTACCGCGAGCCGATGTGCATCCTGACCCGGGACGCGGCGCGGGCGCTGCACCGGGCGCAGCTCTCCTTCCTGCGGCGCGGCTACTCCCTGAAGGTCTACGACTGCTACCGCCCGCAGCGGGCGGTGAACCACTTCGTGGACTGGGCGAAGGACCTGTCCGACCAGCGGATGAAGACGGAGTTCTATCCGCGGGTGGACAAGTCGGTGCTGTTCGAGGACGGGTACATAGCGGAGAAGTCCGGGCACAGCAGGGGCAGTACGGTCGATCTGACGCTGGTGCGGCTGCCGGCGGTGCCGACCCGGCCGTATGTGCCCGGGGAGCCGCTGACCTCGTGCTTCGGCCCGAAGGCGAGCCGCTTCCCGGACAACTCGCTGGACATGGGCACCGGCTTCGACTGCTTCGACACCCTCGCGCACACCCTCGATCCGCGGATCAAGGGGAAGCAGCGGGCCAACCGGCTGCTGCTGAAGGCGGGGCTGGAGCAGGCCGGGTTCGTGAACTACGCGGACGAGTGGTGGCACTACACGTTCACGCCGGAGACGTTCCCCGACACCTCCTTCGACTTCCCCGTGGCGCGGAGTTCGCTGCGCCGCTGACCTCCGGTTCCCGGGCGCGCGGAGTCCGCCGCGGCGCCGGCTCTCGGGCCCTTTCCTACGGAGTCGGCCGCCGCGCCGGATTCCGGGTGCGGTGCGGCGGGCGTTCTCACAGGCGCCCGCCGGCCGGGTCGGCGGAGAGCCGCTGGGCGGCGTACACCGGGATCACCGACAGCACGATCAGCAGCGCCGCGACGACGTCCACGACGGGGGCCTGGTTGGGGCGGGCGAGGTTCTCGTAGATCCAGATCGGCAGGGTCTTGGTGCCGGCGCCGGCGGTGAAGGTGGTCACCACCACCTCGTCGAAGGAGAGCGCGAAGGCCAGCAGGGCGCCGGCGAAGAGGGCCGGGGCGAGCGCCGGGAGGGTGACGTGGCGCAGCGTCTGCCACGGGCGGGCGCCGAGGTCGGCGGAGGCTTCGGCGAGCGAGGGGGCGATCCGGCGGAGCCGGGCGGCGACGTTGTTGAAGACGATGACGACGCAGAAGGTCGCATGGCCGACGATGACGGTGAACAGGCCGAAGCCGATGCCCACAGGGGCGAGGACGGTGCGGAATGCGGCGTTGAGGGCGATGCCGGTGACGATGCCGGGCAGCGCGATCGGCAGCACGATCAGGAACGAGACGGTCTGCCGGCCGAAGAAGCGGTGCCGGTGCACGGCGAAGGCGGCCAGGCTGCCCAGGACCAGGGCGAGGGCGGTGGCGCCCAGGCCGGCCCGCAGCGAGGTGGCCAGCGCGTCACGGGCGCCGGCGGTGTGCAGGGCGCGCTCCCACCACTGGCCGGTGAGCGCGGGCGGCGGCCAGGCGAACGACCGGTCGGCGTTGAACGAGTTGAGCAGGACCAGCAGCAGCGGGAGGTAGATCAGGGCGAGGCCGGCGGCGGTCACGGCGCCGAGCACCGCCCGGGCGGTTCGCGACAGGTGCATCGGGCGCCTCCACGGCGAGGGGGCCAGGGCGTGTCTTCAAACGGCGGGCGCCGATGCGAAGCCACGCCTCAGAGCTGGTCGAGCGCGCCGGCCCGGCGGACGGCGGCGAGGTAGCAGACGACGAGGGCGACGGGGACGGTGGACAGCGCGGCGGCGAGCGGCAGGTCGAGGGTGACCTGGGAGGCGATGACGTTGCCGAGCAGTTGGGTGCGGCCGCCGACGATCTGGGCGGTGAGGTAGTCGCCGAGGCTGAGCGAGAAGGTGAAGACCGAGCCGGCCAGCAGCGCCGGGCGGACGGCGGGGGCGACGACCGAGCGGAGCGTGCGCAGGGCCCCGGCGCCGAGGTCGGCGGAGGCCTCCAACTGCCGGGCGGGGAGCCGTTCCAGGGCGGCGTGCACCGGCAGGACCATGTACGGCAGCCACAGATAGGCCAGGACGATGACGACCGCGGTGGTGCCGTAGCCGGGGCCGCGCAGGCCGAACGGGGCGAGGGCGGCGTTCACCAGGCCGTGTTCGCCGAGCAGTACGCGCCAGGCGTACGCCTTGACGAGGTAGCCGGCCCACAGCGGGGTGAGGACGGCGACGAGCAGGGCGCGGCGGAGCCGGCCGGTCGCCACCCGGGCGGTGAAGAAGGCCATGGGGAGCGCGAGGAGGGCGTCGAGGAGGGTGACGGCGAGGGCGATGCCGAGGGTGCGGACGGCGACGGTGCGGTAGACGGGCGTGGTGAGCAGCTCGTGGAAGTTGTCGGGGGTCCAGGTGCGGACGACGTCGGAGGTGAAGGGGTCGGTGGTCCAGAAGGCGGAGAGCAGGAGGACGGCCAGGGAGCCGAGGTAGGCCAGGACCAGCCAGAGGAGGGGCGGGGCGAGCAGGGCGGCCAGCCGGCCCCGGTGGCGTGCGGCGGGCATCGCGGTTCCCGGGGTCAGCCCTTGATCTCCGTCCAGGCGCGGGTCCATTGCGCATAGTCGGTGCAGGTGGTGTCGGTGCGGCCGTCGAGGCACTGCCGGGTGGGGGTGGTCCAGAAGTGGACGCGGCGGTAGTAGCTCTCGTCGTCGGCGTGGTAGACTGCGCAGTGGTGCGGGTCGATGGTCTCGCGGCACGCCTCGGCGTTGGCGGGGGCCTCGCCGAAGTACTCGGCGACCTGGGCGTTCACCTTCGGTGAGACGATCCAGTCGAGCCATTTGTAGGCGCAGTTGGGGTGCGCGGCCCTGGCGGAGACCATCCAGGTGTCGGACCAGCCGGTGGCGCCTTCCTTGGGGAGGACGGCCTTGACGGGGGCCTTGTCGGCGGCGGCGGTGTTGGCGATGACCTGCCAGGCGGTGCCGACGACGCTGTCGCCGCTCTTGAAGGCGGTGACTTCCTTCTGGTAGTCGCTCCAGTATTCGCCGATGCTGCGCCGCTGCTTCTTCAACAGGGCCACCGCGGCGCCTAGTTGGCGGGTGTCCAGGGCGTAGGGGTCCTTGATGCCGAGGTCCGGCCGGCTCTTCATGAGGTAGAGGGCGGCGTCGGCGATGTAGATGGGCGAGTCGTAGGCGGTGACCTTGCCGGCGTGGCGGGCGGCGTCGTCGAAGACCGCCTTCCAGGAGTCGGGGGCCGGGCTGACCTGGTCGGTGCGGTACATCAGGAGGTTGGCACCGCGGCCGTGCGGGATGCCGTACATCTGCCCGTCCTTCGAGTTGAACGGGCGCATTTTCAGGCCGCTGAAGACGTCGCGGTAGTGGGGGACGAGGTCGGTGTTGACGGGGGCGACGTCCTTGGCGGCGATCAGCCGGAGGGTGGCGTCGCCGGAGGCGGAGACGGTGTCGTACTGGCCGGTCCTCATCAGCGAGACCATCTCGTCGGAGGTGCCGGCGATCTTGGTGTTGACCTTGCAGCCGGTGCTCTTCTCGAAGGGGTGCACCCAGTCGACCCCGGGGTCGTTGGAGCCGTCCTCGGCATAGCCGGCCCAGGCGATGAGGTCGAGCCGCCCCTCCCCCTTGCCGAGGGTGCGCCGTGCGGTGGGTCCCCCGCCGCCGTCGCCCGTTGCGCCGCAGGCGGTGGCGAGCAGCAGGGTGCCCGCCGCCAGTGCGGCCTTCCAGACCTTCGCGTTGCGCATGCTGAACTCCCCTGTCGCATACGGCCGTCGCCTCCCGTCAGTATCCGGATGGCGACCGTCCGCCACCAGAGGGCCTCTTCCGGGTGGTGTCAGTCCGGGAGGCGGCGGGCGTCGTCGGTGTGCCACAGCAGGTGGACGAGGGCGCCGGGGCGGGCGGTGTCCGGGAGGGCGGTGGTGTTCAGGCGCAGCACGGTGAGTTCGGTGCCGTCGGGATCGGGGCGGACGGTGAGGCGGGTGTGGGCGCCGGCGTGGGCGATGCCGGTGATCCGGCCGGGGACGGTGCGCTCCCCCGGTCGCGGGGTGGCGTCCGGGGTGCCGGGGGCGGCGATCCGGAGGCGTTCGGGGCGGAGGCTGTAGGTGCCGGGGCGGCCCGTGAGGCGTACCGCGGTGTCGCCGCCGAGCAGGTTGGTGGTGCCGAGGAAGGCGGCGACGAAGGCGGTGGCGGGGTGCTCGTAGAGCTCCTTGGGCGGGCCGGTCTGGACGAGCCGGCCGTGGTCGAGGACGGCGAGCCGGTCGCTGAGGGTGAGGGCCTCTTCCTGGTCGTGGGTGACGAGGAGGAAGGTGACGCCGGTTTCCCGCTGGACGCGGCTCAGTTCGCCTTGCAGCTCGTGGCGGAGGCGGCGGTCGAGGGCGGCCAGGGGTTCGTCGAGGAGCAGCAGGGCGGGGCGGTCGATCAGGGCGCGGGCGAGCGCGACGCGCTGGCGCTGGCCGCCGGAGAGCTGGGCGGGGCGGCGCCGGGCGTGCTCGTCGAGCCGGACGGTCACCAGGGCCTCGCGGGCGCGGGCGAGCCGTTCGGCCTTGCGTACGCCGCGGACGGTGAGGGCGTAGGCGACGTTCTGCTCGACCGTCAGATGCGGGAAGAGGGCGTAGTCCTGGAAGACGGTGTGGACGTCGCGGCGGTGCGGCGGGAGGGCGGTGACGTCCCGGCCGGCGAGGTCGATCCGGCCGGCGGTGGGGTGCTCGAAGCCGGCGATCAGACGCAGCAGGGTGGTCTTGCCGGACCCCGAGGGGCCGAGGAGGGTGCAGAACTCGCCCTCCGCGATGGCGAGTTCGGCGGCGTCCAGGGCGCGGACGGTGCCGCTCTTCCGGCCGGTGTAGTCCTTGGTGAGGGCGGTGATCCGGACGGCGGGGGCGCGGGCGGCGCCGCCGGGGCGGGTGGGGTGGTCGTGGGCGCGGATGGCTTCGGTCACGGGCGGGCCCCCTCGTGAGCGGCGTGATCGCGCCGGTGACTGTACCGGCCTCGGAGGCCCGGCGGGAGAACGCGCCGCGCCCTGACGGCCGGCCGGCAGGGGACCGGCGGGCGCGCGTGACGGCACCGCTTGCGCACGCCCCGGAAGGGTGTGTGAACAGTGCGTGAACGGGGTGCCGCCGGCGCCCCCGTGGCGGCATCCTGCTGCTCGTGCCTGCCTGGACGGACCAGCTCCGCTTCGCTTTCCAGCCCGTGGTGAACCTCGCGACCGGTTCGGTCGCCGCGCTGGAGCCGCTCGCCAGACCCGAGGACGGCGAGATCGACGTACTGACCTGCGTGCGCCGCTGCCCCGATCTGGACGCCGAGGCCGCTTCCTGCTGTCGCTGTCCGGGCGCTACGGGCACGCGCTGTACGCGGACCGGCCGGCGCTGCGGCTGGCGGACCCGCCGCGGACGGTGGGGGCGGACGCCACCGCCTGGCAGGTGCTGGACATGATCGCCGACGGGGAGCGGGCGCGGGCCGGGGACGATGTGGCGGTGGTGGACGAACGCGGCCGCTGCATCGGGGTGGTGCACCTGGCCGACATCGTGCGGGTGCTGGCCGAGAGCCGGGTGGAGGAGGCGGCCCGGCTCAACCCGCTGACCCGGCTGCCCGGTTCGGACGCGGTCAACGGCGAGGTGGACCGGCGGATCGCCGAGGGCCGGGAGTTCGCCCTGAGTTGGCTGGACGTGGACGGTTTCAAGCAGGTCAACGACGGTGCCGGGTTCGCGGCCGGGGATGAGCTGATCCGGGCGGTGGGCCGGGCGCTGGCGGCGGTCGCGGCGGACGAGCCGGCCAGCCGGGTGGGGCACATCGGCGGCGACGACTTCCTGGTGCTGGCCGAGCCGGACGGGCTGGAGCCGTTCGCGAAGGCGCTGTTGGACGTGGGCTGGGCGGCGGGTGAGATGCCGGTGACGCTGTCGCTGGCGACGGTGGTCTGCCCGCCGGGCAGCGTCACCGGCCACGGTGCGGCGGCGGCCGCGCTGGCGCCGTTGAAGAAGGCCGCCAAGGAACTGCCGGGGGCGAGCTGGGTGGTGGGGCGGCCGGGGGCGGAGCGCACCGAGGTGCGGCGCGGGGCGCGCGCACGGGTGCCGGGGCCGACGGACGCCGCGGGGCGCTCGGGAAGCGGTGCGGGCACGGGGCAGGAGGGCGCGCGGGCCCGCGGCTGATCTGCGCCCGCCGCCCGCCGGACCGCCGACGGCGGCTCCCCGAGCCGACCGGAACAGTCCGGAAACCGACCGGAACCCGCTGCGCCCTCGGGCGGGATGACCGACAATGACCCGGCAGCCACAACGGCCGGGCGGCACACGGAGCTTCGGTCGGCCGGCGCGGGAGGGCGGTGTCGCGTCCCCGCGCCGGCGGGTCGGCAAGGCGTACGGCCCGTGCCCCGGACGGCGGGGTACGGGCCGTACTTCCGCGCCCCGTCAGGAATGCGCGGGTCCGGGTGGGCCGGGCCGGGCGGCGCCGGTCAGGGCAGCGCGGGCTCCCGCAGCCGGGCGTCGCGCTGCATCGCGTGCTCGACGACGGCGACCAGCACCTCCCGCGAGGACTCCCGGAGCCGGGCGTCGCACAGCAGCACCGGCACGGTGGGATCGAGGTCCAGGGCGTCCTTGACGGTCTCGGCGGGGTAGTGGTCCGCGCCGTCGAAGCAGTTCACCGCGACGACGAAGGGCAGGCCGCGGCGCTCGAAGTAGTCGACGGCGGCGAAGCTGTCCGCCAGCCGGCGGGTGTCGGCGAGCACCACCGCGCCGAGCGCGCCGCGGGCCAACTCGTCCCACAGGAACCAGAAGCGGTCCTGGCCGGGCGTGCCGAAAAGGTAGAGGACCAGCTCGTCGTGGACGGTGATCCGGCCGAAGTCCATCGCGACCGTGGTGGTGGACTTGGCCTCGATGCCGTGCAGGTCGTCGACCGGCCGGCCGGCCTCGGTGAGGTGCTCCTCGGTCCGCAGCGGCCGGATCTCGCTGACCGCGCCCACCAGGGTGGTCTTGCCGACGCCGAAGCCGCCGGCGACGAGGATCTTGAGCGTCACCGGCTCGGCCGGGGCTGACCGGCGAGGGTGCTCAGTACGCCCGAAGACCATGGGTTTCCTTCTCCTGCTCTGCGGGGGATCGCTGGCGCTCCGGGCAGCGTGAGGCGTCCCGGGCGCGGGCGGCCGTTCCGTGGCGGCCGCCAGTGCACCGTACAACGTGCGCCGTACGCGGCCCACTTGAGGTGCGGTCGACCGCCGGGCCAAGGCCGTCAACCGGCCCAAATAGGGGCGTACGGACGAGGGTTCAGCGCTGCCGGTGGGCGGCGAGGTGGTCGAGGATCTTCGGGGTGACCAGTTCGGGGACCTCTTCGGGCAGCCAGTGGCTGGCGCCCTCCAATGGCTGGAAGTCGTAGGCGCCGTCCACCCACTCCCCCGTCGACTCGGCCGCGCGGCGCCCCAGGGCGATGTCCTGGCTGCCCCAGAGGAAGAGGGTGGGCACGGCGATCCGTCCGGCGGGCGCGGAGACCACGGCCCGCGGGGCGCGGTACCAGTTCAGGGTCGCGGTCAGCGCGCCGGGTTCGGCCAGCCGCCGGACGTTGGCCTCGACCAGGTCGGCGGGGACCTTGCCGCCGTAGACGGCGCGCAGCCGGGCCGCGCCGTCGGCCAGCAGGGAGGATTCGGCCGCGCCGCCCTCCCGGCGGAAGAAGCGCACGTAGTCCAGCCGGTGGTGCTGCTCGGGGTCGTCGGCGGCGGCGCGGTTGAGGGCCTCGGGGTGCGGGGTGGCGAGCACGGTCAGCGACGCCAGCCGCTCGGGGTGGGCGCCGGCCAGGGACCAGGCGACCATGCCGCCCCAGTCGTGGGAGACGAGGTGGAAGCGGTCGGCGCCCTGGGCGTCGGCGAACCCGAGGGCGTCGGCGACGAGTTCGGGGACGGCGTAGTCGGCGATCCGCGGCGGGCGGGCGCCTGGGGAGTAGCCGCGCTGGTCGACGGCGACGGCGCGGTAGCCGGCGGCGCCCAGGGCGGGCAGCACAGCGCTCCAGGAGTCGGCGAACTCCGGCCAGCCGTGCAGCAGCAGGACGACCTCGCCGTCGGCCGGACCGCAGGCCAGGGCGTCGAAGGTGTGCGGTCCCACGGTGATCCGCCGGCGTTCGAAGGGGGCGGCATCGGTCATGGCGGCGGCTCCTCGGGTCGGGTGCCGGCCGCGGCACGGGGCGGTGGGACGGCCGGTGCGGGGTGGTGCGTGATCGACGGCAATCGTGGGGCGGTGGGGCGGGCGCGCACGGCAGGGCGGCGCGGCGCCGCCCGCCCCCGGTCGGGGCGGGCAGCGGCGGTTCGCGGCGTGCGGCCGGGAATCACAGTGCGCGCAGGCCGTCGATGACCTCGCGCAGTACCTTCGCGTCGGGCAGTTCGGCCGGCGGCACCGGGCGGGTGACGTGGACCAGCCCGGCGTCCAGCAGATCACCGATGAGGACCCGCACCACTCCGACCGGCAGGTCGAACTCGGCCGCCAGCTCGGCGACCGACTGCGGTGCCTCCCGGCACAGTTCGACCATGTCCACATGCTCCGGGGACAGCGTCTGGTCGTCGATCGGCTCCCCGGTGCGGCTTTCGGCGATGACCAACGCGATCAGATCCAGCCGATCCTCCGCGTCGGTGCGGGTGCGCCCGCGCGTCATCGCGTACGGGCGGACGACGGGGCCCGCGTCGTCGTCGAACCACCGGGCCGGATGCCGTTCCGGCCCCGGCCCGCCCTCCTGAGCGGTCATGGCGTCACCGTAGTCGTACTCGGTCGGCCGGTCAGGACCGGGGCGCGGTGCCCAGGTGTGTGCCCACGCGCTTGACGAGCAGGGTCATTTCGTAGGCGATCAGGCCGACGTCGGAGTCGGCGTCGGCCAGGACCGCCAGGCAGCTGCCGTCGCCGGCCGCGCTGACGAACAGGAACGCGCCCTCCAGCTCGACCAGGGTCTGGCGGACCTGGCCCGCGTCGAAGTGCCGGCCGACGCCCTTGGCGAGGCTGTGGAAGCCGGAGGCCACCGCGGCCAGATGCTCGCTGTCCTCGCGGGTGAGGTCCTTGGAGGCGCCGGTGGCCAGACCGTCGCTGGAGAGGACCAGCGCCTTGCGGATGCTGCCAACGCGCTCGACCAGCTCGTCCAGGAGCCAGTTCAGCTCCCCGGATCCCTGCGGCGAGACGGCGGTGGAAGCTGATGCCTTCGGTGCGGTCATGGACCGTCCTCTCCCGATGTGGTTCGTGGTGCACTTGCTCCCCCGGTGGCGCCGTCTCCAGCGCTCGGGTCCGAGGGTGTGGGGGTATGCGGGGTCCCGCCGTTCTCCTGGCGGCCGCGCTGCCAACCGCGCTGGAGCGAGGCCATCCGGGCCCGGACCGCCTGCGCGTCCCGGTCGTCGTCGGCGGGGGCGGCCGGCCGGTCCGCTGCGGACTCGGCGGCCGGTTCGGACTTGAGCTGGGGGGCGATGCTGGCCTGGCGCACCCGGCGGGGCAGGCCGTTGGGCAGGGTCGCCGGGGTCTGCGCGCGCTCCGGGCCGCCCGGCTCGTCCGGGGTCCCGGGGTCGTCCACGGTGCGGCCGTGGTCGGAGACCAGGACCGGCGGGCGGGGCCGGCGCGGCAGCGCGGCGAGGGTGCCGGTCGGCGCCTGGTCGCCGGCCTGCTGGTGCTCTTCGTCGGACGGGACCGGGGCCGGGACGGCCTTGGGGCGCTGCGGCGCGGGGGACGGCTTCCGGCCACCGGCCGGGGCGTCCGCGTCGTCGCGGTCGGCCGTGTCCCGGCCGGACTCCGGCGCCGTCGCCCTCCGTTCGGCCGGGCCGTCGGCGGCGCCGTGGCCCTTGCGCTTGGGCAGCGGCACCGGTGCCTGCGCGAGCGGGTCGCCGGCCTCGTCCCGGGACTCGGCCCCGGCCTCGGCGGGCTCCGTCCCGCGGGCGCTCACGCCGACCCGGGTCAGCAGCGCGCCGGGGATGAGGACCACGGCGGTGGTGCCGCCGTACGGCGAGGGCTGGAGGGTGACCCGGACGCCCTGCCGCTGGGCGAGTCGGCTGACCACGAACAGGCCGAGCCGGTCGGTGTCGGAGAGCTCGAACTCGGGGGTCTCGGCGAGCCGGAGGTTGGCGTCCAGCAGCTGGTCGGCGGGCATGCCCAGACCGCGGTCGTGGATCTCCAGGGTGTAGCCGTTGGAGACCCGCTCGCCGTGGACCTGGACGGTGGTGTGCGGCGGGGAGAAGACGGTGGCGTTCTCCACGAGTTCGGCGAGCAGGTGGATGAGGTCGGCGACCGCGGGGCCCTCCACCGCGAGCCGGGGCAGCCGGCGGACCTCGATGCGCTCGTAGTCCTCGACCTCGGCGACCGCCGCGCGCACCACGTCCATCAGCTGGACGGGCTTGCGCCACTGCCGGGAGGGGGCCGCGCCGGAGAGGATGACCAGGCCCTCGGCGTGCCGCCGCATACGGGTCGTCATGTGGTCCAGCCGGAACAGGTCGGCGAGTTCGTCGGTGTCCTCGGTGCGCCGCTCCATGGTGTCCAGGAGGGTCAGCTGACGGTGCAGCAGGACCTGGCTGCGGCGGGCGAGGTTGACGAACACCTCGGAGACGCCGCGGCGCATGTCGGCCTGCTTGACGGCGGCTTCGACGGCGGCCCGCTGGAGGGTGTTGAGCGCCTGGCCGACCTGGCCGGTCTCGTCCGGGCCGAACTCCATCCGGGGTGCCTCGGCGTCCACGTCCACCCGCTCGCCGGCCGCCAGCCGGCGCATCACGCTGGGCAGCCGGATGCCGGAGACCTCGTGCGCGGTCTTGCGGAGCCGGGTCAGGTCGCGGACGTGCCGGCGGCCGATCCGCAGCGAGACGACGACCGAGACCAGCAGGGCGAGGAAGCCGAGGACGCCGGTGACGACGGCCTTGAGGACGATCCGCATGCCGATCGGCCGGACCCGCTCCCGGTAGCGGTCGCCGGAGTCCTTGGCCATCTGGCTGAGGTCGCCGAGGACCTTCTCCGCGGAGGTGTTCCAGCGGTCGGCGTTGACCGTGTGCGCGGCGGTCGCCGGGTCCGCGGCGATCACCCGGTCCTCGTAGGAGATCAGTTCCCGGGCGCCGGCGGAGTTCCAGTAGTCCTCGAAGACGGCGCGGTCGGTGGCGGGCAGCAGCGGCAGGTTGGTGCTGTAGATGATGCGGCGCTCGGCGACCCGGTCGCTCAGCTCGCGCTGGTCGCGCCTGCCGATGCTGCCGGAGGCGAGGATCGCGGACATCAGGGCGTCCTCGCGGGAGAACACCTCGCGGGCGCGGGTGAGTTCGACCAGCGCGTGGCCCTGCTGGTCCATCTCGACGTTCTCCAGGGCGTGGAGCGAGCCGAGCAGGTCGTAGGCGGGGTCGACCACGGAGTCGTAGGACTCCATGGCCTCACTGCGGCTGAGCCGGTTCTGCTCGACCCGGGTGCGCAGGGCCTCCAGGCCGTCCAGGGACTTGACGAGGTCGGTGGCCCTGCCGGCGGCCTCGGCCGAGACGTCTTCGCGGATGTCCTGGATGTCCACGTTGCCGCGCAGGTCGGCCACCGCGGCGTCGGTGGCGCGGGCCTGGCCGCGGAGTTCGGTGAGCGCGTTGGCGCCGCGCCGGTCGGCGAGGTACAGCAGGCTCTGCCGGCGCTCGCGCTGGAGCGCCTGGATGACTATCTCGACCGGATAGCCCAGGTTCTTGACGACGGAGACGAGATCGAAGAGCTCGTTGGCCTGCCGACCGGTGACATAGGTCGTGGCACCCCACATGGTGGTCAGGGAGAGCAGCGGCACGAGCAGCAGCGCCACGATCTTCCGGCGGACCGATCTCCCGCGAAAGCGCATGGTCTCCCCTACATGAACCCCGGCTTACGGGGGGTGGTATTCCGTCAACAGCGGCGTGAGCCTACTACTCTCGGGGGACCGACCCGAAGGCCCGGCGGGGCACTGCGGGGTGCAAGCGGGCCGAGATCGTCACGAGTTGTCCGACGATGCCCGGATGGGAGGCCGGTGAGTGTGGCAACGACCACCCGGCGCACGGCCGGCGAGATCCGGCTCGGATGCCCTGGCGCACCCCGATGCGTGGCGGCGGTGGGGTACGCGGAGTGGACAGATGACCGATCGGTGTGGCATGTATCCGGTGAAACCCGGGCAGCCACCGAGGAGTCGGGCACGCCCCGGGGCGTGCCCCCGGACTCCGCCGACGGCCCGGAGCGCGTGCCGGGCGCCGGACGGCAGACGGGGTTTCGGCGAGCGGGCCTGGGCCCGAGGAGAGTGCGGGGGTGTGACGCGATGGACGACAGGCGTCCCTTGTGGCAGGAGGAGCCGGCGGCCCGGCGTCGGATGGCCGATCCGGTGCGCACGGCCGCGGTGCGCGCCGTCATCATCGTGGCGGTCACCCTGATCCTGGCCATGGTGGCCTTCCTGTGCACGCTCGCGCAGTCCTGGTTCGCCTTCCCCGCGGTCCTCGTCACGGTCGCCGGCACCATCGTCGCCACCTGGGCGGTACTGGACGTCTGGGTGACCCGCCAGGTCTGGGTGCAGCGCTTCGGGGTGCAGTCCGAACCGAGCAGCACCGCCCGGCAGTTGCGGCGGGAGCGCCGGAAGGCCCGTCGGCAGGAGCGCCGGCAGCCGCCGCAGGAGCGCTCGCGGACGGACCGCGCGGCGGCCTGACGGACGACGGAGGGGCGGCCGCTCCCGCGGTACGGGACACCCGCCCCTGCTCACAGGACCGGGCGGGACCGCCCTCCCGTATGCCCCTTCGCCGCGGCGCAGAGGGAACCCGCTGGCCACCCTCGCACCGCTCGGTATCATGACGTTGTGAATCACGCATCGCTTCGCGCGATGCGCAACAGGTCCGATTCGAGCCGGGGAGCGCCCCGCCGAGGGCTTCCCCCGAGAGCGGCCCCAGGACGTGCCCGTCGGGGGCAACGGGTGGTGAGGCAGAAGCCATGGCGAACACGACAGATGCGGCGGACGAGCGCGCCGAGGAGCGGCGCGGAGCGAGCTCCGTGCAGTCCGTGGACCGCGCGGTGAGCGTACTGGAGAGCCTGGCCCGCCTCGGCGAGGCCGGCGTCACCGAACTCGCCGACGAGCTCGGCGTCCACAAGTCGACCGCCTTCCGGATCCTGGGCGTTCTGGAGAACCGCGGCCTGGTGGAACAGGAGAAGGAGCGCGGAAAGTACTTCCTGGGCGCCGGGGTGCTGCGGCTGGCCGGCGCGGCCGCGATCCGGCTGGACATCTCGCAGGAGGGCCAGCCGGTGTGCCGGGCACTGGCCGGCGAGACCGGGGAGACCGCCAACATCGCGGTGCTGGACGCCGATGCCGCGGTCAACATCATGCAGGTCCGGGGCTCCGCCGCGGTGACCGCCTTCAACTGGCTCGGCCGCCGCACCCCGTTGCACGCCACCGCCAGCGGCAAGGTCCTGCTGGCCCACCTCCCCCCGGAACGCCAGGACGCCCTGCTCGGCCGCAAGCTGGCCCGCTTCACCGAGCGCACCCTGACCGCCCCGGGCGCCCTGCGGAAGCAGCTGGCCGCCGTCCACGACGACGGATTCGCCTGCACCGTCGAGGAGTTCGAGACCGGGCTGAACGCCGTCGCGGCACCGGTCCGCTCCTACGACGGCTCGGTGATCGGAGCCCTCGGGGTCTCCGGGCCCGCCTACCGGACGGCCCCCGAGCACCTCCCTGAGCTGGCGAAGGCGGCGGTCACGGCCGCCGCCGAACTCTCCCGCCGCCTCGGCCACGGCGGCTGAGCCCCGCCACGAAGGGGTCCTCCCCCGTCACGAAGAAGGACCCCGGGGCGACTCGCTCAGCCGCCCGCCGGCTCCGCCGCCGCCTCCTCCGGGCGGCGGTACATCCGGGTCGCCGTGATCTGCCCGTGCACCGCCTCACCGGACGGGTCCGCCTGCGGTAGACCCGGACGCAGGTGCTCCTCGACGCTGATGTACTTCAGGCCCGCGCGCAGGTCCGCGTCGTTGCGCAACCGGATCACCAGCGGGAACTCCGCGAGCGCGGTGGTGTCGAACAGGCCGGTGGTGTAGAGGAGTTGGACGCCCAGGGCGTCGGCGACGGCGCGCTGGAGCTCCAGCAGATAGGTGGCGTTGGCGCGGCCGATGGGGTTGTCCAGGAACAGCGTGCCGGCGTGCCGCTGCTTGTCGCGACCCCGGTCGTTGCTGCGCAGCGCCGCCATCGTGCAGTACAGGGCGATGGCCGCGGTGAGCAGCTGGCCGCCGGAGAAGACATCGCCCATCTGCCCCACCGGGACCCGCTCGGCACGCAGCACCGCGTCCGGCTTGAGGATCTCCACGGCCACCCCGCGCGGCTGGAGCGCGGCATGCACCCCGCGCAGCAGCAGGGACATCCCGTCCCGGCGCAGATCGCTGTTCTTCTTCACCGCGGAGCGCGTGGCCTCGTCGATGACCTCGCCCAACCGCTCGGTGAGCGTGGCCTGGTCGGGGTCCTCGAAGCGGATCCGCAGGAACTCCTGCCCGGACCACTCCCCCAGCCCCTCGGGCAGGCGGGAGAGCCGCTGCGCCGAGCGCAGCGTGGCCAGGGACGACTCCGCCAGACCGCGCAGCCGGTCGACGATGGAGTCGCGGTTGCGCTCCAGTTGGGCCAGTTCGTCGGTGAGCACCCGCAGCCGGGGCGCGAACGCCTCCGCCCACTTGGCCGCGTGGTCCGGCAGCGCCGCGGCGGGCAGCTCCCGGATCTGCTGCCGGGCGGGGGTGCGCACCTGCTCGTAACGGGTGGAGTTGGCGTGCCGGACGAGGACGTCGGACGCCTCGCGGACCGCGGCCTCCGCGGCGGAGAGGTCGGCGGCGCAGCCGCGCAGCGAACGGCGGGACTCCGCGGCGGCCTGCCGGGCCTCGGCGGGGCCGCCGGGGTACGGCGGGGCCGCGGCGGCCTCGCCCTCCTCCGCGTCCGGCTGGTCCCGCAGCAGATCGCGCAGCAGCGCGGCGGTCTCGTCGAAGCCGCCGGCCGCCTCCTCGGCCGCGCGGTGCGCCCGCAGCAGCTCCTCGTGCTCACTGCGGGCCGCCGCCAACACATCGGTGGCGGTGGCCAGTTCGGCGTTTGCGGAGCGCAGCAGCTCCTTGGCCCGCTCGGCGCCGTCCGGCACCAGCTCCTCGGGCAGCTCGGTGTGCGCCTCGCCGTCGGTGGGCGCCAGCCGCTCCGCCTCGCCGCGCAGCCGGCCGAGCTGCTCGCTGGCGGACGAGGCGCGGGTCTCCAGCATCTGCACCAGCGACTCGGCGCGACCGGCGGCGGCCTGCCGGGACGGGCCGTCGGCGGCGTCCGGGCTCTGCAGGAGCTGCTCGGCGCGGGTGCGGACCTTGTTGGTCAGGCGGTTCAACTCGGCCAGCGCGGCGGACTCGTCGCCCTCGGC
The DNA here is from genome assembly GCF_044754325.1 of Streptomyces sp. NPDC093097. Lineage (NCBI taxonomy): Bacteria > Bacillati > Actinomycetota > Actinomycetes > Kitasatosporales > Streptomycetaceae > Streptomyces > Streptomyces sp. NPDC093097. The sequence continues at coordinate 24,090 of NZ_JBIVOW010000014.1, forward strand.
ACGGGCCTGCTCGGCGCGCAGATCGGCGCCGACGCCGACCTTCTCGTAGAGCTGGGAGGCGGAGCGGTACGCCTCGCGGAGCGCGGGCAGCGACGCGGTCTGCTCCGCCTCGGCCTCGCCCAGGTCGTCCGGGACGCCGGCGATCTCGGAGCGCTCGGCGCGCAGCGCGCGGGCGGTGCGGTGGGCGTCGTCGGCGGCCCGCTGGGCGGCCCGGCGGTCCTCGTCGGCGGCCCGGGCACGGTCCACGCACTCCTCGGCGCGGGCCTCGAACTCCGCCGCCTCGTCGGCCAGTTCCCGCATCCGGGACTGCCAGCCGGCGCGCTCGCGGAGCCGGTGGGCGAGACCGGCGAGCAGATCGGCGGTGCGCCGGGCGCGCTGGGCGGCCTCCTGGCGCTCGTCGCGCACCCGGGTGGCCTCGGTGGCCCTCTCGTCGGTCTCGGCGCGGGCCGTGCGGGCCTCGGCCAGCTCGGCGGCGGCCTCCTCGGCGGCCGTCCGGGCGGTCTCCGCGGCCTCGGCGAGCTCGGTGAGCCGGCCGGCCGGGCAGCCGGCGCGCCAGGAGCCGAGGCGGGCGGCGAGCGCGCGGTCGCCGGCGAGGCGGGCGGCCAGCGTCCGGATCTCCTCGTCGCGCTCGGTGGCACGGGTGCGCAGCGCGCGGCGCTCCTCGTCGGCGGCGGACTCGTCGTGCATGGCCGGGTTCGGCGGGACGAGAAAGACGCCGGTGTCCTCGGCGTCCCCGGCCGGGGAGGGGGCGAGCAGGGCGGCGGCGGTGCCCACCGCGACGGTGGAACGGGGCAGCAGCGCGGCCTGGGCGAGCACCTCGCGGGCCCGGACGTGGGTGTCGGGATCGGTGATGATCACGCCGTCGACGAGCTCGGGACGGGCGGCCAGCACCCGGGCGTGGTCGGCGGGGTCGACGGACTGGGCGAGGTAGCGCCAGCCGGGCAGCGCGGGCACCCCGTGCTCGCCCAGATACTCCACCGCGGCCAGCACGTCGGGGCCGGGCGGCAGCAGCCCGCCGTCGCCCAGCGCGCCCAGGATGCGGGCGTCGTCGGCGGCGGCCGTCCGCAGGTCGAACAGCTGGCGCTCGGCGGCGGCGACGCCCTCCTCCAGCAGCTCGCGCAGGGCGTCGGCGCTGCGGTCCAGCTCCTCGGCGGTGAGCGGCCCGGCGGGCCGGGACCCGGCGGCGGAGTCGGCGCCGTCGCCGCTGCGGGGGCCGGGCAGGACACGGGCCGACGCCTCGGGCAGGCCCAGGAGTTCGGCCAGCCGCTGCTCGGCGCCGATCGACTCGGCGGCGCGCCGCTCGGCGTCGTGGGCGCGCCCGGCGGCCTGGGCGGCGTCCTCGGCCCGGGCCGCGGCGAGTTCGGCGGCGGAGTGCCGCGCGGCGGCCTCGCGGGCCCGGTCCAGGGCCTGCCGGGCGGACTCGCGGGCCACGTCCCACGCCTCGACGGCGGTCTTCTCGGCGTCCGAGGCGGCGAGCGCGGCGCGGGCCGGGTCGGCGTCCGGCGCGGAGTCCTCTAGCCAGCCGGCCCGGACCGCCTCCTCGGTCTCCTGGGCGACCTCGGCGAGCCGCTGCTTGAGGTGGTCGGCCTCACTGCGGGCGCGCTGGGCGTGGGTGGCGGCGGAGGTGGCGTCGCGGTGGGCCGACTCGCCGGTCTCCTGGAGGGCGGCGGACCGCTCCTCCTCCTCGCCCGCGAGGCGTTCGCCGGCCTCCGCGGCGCGTTGCAGGGCGCGCACCAGGTCGGCGGCGGCGGTGGCCCGGGCGGCGAGCGCCGGGGCGGCGTCCCGCTCGGCCTCCCGGATGGCCGCGGCGACCCGGGCGGACCGGTCGGTGGCGGCGCGGTGCCGCAGCGCGATCTCGGCGGCCTGCCAGGCACTGTGCAGCGTCCGGGCGTCGTTCAGCTCGCGGCGCTGGGCGGTGGCGCCCTTCTCGGCCGCGGCCAGCGCCAACGAGGCGTGCCGGTACGCGAGTTCGGCGGAGACCAGGGCGCGGCGCTCGCGGGTGCGCTCGGCGTCGGTGACCCGGTGCGCGGCGCCGGCCACCGCCTCGGCCAACTCCGCGGCCCGGCCGCGCTCTTCGGTACCCCGGGCGTGCAGCCGCTGGGCCAGCCCGCGGGTGCGGCGCTCGGCGCCGGCGTGCACCTCGCGGGCCCGGTCGCGGGCCTCGGCCGACTCCGCGATCCGGGAGAGCAGGTCCAGCGAACCGGCGGTGAAGTCGCGTTCGGCGGTCAGCTCGGCGCGCCGGCCGAGCTTGTGCGCGAAGCCGTGGACGAGATCGGCCAGCCCGTCGGTGTCCCGGGTGTCGGTGACCGCGCGCAGCAGCAGATCGGTGAAGTCGGAGTCGTTCTTGACCGCGAAGAGGCCGGCGGCCTCACCCTCGTCGGCGTTCATCTCCCGCTGGTAGCGGAAGAGTTCGGGGTCCAGGCCGAGGTCGCCGAGATGCTCGTTCCAGCGCTCGTGGACCTCCTCCCAGACCACGTCGAGGTTCGGGTAGTTCTTGCCGGCCTCGGTGAGGGCGTCGCGGAAGCCCTTCATCGTGCGGCGCCGGCCGCGGGCCCCGGAGCCGCCCTCACCGCTCTCGGTACGGGGGCGGACCAGGGTGGCCTCGGCGACCGGGAGGGAGTCCAGGCTCATGCCGGGGCCGGGCCGGAAGCTGTACCACGCCTCCGCGAACTTCCGGGGGTCGTTGGAGACCTGGCGGCCGCGCCACTCGCTGACCTTGCCGACCACGACCGACTCGCCGGTGATGACGTGCTGCCACTCCAGGGCGACATGGCCGCAGTCGTCGGCGAGCAGGAACTTGCGCAGCACACCGGAGCTGGCGCCGCCGAGGGTGTTGCGGTGGCCCGGCAGCATCACCGAGAAGATCAGCTTGAGCAGGACGGACTTGCCGCCGCCGTTCTCCAGGAAGAGCACGCCGGCCGGCGCCGGACGGCGCGGCGGGCCGACCGGCTCGTCCTCGAAGAAGTCCGCCTGCGCCGGGGCCGGCTGGGGTACCGGCGCACCGACCCCGCGCAGGTCCAGGACGGTGTCGGCATAGCGCGCACCGGCCGGCCCGATGGAGTAGAGGCGGACCCGGGACAGCTCGTACATGGCGGACTCTCGTTGGTGTGTGGGGTGGTGGGGCGGTGGTCGTGGGGCGGCGTCAGCCGGAGTGGAACGGCAGCCCGGCCTCGGCGACGAGGTCGAGGTCCTCGATCTCCTCGCCGGGCAGCAGCGAGGCGCTGCCGTCGGAGACCGGGACCACGCCCAGCTCCAGCAGCTCGGTCATGGCGGCGGTGCCGGCCATGTCGCGGACCTGGAGCTGATAGCGGGCGGTGGTGCGGTAGGTGCCGCCGGCGTCGTCGCCGGTGCGCTGGAGGAAGCCCGAGTCGACGAGGAAGGTGACCGCCTTGGCGATGATGCCGGTGGTCGAACCGGCCAGCCGCCGGGCGTCCTTGGTGGCGCCGGTGGCACTGCGCCGGGCGTAGACCCGCCAGGCGGACTCCAGACCGGGGGCGTCGCTGGCCGGGTCGGTGTTCTCGCCGTCCTCCTCGGCGCGCTCCTCAAGCCGGCGGCACGCCTGGCGGACGAAGGCGTCGACGCCGTTGACGCTGATCCGGCCGATGTAGCCGTCGTCGGCGAGGTCCTCGGGGCGCGGGAACGCCAGGGCGGCGACGGCCAGATGGGCCAGGCCGTGCAGGAAGCGGTCGGCGGAGTCGGCCGAGGCGCGGCGGGCGTAGTCGCCCATCCGGACCGCGAAGACGGAGTCCTCGGCGGCGGTGACGGCCATCCCGGCGCGGGTGGAGACCTCCAGGACGACCAGGCCGAGGCCGCCGGCGACCGCGTCGGCGAGGCGGGCGAAGGCGGGCTCGTCCCGATAGCGGCGGAGCAGGTCGCCGTAGTCGGCGTCGCGGGCCGGCAGCAGCTTGGGCTGGAGGCCGAAGGAGACCAACCGCGCGGCGTCGGCGGCGTCCGCGGGGGTGATCGGCGCAGGGCGGGCCGGGGCCGGTTCGGGGGCGTCGGTGGGCGCGCCCCAGGCCGCTTCGCCGGTGCCGGGCGCCGGATCGGGCTGCGGCACCTCGTCGGCGTCGTACTGGGTCACGGGGCAGGCTCCTTGCGGGGGACGGTCGGGGGTGTCTCGTGGCGGGGCGGGGGCGGCCCGGCCGCTGTCCGGAGGCGGGGACGCGCGCCGGGCATCAGGCCACCTCCGAGCGGTCGGCGGCCATCCCGGCCGCGTCCAGCAGGGCGGTGCCGACGATGAGGTCGGCGCCGCCGAACTCCGAGTCGGTCAGCTCGGTGCCGTCGTCCACGGCGAAGAGCAGCTGCTGTTCGCCCTGGCGGTAGGCGGTGCCGACCGGGGGGCTGGCCGCGTGCACCGCCAACAGGGCGACGAGGTAGGGGAGTTCGGGATCGCTGCGGCGGGCCTCGGCGAGCAGGCCGGAGAGCCGGCGGGGGGCGTCGGCGGGCAGGTCGAGCAGCGCCATGGCGGCGTCGAGCTGGGCCTCGCTGAAGCGGCTGTCGTCGGGCGTGGCCACCAGGTCGGGCTCGGGCATCTCGGCGCCCAGGTGCTCCCGTTCGACGGGCGGGGTGAGCAGCACCTCGACGAGGTCGCCGACCCGGACGGCGGCGGGGGTGCGCAGGCCGGTGCCGCGGGCGAAGAAGGCGTCGGTGACGCGGATGGCCTGCTCGACGGGGAGCCGCAGGACGGGCGCGACGAGTTGGCCGTAGAGGTCGAGGCCGGTGCGGGCGGCGGGGGCGGCGAACGCCTGGCGGTCCTGCTCGGCGCGGAAGAGCGGGCCGGCCTCCAGGAGGCGGGACTGGAGCTGGGTGTGCCGGCGGATGCAGTCCTTGACGATGTCCACCAGCTCGGCGGCGCGCCGCTTGTGCTCGCCGGTGCGCGCGTCGACGGCCTCGGCCTCGTCGCGGGCCTTGCGGATGTTGGTGAGGATCGCGTTCTCGTGGCGGTAGCGCTCCGCGACGTGGTCCAGCGCCTCGCTGATCATGTCGGGCACGGTGCTCAGCCAGTCGACCGCGCGGACGTTGCGCCGGGTGGCCTCCAGGGTCTTGCGGAGGGTCTCGGCGTACTGGACGGTGCGGTAGCGGGCCTGCTCGGCGGCGAGCTGGGCATCGGCCAGCCGGCCGCGGCTGATCAGCACCTCCAGCTTGACCTCGGCGGCGATCTGGGCGCTGGTGACGTCGGTGTCGAGGGCGCCGACAAGGACGTTGACCGCCTCGTCGGTGGCGCGGAGGTAGACGGTGCCGCCGTGGCCGGGGACCTCTTCGATGAGTTTGAAGTCGTAGTCGCGGCGGACGTACGCGCCGTCGGCGGTGAAGGTGCCGTAGACGGCGCGGAAGCCGCGGTCGACGCTGCCGACGTTGATGAGGTTCTCCAACACCCAGCGGGCGACCCGCTCGTGCTCCGCCGAGGGGCGCCGCGGGGCCTGGGCGGCGATCCGCGGGAGGACCTTGGCCACTATCTCCTCGTGGTCGGCCCCGGTGTCGAAGTCCATGTTGAGGGTGACCAGGTCGATGACGGCGAGCGCCACCTCCGCCATCGCGTACACCCCGAACTCGCCCGCGAGGTTGGCCTTGCGCGCGTCGAGGTCGTGCAGCGGCGCGGTGCACGCCAGCGCTCGCAGCCGGCGGGCCAGTCCTTCGTCGGCGGCCGGGCCGAGCGCAGGCCGGCTCAGGCCGTTGAGCTGGGGCGCAGCGGCCCCCGGGGCGGAAGAAGTCACGTCGCACAGGGTAGGCGCTGGCATGGACAACGGACGAAACGGCGCGGATCCCCTCATGGGCGGACCGCGCCCGCGTCCGTTGACGGACCCACAGGCCGGCCAGCCGAACATTTTACCGGCTGGGCCGACCGCCTCAGTGCGTGGCCCCCTCGGCAACCCGCAGGTCGGTGCGGGTGCGGGCGGCGGTGGCGGCGATCTCGCGCAGCGCGGCGGCCACCGCGGCGACCGGCAGCGACGGCTGGACGCGGTCGGTGACCTGCTCGGGCGCGTACGGGACGTGCACGAACCCGCCGCGCACATGGGGCAGTTCGGTGGCGATCAGGTGCGCGAGCCCGTAGAAGACGTGGTTGCAGACGAAGGTCCCGGCGGTGTTGGAGACCGAGGCCGGCAGGCCCGCGGCCCGGACGGCCGCCACGCACGCCTTGATCGGGAGGGTGGAGAAGTAGGCGGCCGGCCCGCCCGGCACGATCGGCTCGTCGATCGGCTCCGCGCCCGCGGTGTCGGGGATGCGGGCGTCGTCGACGTTGAGGGCGACGCGTTCGACGGTGACGTCCGGACGACCGCCCGCCTGTCCGACACATACCACTACGTCGGGACATATCTCGGCGACGGCGGCATGCAGCGCCGTCAGGGACTCACCGTAGACACAGGGCAGTTCGACGGCGTGCAGCTCCAGCCCGGGGAGCGGGGCGGCCACCGCGCCCCGCACCGCCTCCCAGGACGGATTGGTGGATTCACCGCCGAACGGTTCGAATCCGGTGAACAGGACGCGGGTCGGTGCGGCGGGGGCGGTCATGCGGTGCCTTTCGTGGTGGTGCGGGCGGCGCGCGGCACCGCAGGCGGGGCCGCCGGGCGGTCAGAAGGCGAACAGCGCCATGATCACGATGTTGCAGCCCAGCAGGATGCCGGCGGTGGGCAGTTGGGCCTTGATGGGGCCGTACTGGTCCTTCAGTTCCAGCAGCGCCGCCGGGACGATGTTGAAGTTGGCGGCCATCGGGGTCACCAGCGTGCCGCAGAAGCCGGCGAGCATGCCGAGGGCCAGGACGGCGGCCGGGTTGCCGTGGAAGTGCCCGACCAGGACGGGCCAGCCGACCGCGGCGGTCATCACGGGGAAGGCGGCGAAGGCGTTGCCCATGATGAGCGTGAAGGCGAACATGCCCACGCAGTAGACGACGACGGCGACGTAGAGGGAGTCCTTCGGCAGCAGCGCGGTGGCGACCTTGCCGACCTGGCCGCCGACGCCGGAGACCTGGAAGATCGCGCCGAGGGTGGCCAGCATCTGCGGCAGCACCATCGCCCAGCCCATCGCCTCCAGCATGGTGCGGCCGGACTCCACCGGCACCGAGATCCGCCTCTCGCGCAGCAGCACCATGCCGACGACGAGCGCGACGAGCGCGCCGATGCCCAGGCCCAGGATGGTCTCGCTGCCCGTCTGGAGGACCGGTTGGCCCCCGAAGGAGAGGTGCTTGACGCCGATGGCGCAGGCCATCGCGACGACCGGGATGGTCAGGGCCGGGATGAAGAGCTTGTTGCCCAGGCGGGCGGCGCTCGCGGTGCGCTCCTCTGCGGTGGTGGTGCGCGGGGTGCCGCGACCGGTGAAGCCGAAGCCGGCCAGGACGGCCAGGACGAGCACCGCGGCCCCCAGCGGCTCGGCCGGCGCCTGCTTGGTGACCACCCAGCTGCTGTAGATGAACCCGGCGCCGATCAGGCCCCAGAAGGCACCGGTGCCGAAGCGCTTGGGGTTGCCGCGGTCGGTGACCATCTGGCCGGCCATCACCAGGAAGCTGAGGCCGACGAGCCAGTAGAACCACTCTGCCTTGATCATCGGGTGGCCTCCCCTGCGGTGGCGGACCGGGCGTTGGCGGCGAGCAGTTCGCGCTCCAGATGGCGGTCCAGGCGCAGCAGTCGCCAGCCGTGGACGACGAAGGCGCACAGCGCGGTGGGGATGGCCCACAGCGCCAGGTGCAGCGGTTCGAGGTGGGTGCCGTAGGTGGTGTTGACGAAGCCGGTGATCAGCAGGATCGAGCCGACGGCGAGGAAGACGTCCTCCCCGAAGAAGAGCCCGACGTTGTCCGCGCTGGCCGCGAACGCGCGGACCTTCTCCCGGCTCCGGGCGGTGAGTGCGCCGTAGCGGCGCTCGGCGGCGCCCTCCGCCATCGGGACGGCGAGCGGCCGGACGGTCTGGGCGGGCCCGAAGACGTTGGTCAGCCCCACGGCGGCGCCGATCTGCCGCAGGCCCAGGTAGAGCGCGAGGAAGCGCCCGGTGGTGAGGCGGCCGAACTTGGCGATGAGGGTGCGGGCCTGCTCCTGGAGGCCGTAGCGCTCCAACAGGCCGATCACCGGGAGGGTGATCGCGAAGATGGTCACCGCCCGGCTGCCGGCGAAGCCCTCGCCGAAGGCGGCCAGCACCTTGGCGGGCGACAGCCCGCCGAGCAGGCCGGTGACGATCCCGGCCACCGCGACGACCAGCAGGGGATTGCGTTTCGTGGCGAAGCCGATGACGACCACGAGCACGCCGAGCAGCACGATCATGGATCAGCCTTCCGCGTACGGGGAGAGTGCGCCCCCTGCGTGCCGGGCCGCGATGCGGGGGCACGGATGTCAGGGGTGCGACAAGAGATTGCAGCGGAGGCTATGTGATTGTTGAACGATTCGACAAGGGGTCGGCGCCGACGAATTGGGAGCGCGGTCACCCCTCGGCGATGCGCTGGGCGTACGCCGCCGACAACTGGGCGCGCGAGTCCTCCAGATAGGCGCGCAGCAGCCGCTCGCCCGCGACCGCGTCGCCGGCCAGCAGCGATTCCGCGATCTGCCGGTTGCGGACCAGATAGGGCGAGTGGAAGCGCTGCGGGTCGCACATCACATGGAAGACCAGCCGGAGTTCGGCCAGCACCCCGCGCATCAGCTCGTCGGTCCGCGGGCTGCCGGCGAGCGCCACGATCGCCTGGTGGAAGCGGAGGTTGGCGGTCGACAGCTCCACCCAGACCCGGTTCGCGGCGGCCGCCTCGCCGGCCCCCACCGCCGCCTCGATCGCCGCCACCGACGCGGCGGTCCCGGCGTCGTACGGCCCCTGGCCCAGGCCGCGCACCGCGGCGCACTCCACCAGCATCCGCACCCGGAAGATGTCGTCGAGGTCCTCGACGGTCACCATCCGCACGAAGACCCCGCGGTTGAGCCGGTGTTCCAGCAGCCGTTCGTGGGTGAGCAGCCGGAACGACTCGCGCAGGGTGTTGCGGGAGACGCCCAGCGCACCGCCGATGCTCTCCTCCGACAGCCGCGCGCCGGGCGGGAAGTAGCCCTCGGTGATCCGGTCCCGCAGGATGTCGGCGACCCGCTCGGCCGTGCCGGCGCGGCCGAGCAGGGCGCGGTCCCGTTCCAGTCCCGCGACCTCGGCGAGCCGCCGCTGATCGTTCTTCGCCACTCCGCCGGCCATACCGCCCACCGCTCCGTCCCGTTCGGGCGGGCCGATGGCCCGCCCCTTGCGATCTCAGCGGAAGTCAATCCCAGATGACGGCACGGGACAACACACCTCTTGTGGGATTGTTCAACGATCTGTACGTTGGCTTCCGCTTCGGCAACCCCCCATCTGCGCCTTCGCGCCCTCTGCACTCTTCGCACCATCCGCACCCGCGCACCCGGAACGGACACCCATGAGCGATCTGGCGGCCCCTGCCCTCATCGACCTCAACGCCGACCTCGGTGAGGGCTTCGGCCGCTGGCAGCTCACCGACGACGAGGCGCTGCTCTCCGTCGTCACCAGCGCCAACGTCGCCTGCGGCTTCCACGCCGGCGACCCGTCCACGATGCGCCGGGTCTGCGAACTGGCCGCCGCCCGCGGGGTGGTGATCGGCGCCCAGGTCTCCTACCGCGACCTGGCGGGCTTCGGCCGCCGCGCGATGGACGTGCCGCCCGAGGAACTGGCCGACGAGGTCACCTACCAGATCGGCGCGCTGGAGATCTTCGCCAGCGCCGCCGGCGCCCGCGTCGGCTACGTCAAACCGCACGGCGCGCTCTACAACCGCTGCGTCCACGACGCCGAGCAGGCCGCCGCGGTGGCCGCCGGCATCCGCGCCGCCGGCGGGCGCCTCCCGGTCCTCGGGCTGCCCGGCTCCCAGCTGCACCGCGCCGCCGGGGACGCCGGACTCCCGCTCATCGGCGAGGCGTTCGCCGACCGCGCCTACACCGAGCAGGGCACCCTCGTCCCCCGCCGGGAAGCCGGCGCCGTCGTCCACGACCCCGACGAGGTGGTCAAGCGCGCCGTCGGCCTGGCCCGCGACCGCACGGTCGTCACCCGCGGCGGCACCCCGATCGCCGTCGCCGCCCGCTCCCTGTGCCTGCACGGCGACACCCCGGGCGCCGCGGAGCTGGCCCGGCGGGTCCGGGCCGAACTGACCGCGGCCGGCGTCCACATCCGGAGCTTCGTGTGACGCCGCCGGCATCCGGTCCGCGCGCCGCCGGGCCGCTGCCCCTGCGGGCGCTGCCGGTCGGCGAGCACGGGCTGCTGATCGAGCTGGCGAGCGCCGAGGACGTCGAGGCGCTCCACGCCGAACTGCTGCGCCGCGCCGCCGACGGCACCCTCCCCGCGGTCCGCGAGATGGTGCCGGCCGCCCGCACGGTCTTCCTCGACGGCCTCGCCGACCCCCGCGCGCTGGGCGCGGACCTCGCCACCTGGCACGTCCCGCCGCTCACCGCCGGCGACCGCCCGGCCGTCGAGATCCCGGTCCGCTACGACGGACCCGACCTCGCCGAGGTCGCCGCGCTGTGGGGCGTCACCCCCGACGAGGTGGTCCGGCGGCACTCCGGCACCGCCTTCCACGTCGCGTTCTGCGGATTCGCGCCCGGATTCGGCTACCTGACCGGGCTTCCGGAACACCTGCACGTCTCCCGCCGGGAGACCCCGCGCACCCGGGTCCCGGTCGGCTCGGTCGCGCTGGCCGGCCCGTACACCGGGGTCTACCCCCGCTCCTCCCCCGGCGGTTGGCGGCTGATCGGCCGCACCGACGCCGTCCTGTGGGACCCGGCGCGGGAACCGGCGGCACTGCTCGCCCCCGGCACCACCGTCCGCTTCGTCCCCGTGGACGCGCCGGTGCCGGCCCCGCGCACCGCCCCGTCCCCCTCCGACCGCATCCCCGAGGAGCCCGCCCGATGACCGACCGCGCCCTCTCGGTGGTCCGGGCCGGCGCACTGACCTGCGTCCAGGACCTCGGCCGGCCCGGCCACGCCCATCTCGGGGTGCCCCGCTCCGGGGCCCTGGACGAGCCGGCGCACCGGCGCGCCAACCGCCTGGTGGGCAACCCGGTTTCGGCCGCCACTCTGGAGACCACCCTCACCGGCTGCGCCGTCCGACTGCGCACCGCCACCACCGTCGTGGTCACCGGCGCCGCCTGCCCGGTAAGGGTGGACGGCCGCCCCGCCCCCTGGGGCGCACCGGTCCACGTGCCGGCCGGTGCCGTACTGGAGGCCGGCCCCGCCACCCACGGGGTGCGCTCCTACCTCGCGTTCGCCGGCGGCGTGGACGCCGAGCCGGTGCTCGGCAGCCGCGCCACCGACCTGCTCTCCGGCCTGGGCCCGGACCCGCTCACCGACGGCACGGTGCTCCCCCTGGGCACCCCGGACGGCCCCCCGGCCGCCGCCGACACGATCCCGCACGCCGGGCCGGCCGCCGAACTGGTGCTGCCGTTCCTGCCCGGACCGCGCGCGGACTGGTTCACCGCGGCCGGGCTGCGCGCCCTGGCCACCGGCCGCTTCCGGGTCTCCGCGGCCTCCAACCGGATCGGACTGCGCACCGAGGGCCCGTCCCTGGAGCGCGCCCGGGAGGGCGAACTCCCCAGCGAGGGCATGCCGTTGGGCGCCCTCCAGGTCCCGCCCGACGGACTGCCGGTGCTGTTCCTGCACGACCACCCCACCACCGGCGGCTACCCGGTCGTGGGCGTCGTCCCGGAGCGCTGGCTGGCCGCCGCCGCACAGGCGGCACCGGGCACACCGGTGCGGTTCGCGACGCTCGGGCGGCACCGGGGCCCGGCGGCGCACTCCGGCTGACGGCCGCGCCCCGAGCGCGCTCCGTACGCTGGCGGTTCACGCCCCGCGCCCCGCCTCCCCCCGCGTCACCACCCGCACACCGGGGCACTGTCCGTAGCGGATCAATCACACCGAGCAACCGACTCGGACTCCGCACGGAAGGAACCGTGACCACCATGCGTCTCGTCCCGCGCCTCACCGCCGCGCTCAGCGGCCTCGCCCTCGCCCTCGGCGGTGTCGTGGCGATCGCCCCGGCCGCGCACGCCAGCCCGCAAGCCTGCTACGACACCGTCCTGGAGCGGCACCCCCAGGCCGATCCGAGAGTGGTCGAACATGCCTGTCTCACCGGCGCCCGGGGCACCGAAGACGCCCTGCGGGCCTGCTACTACGAGCTGCGAGCGGACTACGTCCCCGCGATGATCGCCTACGAGGCGTGCCGCCGCGCGCCGGAGGCGGTGTAGCGGCCGGCCCCACCCGGCGCCCGGCCGCGGACCCAAGGGGCCCTGGCCGGGCGCCGGGTGGCAGGCAGGACGAGGGGCCTAAGGCTCCCCGTACCCCCCGCCCCCCGGCGTCCGGATCACCAGGACGTCGTCCACGCCGACCTCGGCCATATCGCAGCCCCGCAGGTCCTGGCGTGAACCGTCCGCCCGCTCCAGGAAGTTGGCGCCCAGCGCGCCCGGCCCGCCGCCGGCCATCCCGTACGGCGGGACCCGTCGGTGGCCGGAGAGCAGGGTGATCGTCATCGGCTCCAGGAAGCGCAGCCGCCGCTCGGCGCCGCGGCCGCCGTGCCAGCGGCCGGTGCCGCCGCTGCCGTCGCGGAACGCGAAGCCGTCCACCCGGACCGGATAGCGCCACTCCAGCACCTCGGGGTCGGTGAGCCGGGAGTTGGTCATGTGGGTCTGGACGGCGTCCGCCCCGTCGAAGCCCTCGCCGGCGCCCGAGCCGCTGGCGACGGTCTCGTAGTACTGCACCCGCTCGTTGCCGAAGGTGAGGTTGTTCATCGTGCCCGAGCCCTCGGCCTGGACCCCCATCGCCGCGTAGAGCGCGCCGGTCACCGCCTGGGAGGTCTCCACGTTCCCGGCGACGGTGGCCGCCGGGTGGACGGGCGCCAGCATCGAGCCCTCCGGGATGCGCACCTCGACGGGCTTGAGGCAGCCGCTGTTGAGCGGGATGTCCTCGGCGACCAGGGTGCGCAGCACGTACAGCACCGCGGCCATCACCACCGAGCTCGGCGCGTTGGCGTTGCCGGGCTGCTGCGGGGAGGTGCCGGCGAAGTCCAGCACGGCGCTGCGGGCGGCGCGGTCCACGGTCACCGCGACATGGATCTCCGCACCGCTGTCGGTCTCGTAGCGGTACCGCCCGTCCGGCAGCTCGGCGAGGATCCGGCGCACCGACTCCTCGGCGTTGTCCTGTACGTGCTGCATATAGGCGCGGACGACGTCCAGCCCGAACTTCCCCACCACCGCCCGCAGTTCGCGGATGCCCTTCTCGTTGGCGGCGATCTGGGCGCGCAGGTCGGCGAGGTTGACGTCCGGCGCGCGGGACGGGTACGGCCCGGAGGCGAGCAGCTCGCGGGTCTCCCGCTCGCGCAGCCGCCCGTCCCGGACCAGCAGCCAGTTGTCGAAGAGGACGCCCTCCTCCTCGATGGTGCGGCTGAACGCGGGCATCGAGCCGGGGGTGATCCCGCCGATCTCGGCGTGGTGGCCGCGGGAGGCCACCAGGAAGAGGAGTTCGCCCCCCTCGGGCCCGTCGGTGTCGAAGACCGGGGTGATGACGGTGACGTCCGGCAGATGCGTGCCGCCGTGGTACGGGTCGTTGACGACGTACACGTCGCCGGGCCGCAGGTCCTCCCCGCGCCGCCGCAGCACCTCCTTGATGGACTCCCCCATCGACCCCAGGTGGACGGGGATGTGCGGGGCGTTGGCGATCAGATTGCCGCGCGCGTCGAAGAGCGCGCAGGAGAAGTCCAGCCGCTCCTTGATGTTGACGGAGTGCGCGGTGTTCTCCAGGCGCACGCCCATCTGCTCGGCGATCGCCATGAAGAGGCTGTTGAAGACCTCCAGCAGCACCGGGTCCGCGCCGGTGCCGACGGCGGTCCGCGCCGGGCGCGGCCGGGCCCGGGTCAGCAGCAGGTGGCCGCGGGCGCCGACGGCGGCCCGCCAGTCGGGGTCGAGGACGGTGGTGGCGTCCTCCTCCGCGATGATCGCCGGGCCGCTGAGGACGTCGCCGGGCCGCAGGTCGGTGCGGCGGTAGAGCCCGGTGTCCCGCCAGCGCCCGCCGGTGTGCATCCGGACCGTCGCCACGGCCGCCGACACCCCCTCCCGCTCGCCCGGTCGGACGGCGTAGTCGGCGGCGCCGCCGGCCGCGCCGCGGGCCTCCACCGACACCGCCTCGGCGACCAGCGGCTTGTCCATCGTGAAGGCGTACCGCTCGCGGTGCGCCCGGACGAACTCCGCGGCCATGACGGCGGCATCGGCGAGCGGCACGCCGAGAGTGGAGTCGGTGCCGGCGTAGCGGACCAGGACCCGGGCGCGGGTGGTCAGCGACGCCTCCGGCACCCCGTCGGCCAGGAGTTCCCGCCGGGTCTGCCGGGCGAGGTCGTCGCAGACCGCGCGGACCCGGTCCATCCCCGCCGGATCCGCCAACCGCTCCTCGACGGCCTGTTCCCGCATCGCGGTGGCGTCGGCGACCCCGATGCCGTACGCGGAGAGCACCCCGGCCAGCGGCGGCACCAGGACGGTGCCGACGCCCAGCGCGTCGGCGACCGCGCAGGCGTGCTGGCCGCCCGCGCCCCCGAAGCTGACCAGGGCGTAGCGGGTGATGTCCCGGCCCCGCTGGACGGAGATCTTCTTGACCGCGTTGGCCATGTTGAGCACCGCGATGTCCAGGAAGCCGGCGGCCACCTCCTCGGGCCCCCGGTCGTCGCCGGTCTCCGCGGCGGCGCGGGCCGCCAGCGCCGCGAACCGGTCGCGGACCGCCGCGGCGTCCAGCCGCCGGTCGCCGTCCGGGCCGAACACCGCCGGGAAGTAGTCGGGTTGGATGCGGCCGAGCATCACATTGGCGTCGGTGACGGTGAGCGGACCGCCGCGCCGGTAGCAGGCGGGCCCGGGGTCCGCGCCGGCCGAGTCGGGGCCGACCCGATAGCGGCGGCCGTCGAAGTGCAGGACGGAGCCGCCGCCGGCGGCGACGGTGTGGATGTCCATCATCGGGGCGCGCATCCGCACCCCCGCAACCTCGCTGCCGAAGATCCGCTCGAACTCGCCCGCGTAGTGCGAGACATCGGTGGACGTGCCGCCCATGTCGAAGCCGATCACCCGCTCGAAGCGGCTGTCCGGGCCGCCGGCCTCCGCGGCCGTCCGCACCATCCCGACCACCCCGCCCGCCGGGCCGGACAGCACCGCGTCCTTGCCCCGGAAGTGCGTGGCCTCCCGCAGCCCGCCGTTGGACTGCATGAACAGCAGCCGGATACCGGGGAGTTGGGCGGCGACCTCGGCGACGTACCGGCCCAGGATCGGGGAGAGGTACGCGTCGACGACCGTGGTGTCCCCGCGCGCCACCAGCTTCATCAGCGGGCTGACCTCGTGCGAGCAGCTGACCTGGGTGAAGCCGGCCTCCCTGGCGAGCTCGGCGACGGCCCGTTCGTGCGCGGGGTGCCGGTAGCCGTGCAGCAGCACCACGGCCGCGCTGCGCAGGCCGTGCGCGCGGGCCCGCCGCAGCTCCCGGCGGACGTGCTCCCTCTCCAGCGGCCGCACCGGCTCACCGCGGGCGCCGACCCGCTCGGGCACCTCGATCACCCGGTCGTAGAGCGCCTCGGGCAGCACGATCCGCCGGTCGAAGATCCGCGGCCGGTTCTGGTAGGCGATCCGCAGGGCGTCCCGGAACCCCTCGGTGATCAGCAGCACCGTCGGCTCGCCGGTGCGCTCCAGGAGGGCGTTGGTGGCGACGGTGGTGCCCATCCGGACCACCGCGACCCGCTCGGCGGGGACCGGCTCGTCCGGGCCGAGCCCCAGCATCGCCCGGATCCCGGCGACCGCGGCGTCCCGATAGCGCTCGGGACGGTGGGAGAGGAGCTTGCCGGTGACGAGGTGGCCGTCCGGCCTTCTGCCCACCACGTCGGTGAAGGTGCCGCCGCGGTCGATCCAGAACTCCCAGCGTCCGGTCATCCCGCCATTCTGGCAGCGCCGCCCGGTTCCGTCAGGGCCGCGCGGGCGCCGCGGGCGGCACGTCCGGCAAACGGCCGGAACCGGCCGGGCGGGCGGTCACACCACCAGCGCCGTCCGGTCGGCCAGCACGTCCTCGTAGTGGCCCAGCAGTTGGTCGCCGACCGCCTCCCAGGTGCGGGCCGCGACCGCCTGCCGGCCCGCGGCGCCGTACCGCCTCCGCAGCGCCGCGCTCCCGCCCAGCAGGCGCACCGCGTCCCGCAGGGCCGCGGCGTCCCCGGGCGGGACCAGCAGCCCGGTCCGCCCGTGGTCGACGAGGTCCAGCGGACCGCCGGAGGCCGGCGCGACCACGGGGACGCCGGACGCCATCGCCTCCTGCACCGTCTGGCAGAAGGTCTCGTGCGGCCCGGTGTGCACGAACACGTCCAACGAGGCGTGCAGCCGGGCCAGTTCGTCGCCGGTCCGCCGCCCCAGGAAGCGCACCTCCGGCAGCTGCTCCCGAAGGGCCGCGGCGCTGGGCCCCTCGCCGATCGCCACGGTGCGCACCCCGGGGAGCCGGGAGGTCTCGGCCAGCAGCCGGACGTCCTTCTCCAGAGCCAGCCGCCCCACATACCCCACCAGCAACTCCCGCCCCGCCAGCAGGGAACTGCGCAGCACCGCGTCCCGCCGCCCCGGATGGAACCGCGCCGAGTCGACCCCGCGCGGCCACAGCCGCACCCGCGGCACCCCGTGCTCGGTCAGGTCCAGCAGCGCCGCGCTGGACGGGGCCAGGGTGAGGTCGGCGGCGGCGTGCACCGCCCGGATCCGCCGCCAGGCCGCCGTCCCGCCGCGCCCCAGGTAGGTACGCGCGTAGCGGGCCATGTCCGTCTGGTAGACCGCGACCGCCGGCACCCCCCGCCGCGCGGCGGCCGTCATCCCCCGCGCACCGAGGACGAACGGGCTCGCCAGGTGCACCAGATCGGGCCGGTGCCCGTCCAGCGCCGCGGACAGCCGCCGCCCCGGCAGCGCGATCCGCACCTGCGGGTATCCGGGCAGCGGCATCGACGGCACCCGCACCACCGGGCAGGGGCTCTCGTACGCGAACGGGGCGGCGGTCGGCGCGGAGTTCGCGAGCGGCGTGACGACCAGCGGGTCGTGCCCGCGCCGGACGAGATGGCGGGCGGTCTCCAGGGCGCAGTGCGCGACCCCGTTGACGTCGGGCGGGAAGGATTCGGTGACGAGGACGACGCGCATACCGCTGTTGTCGGCGCACCGTGCGTGGACCGGACCACGGGGATCTTTCCTACCGGCGAACGTCCCATGAGCGTTCACCCACCCGCCCCCCGAGGGCGGGCTCCGTCCTCATACGGCCGAGGCGTCCGGCCCGATGCGGGCGCGCACGGCGGTCTGCACCTCGGCCTCCTCGGCCGGATCGGCGGCGAGGCGGCGCAGCTGCTCGACGACCCGGTCGTCACCGGTGGCGGCGTGGCGGGCGGCCAGCTCCCGGGTGGTCTCCTCGCAGTCCCACAGGCATTCGACGGCGAACCCGGCCGCGAACCCGGGGTCGGTGACGGCGAGCGCCGCGGCGGCCCGGCCGCGCAGATGGGAGGAGGACGTCTCGCGGTAGAGGTGACGCAGCACGGGCGCGGCACAGGCGATCCCGAGGCGGCCGGTGCCATCGACCAGTGCCCACAGCGCGCAGGCGTCCGCCCCCTCCTCCCGCACGGTGCGGCGCAGCGCGGCCAGCACCAGGTCGGTGTCGCGGCGGGCGCCGCGGCGGGCGAGCACCGCGGCGGCGGACGCGCCCAGCCGGTCGGTACGCGCGGCCCACATCCGGGCCCGCTCGACCGCGGCCACACTGCGCATCCGCTCGTACGCGCAGAGTACGGCGGAGACCAGCGGTTCGGCGGAGAGCGGGTCGGTGGCGGCGGCCTCGATGAGGTCCAGGGCCTCCGGGTCGCCCCGTTCGGCGAGGTGGTGGAGGACGGCGGCGCGCGCCGCGTCCGGTCCGCCGCGGCCGGCCCGCAGCAGCTCCGCGCGGTCCTCGGGCCCGGCCACGGCGCTCAGGCAGCGGGCGGCCGCGAGATAGCGGTGCTCCTCCGGGCGCGGTTCGAGCTCCTGCTCGGCCCACTCCAGCACCTCGGCCACGCTCCAGCCCGGACGCGGGCCGCGCGGCCGGAGCTGGCGCTGCCAGCGGTCGAAGGACCCCTCCTCCCCGGCGGCGCGCAGCCGCTCGCGGTAACGGGGGTCCTCGGCCCACAGCCGCCAGGGCCGGGGCTCGAAGGCGTCGCGCACCGTGGCGGCGAGGTCGGCGTCACCCTCCGTGGTCAAGGGGAAGCGGGCCAGCACAGCGGGGGCCAGGCCCATCAGCCCGGCGTCGTCGTCACGCAGCGCGAGCTCGTCTAGGGCCCAGCGCCAGTTGCTGCCGACCGCGGCGTAGCTGCGCAGCAGCAGCCGGGCGGCGTCCCTGCCGTACGCGGCGAGGTGGCCGAGGACGGCGAGGGCGAGGCCGGTGCGCTCCTCGCCGGTGTCGGTGCGGTCGTCGGGGTGGAAGAGGTGACGTTCGATCTCCTCCAGTCCGCCGTCGAGCTGCATGTAGAGGCGCGCGTAGTAGAGCGAGCGGTTCTCCACCTGCCAGTCCCGGCGCGGGTCGCACAGCACACTGTCGTTGAGTGCCGCGAGCGCCTCGGCCCGCGGCGCCGCGAGGGCATGCAGGGTCCCGTCGCCGCGGCCTCGCTGAAGGAGGCCGAGCAGGGTGCCACTGGGCGCTATGTCTGGATCGAACATGAAGTCAGCATCCGGTGCGGGGGACAGGCTGGCAACGGGATTTCCGCTGACCGGCATTCTTGCCGGTGACCACGGGCCCTATGCGTCGTTCCCCCCGTGGATCGGCGGGGTAGACAGCTGTACGGCGGCCGCAGCCTAGCGTGGAATGATTCATTCCGCCGATTCGGGCCCGGTCGCCGGAGGGAGGCCGTTGGCATATGCCGGATGCACCACCGTATCGGGTAATGCCAAATCCCTTACGCACTGTCGCAGCCTGTGCAAGAGTCGTAACCGGCCCATTCGACCCGGCGCCGCCTGATCACGGAGTACGTCATGCCGCCCCCCCTCTTCGCGGATCACCCAGCCGATCGGAATCCCGAGCGTGACGCGGTCGAGGCACTGATCTCGCAGGCCCGCACCCTGCGCGGTGGTCTCGACGCGGTGCGCAGAGAGTCCGCGGACGCCGCCGACCTCGCCACCGACCCGCAGCTGCGCTGGCAGCGGGCACTGTGCGACCTCGCCGTCCACCACCTGGACGACCTCGGGGGCCATCTCGACCAGCTCAGAGAGGGTCTGCCGACCGCGCTCGCCGAAGGTGCGGAGCCGCCCCTCGAGCCGCCGGCCGCCCCGCCCGAGCCGGCGGCGCCCGCGCGGGGCGCACTGCTGCGCCGGGTGGGCAGCGCCGAATGGAATCTGCTCACCGACGAAGTCACCTGGTCCGACGAGCTGTTCGCGATGTTCGGCCGGCCCGTCGCCGACGGCCCGTTGACACTGGACGAGCTGCCGTCCCTCGTCCACCCCGACGACCAGGAGCAGTTGGCCGTGATGGTCACCGACTGCCTGGTGGACGGCCGGCCGATCGACGGCGAGTTCCGCATCGTGCGCACCGACAGCGATATCCGCACGGTCCACATGGTCGGCGAACCGGTGCTCGACGCCGACGGCGGCACCGCCTGCATGTGGGCGGTGCTCCGGGACGTCAGCGAACTGCGCCGCAGCCAGATGACGGTGCGCGAGACCGGCGACTCGCTCCAGCACCAGCGGCACGTCGCGCAGACCGAGCACCGGCTCGCGGTCGAGCTCCAGGAGTCCGTGCTGCCGCCCTGGCGCAGCTCGCTGCGGTTCCCCGAGGACGGCCCGATCACGCTGGACCTCGCCGGGCGCTATCTGCCGGCCGGCACCTCCGCCCTGATCGGCGGCGACTGGTACGACGCGCTGCAACTCCCCGACGGGCGCACGCTGTTGAGCGTCGGCGATCTCACCGGGCACGGCGTCGCGGCGACGTCGGGGATGGCGATGGTGCTCGGCGCACTGCGCGGGATGGCCGTGGCCGGGCACCGGCCGGCACAGCTGATGGGCTTCCTCAACCAGCTGCTGGACACCGCCAGCCAGCCGGCACTGGGCAGCGCGGTGTGCTGCCAGTTCGACCCCGCGACGCGAACGCTGGAGTGGGCCCAGGCCGGGCACCCCGCACCGCTGCTGTTCCGCGGCGGCACGGGGCGCGCGCTGGACCCGCCGGACGGGATGCTGCTCGGCGCCATGACGGGCGCGAACTACGACCAGCACACCGAGCAACTGGCGCCCGGCGACCTACTGGTGCTGCACACCGACGGGCTGGCGCCGCGCCGCACCCACGGCCCGGAGAGCGACCGCGAGGGCACCGAGCGGCTCCTGGCCCTGGCACCGCGCTTCGGCACGGCCCGCAGCGCACAGGACAGCGTCCGCATCGTGGTCGAGGAGTTCGGCGCCACCGAGCGCGAGGACGACGGCTGTGTGCTGATCGCCCAGATCGGCGACTGACGCCCCACCGCACGGCGTGACCGTCGAGGGCGGACCTGCCTCGACGGCGCCGGCCGCCCCGATGGCCCCGGGGCGCACTGGCGGAACACCTCCTGACCACATTCGAGACACGGTGCCACGTATCGGTCAGAACGGCCTGGTCGGCTGAGGATGGCTGACTGTCGTCCGTCGGCGGCTCGATCCGGATGTCCGGCGCCCTAAGGGTTGTTGACGACATCGGTCGTCGGGACCGATGCGGGCGCGGACCCGGACGGAGTGCCCTGGCCACGGGCCCGGGGCTCAGGCCCGGAGGCTCGACACCCCGTCCACCCCGAGGCCCGTCGGCACGCCCACCGCCTTCCCCTTGGGCTTCGGCTTCGGCAGGACCTGCTGGAGCTCGGCACGGAGGTCCTGGATCCTGCCGCAGTCGGTGTACTGGCCGGTGAGCCGGAACATCTCCCGCAGCCGGTCCCAGGTGCGGTGCGAGGAGTTCTCCCCGATGGAGACCAGCGCCAACCGGGCGTAGCGATCGGCCCGTTCGGGCTCGTTGCCGAGGAAGCAGGCCGAGGCCATCGAGATGTAGTCGAAGATCTGCGACCGCTGATGACCACTCTTGCGCAGCTGGAGCGCCTTCTGTGCATGACTCTGCGCGACCTTGGCGGCGGACGGGTCGTGTTCGGCGAGGGTGCGGAACGCCAGCGCCTGCATCCCGTACAGATCCGCCTCGTCGAACATCTGCATCCACGCCGGCGGCGGCACATCGCCCTTGTCCGAGACGAACAGCTCCTCGGCCTCGCCCAGGGTGCGGCGCATCGCCTGGCCGTGCCCCTTGGCCGCATGCGCCCAGGCCTCGATGGTGTGCAGCATGGCGCGGGTGCGCGGCAGGGTCTCCTGACCGGAACCGGACTGCGCCAGCTTCATGAGATCCAGGGCGTCGTCCGGGCGCCCCAGGTGGACCATCTGGCGGGCGGCCCGGGAGAGCGCCTCGCCGGCGCGCGGGCGGTCGCCGCCCTCACGGGCCGCATGGGCGGCGATGATGAAGTACTTCTGCGCGGTCGGCTCCAGGCCCACGTCGTGGGACATCCAGCCGGCCAGCACCGCGAGGTTGGCCGCCACGCCCCACAACCGGCGCTGGAGATGGTCGGGATGGCGGTAGGCGAGCATCCCGCCGACCTCGTTGAGCTGGCCGACCACGGCCTTGCGCTGGAGGCCGCCGCCGCGGGCCGCGTCCCACCGGCGGAACACCTCGACGGAGTACTCCAGTGCGTCGATCTCCTGGGACCCCACGGGGGCCGCCTCGTAGCGGTCGAGGCCGATCTGGTCGAGTTCGTGCAGGGATTCGTGGGCGAGTGGATCGTCGTGGCGGAGAGCGATCGGGGTGGGGTCGGTGTGGAGCCAGTCGTGCATGGCGCTGGTGAGTGCGGATCCCGCGGCGAGCGCCGCGCCGGCCCCCACCAAGCCGCGTCGATTCAGCATGAGGTCCATTCCCGTGAATTCCGTGAGGACCGCTGCGGTCCGCTCGGGCGCCCACGGGAGGCCGTCCATGGCCTGCCGCTTCCCCGCGCGACCAGTCCGGGCGAACCCGAGGTCCTCGATGGTTACGACACGGCCGAGGCGCTCGGTGAAGAGAGATGCCAGGACCTTGGGCACCGGATCTCTGGGGGTCTCCCCCATGTCGATCCAGCGCCGCACCCGCGAGGTGTCGGTCGCCAGCTGCGGGTGGCCCATGGCCGCCGCCTGCCGGTTGACCAACCTCGCGAGTTCCCCCTTGGACCAGCCGGCCAGGCCGAAAAGGTCCGCGAGACGGGTGTTCGGCTCCCTGCTCACGTCAAGCCCCCAGGTTCCTCGACTGAGTTGACAGTAACCGGCCGGTGACGTGCGCTGCGAGCATTCGCCAGGGTTCGCCAGGGTGCGCCAGATGGTCTGCCACCCGCAGCCCCGTGTTCGGTAGATATGCAGCCCCCGGCCCGGTGGCGGGACCGCATTCCCCAGGGTGCGTGCCCTGCACGGGGACTCGAGGATCGGCCGCCTGTACGGGGCCCGTTCGCGGGTTTCCGCCGCCGGGCCGGGAGCGCACGCAACTCGTCGGCGCACGAAGGGACCTGTCTCACCCATGTATGCAGCATCGTCCGCCGTGACCGCCCCCACCCGGACGTACCGCCCGCACCCTGCCGGCAGCGGGCCGTACCTCGACCCCTCCCCCGCGGCGGGCGCGATGACGGGTCTGGCCGGCGGCCGGAACCGGCGGGCACAGGGGTTGGGCACCCAACCGGTCAGCGGCAGACTCGACTTGTCCGGCCCTCAGGGCGCCCAGCTGCGTGCTGCCGTCGCCTCGGTGCACCGCATCTGCCCGGAGTTCAACCCGGTCCAGGTGCTGCGCCGGGGCGGGAAGTCCGTACTGCTCCTGGGGACGACCGGCCGGATGAGCGCGGTCGCCAAGTGTTTACTGGACCACTCCCCCGCATGGGCCGAGAGCTTCCGGAGGGAAATAAGGGCATACCGCGCATTCGTCCGGCATCGTCCGCCGGTTCGGGTGCCGCGGCTGGTGGCGGCCGACCCCGACAACTGCACGTTGGTGGTCGAGCGCATGCCGGGCCGGGTGGCGGCCCTCGCCCGGCACCCCTCCGAGGCGCCGCCCCGGGCCGATGTGCGGGCCGCACTCGGCGCGATCTGCCGGCTCAACGCCTGGCGTCCGCAGCCCGGCCTCTTCGACGCCCCGCTGGACTACGCGGGCCGGATCGGGCGCTATCACGACCTGGGGCTGCTCACCGACCGGGATCTGGGCGACCTCCAGAAGCTGCTGCACGGCCTGGCGCACACCCAGGGCCAGTTCTGCCACGGCGACGCCCTGCTGAACAACGTCCTGCTCTCGCCGGCCGGCCCGGTGCTGCTGGACTGGGACAGCGCCGGCTGGTACCTGCCGGGCTACGACCTGGCGACGCTCTGGACGGTGCTCGGCGACGCCCCGGTGGCCCGCCGGCACATCAGCCAGCTCGCCCAGACGGCGGGCACCAGCGCGCGGGACGCCTTCCTGGTGAATCTGATGCTTGTGCTCACCCGCGAGATCCGGCGGTACGAGACCGCGGTGCAGCGGACCATGCGCGACCCCGCACCGGCCGCGGCCGAGACTCCCGGGCACACCGGGGTGCTGACGGCCGGTGAGGAGCAGCGGCTGCTGCTGCGCAGGCTGCACGACGACGTGCAGATGGCGCGGCGGGCGGTCCGGGCGGCGGTCGGCACGCGCTGACCACCGCCTTCGAAGGGAAATGCGTGAGCGGCGCGGCCCGGTGGGGCCGCGCCGCTCACGCATGCATTGGTCCATTCCACTGACGCCCCGCAGGTCCGGGGTCGGGGCCGGGAAGGCTCCTGGCGATGCTGCCCTGACGTGCACAATCCCCGGCGGGTGAGGCGTTTGACGGCGCGTCGGCACACCTATGGTCACGGCCGACCCCGGGCCTTAGTCTCGGGATCTCCCGCACGGCCGCGGCCTGGCCGATTCGTGCTCCACCGGGCAGGCCCTGGCACACCACCGTCGCACCGGCCCGGCCCGGGCCGGCCTGAGGAGGCTGTTTTGCGAGGATCCGCACCGGAAGACGCGTCGAGAACCCGGCATCGGGTGCTGCGCAGATCCGCCACCGCCGTCGCCGCGACGGCGCTGCTGCTGCCCCTGGTCTCGGCGGCCCCGTCAGCGGGCGCCGGAAAGCCCCCGTCCGGCGCCCTGCAACGGGCCTTCGACGCGGCCGCCGCGCGCTACCACGTCCCGCGCAGCGTGCTGCTCGGCGTCTCGTACCTGGAATCCCGCTGGGACGGCCACGCCGGGGCGCCCAGCGTCTCGGGGGGCTACGGGCCGATGCACCTGACCGACGCCCGGGCGGCCGTGGCGCGGACGGCGGAGTTCAGCGCGGACACCGAGGACGCGCGCGGGGACGCGGCCCGGCCGCTCCGGAGGCCCCCGCAGACACAGGCGCGGCAGGCGGTGCTGCCCGCCCAACTCCCGGCCCGGCTGCGGACGTTGCCGCGGGCCGCGCAGCTCACCGGGCTGCCGGCCGCGAAGCTGCGGACCGACCAGGCCGCGAACGTGCTCGGCGGCGCCGCGCTGCTGGCCGCCGCCCAGCGCGAGCTGGGGCTGCCGGCCAGCAGCGACCCGGCGCAGTGGTACGCGGCGGTGGCCCGCTACGGCAGCGGGGACGACGCGCGCAGCGGTGCGGCCTTCGCCCGGGACGTCTTCGACGTGATGCGGCAGGGGCAGGCCCGCACCACGGACGCGGGGCAGCAGGTCACCCTGGCCGCCGCGCCACGGCTGGCCGCCGACACCGCCCAGGCGCAGCGCCTCGGTGGCGCCACCGTGCAGCGCGCCGCCGCCCGCGGTTCCGGCGGGGCGCTGGAGTGCCCCTGGTCGGTGGCCTGCGAGTCCTGGCCGGCGCCGTACGAGCAGTACGACAACGGGGCCAACTACGGCAACCACGATCTGGCGGACCGACCCAAGGACCAGCGGATCGACACCATCGTGATCCACGACACCGAGGGGTCCTGGGAGACCACCCTGCGGCTGATCAAGGACCCCACGTATGTGTCCTGGCACTACACCGTCCGCTCCTCGGACGGGCTGATCGCCCAGCACGTGCCCACCAAGGACGTCGCGTGGCACGCGGGCAACTGGTACGTCAACGCGCACTCGATCGGCATCGAGCACGAGGGGTTCCTCGCCGCGCCGGACGCCTGGTACACGGAGGCGATGTACCGCACCTCGGCCCGGTTGGTGAAGTACCTGGCCGGGAAGTACGACATCCCGCTGGACCGGCAGCACATCCTGGGCCACGACAACGTGCCCGGCACCATCCCGTCGACGATCCCGGGGATGCACACCGACCCCGGCCCGTACTGGGACTGGGCGCACTACTTCAGGCTGCTGGGCCGCCCGTTCACCGCCACCGCGGGCCGGCACGGCGGTCTGGTCACCATCCGCCCGTCCTACGAGGGCAACCGGCCGGTCTACACCGACTGCGAGAAGCCAGGCCAGCCCTGTGCGGACCACGGTTCGACCGCGGTCCGGCTGCACACCGCGCCCAGTGAGGACGCGCCGCTGATCCAGGACATCGGGCTGCACCCGGGCGGTGCGGCGACCACGACCGGGGTGAACGACACCGGGGCGCGGGCCACGACCGGGCAGCAGTTCGCGGTGGCGGACCGGGCCGGCGACTGGACGGCGATCTGGTACCTGGGGCAGGAGGCGTGGTTCCACAACCCGCGCTCCCACCCGACGGCGGTCAACGCCAAGGGGCTGGTGGCCACGCCGAAGCCGGGCCGGACGGAGATCCCGGTCTACGGGCGGGCCTACCCGGAGCAGGACGCGTACCCCTCGCAGGTGCCGGTGCAGGCGGTGACCCCGCTGCCGTACAAGCTGCTCGCCGGCCAGGAGTACGCCGTCGGTGACCGCATGCGGTCGGACTACTTCTTCTCGCCGACCTTCGACGTGTCCAAGCACGCGGTGGTCCGCGGCCACGACGTCTACTACGAGATCCAGGTGGGCCACCGGGTCGGCTATGTGCGGGCGGCCGATGTGGACGTGCGGTCCTCGCAGGACTAGATCCGGTCGCCGGACATCCGTCCGGCACGCCGAGGGAACGCGCTCGCGCCCGGTGGGCGGCCATGAGGCCGTCCGCCGGGCGCGGGTCCGTGTGCCGCGGGCGCGGGTGCGCGCGCCGTGTCAGCCCTGCTGGAAGAGCTCCGCCGGCAGCGGCTTGAGCAGCGCGTAGAGGTCGTCGGTGATCGGGCGGTCCCAGCTGGCGATGGTCACCAGCACGCCGTCGCTGCGGTCGAACTGCACACAGGAGACGCGGCTCTCGGAGCACTTGATGCGCTTGACGATCAGGAGGTTGTCCTGGTGCATCACGGGGGTGTCCTCGGTCTCCACGACCGTCACCGGCTCGTCGTTGTCGAGCGCCGCGAGCAGCTGGGCCACCTCGAAGGGCACCTCGTCCTCCTCGACCTCGCGGGCGGGCGAGCCCTCCGGCAGATTGCCGATGATCATCGCCGGGCCGCGGCCGCCGAACAGGTCGTAGCGGAGGAACACGCCCTGGCAGCTCCCGTCGGGCGCGGGCAGCAGCCCGGCCCCGAGATTTCCGGGCCAGTCCCCGGGGTCCATGGCGAGTACGTCGAAGTCTGGACCGGCGGGCGTGGCTGCGCTGCGGCGACGGAGGAAGGACATGCCGCCATCGTACGTGTCCCGGCCTGCCCGGCCGCGCGGATGTCCGCCCCGCGCACGGGCGGCTGCGGGGGCGGTCAGCCGGCGCCGGGGCCGTCGCCCTCCCGGTGCCTTCGGTGGTGCCGGGCGACGCGGGCGCGGTTGCCGCAGGACGGTTTGCACCACTCCTGGCGGGCGTGCTCCTTGACGAAGTAGCGCACGCAGCGTGGGGCCGGGCAGGCGCGCAGCCGGTCGCGGTCCGGGCCGCCGAGGAAGGCGAGGGCGGCCCGGGCCAGTGCGGCGGTGAGCCGGTCGGCGGCGGGCGCGGCGGCGGTGGGGAGGTCGCGCAGCACAGGAAGCGTCTCGGGCTCCCAGGTGAGGTGGGGGGCGGTGGGGACGCGGGCCGCGGCCGCGTTGAGCCGGGCGAGCGCCTGGTCCTCGGGGAGCAGCCGGTGGGCGTCGGCGGGGCTGGGCGGGCCGGGGCGGACGGCGCGGGCGAACAGTGCGCGGACCGCGTCCCGCAGCTCGCGCACGGCGGTGAGCAGCGCCTCGTCGGCGGTGGGCGGGCCGTCCGCGGCGCAGTCCAGGGCGTCGGCCCGGTCGCGGATCCAGGCGGTGAGTCCGGTGGTGTCGGCCAGGTCGTCGGCGACGCCGCCGTGTCCGTCGTGGCGGATGGTGACGGCGAGGTCCAGGGCGAGCCGTGTTGCGTCCATGAGGCTAATGGTACGGTCACGCTCAACCATTAACACCCGAGGGGGAGGCATGACCGAACGTCGTCAACTCCTGCGCGACCTACCGGTGTTCGAGGGCGATCCGCCCGCCGTCGGCCCGGCGGAGACGCCCGACGATCCGGTGGAGCTGTCCACCGCGTGGCCGCTGCCGGGAGCGGCACCGGACGCCGACGCCGTACGGGAGGCGGTCGAGGCCGGACAGGCCCGGCTGCGCGCCCTGCTGCCCGGACTCACGGACACCGCGATCCGGGAGCCCAGCGCGCTGCCGGGCTGGTCCCGGGCCCATGTCCTCGCGCATATCGAGGGCATCGGCCTGGCGATGGCCCGCCAGGCCCGCTACGCCCTGCGCGGCGAGTCGATCGACCCGTACGACGGCGGGCGACCGGCCCGCGCCGCCGCCATCGAGGCGGGCGCCCGGCGCGATGCCGCGGCCCTGCGGGCGGCGGTGGCCCAGGCGCTGGCGGAGGCGTCCGCGGCCTGGGCGGCGGTCGGCCCGGACGACTGGTCCCGCCCGGTGCGCTACCGCGACGGCGCGCTGCGCGGCGCACTGCTGGCCTGGTGGCGGGAGTTGACGATCCACACCTCGGACGCCCGGCTCGGCCCCGGACCGCAGCAGTGGCCGCCGGAGCTGTGCCACCACCTCCTGGACCACCTGGCACCCCGCGCCCCCGAAGGCGTCCGGCTCGTCCTGGAACCGGTGGACGTGCCCGCAGCGGTGCGCCGGTACGGCCCGGCCGACGCCCCGGTGGTGACGGTGCGCGGTCCGCTCACCGCGCTCGCGGCCTGGCTGGCCGGCCGCACCCCGCACACCCGGCTCGGGTGCGAGCGCGCGGGGACCGCCGGCCCGCTGCCCGAGCTGGGGCCCTGGCCGTGACCGGGCAGGCCGCCGTCCGCCTCGACTACTGGCGGGACGGCCTGGGTTCGGTCCCGGACGAGGTGTGGGGGCGGCGGGACTGCGAGGTGCTGATCCTGGCCGACAACCGCCTCACCGCGATCCCGGCCGGACTCGGCCGCCTGCACCGGCTGCACACCCTCGACCTCGGCCACAACGCCCTCACCGCGCTCCCCGAGGACATCGGCGCACTGGCCGGGAGCCTGACCCGCTACCTCTACGTCCACGACAACCGCCTCACCGCCCTGCCGGACGCGCTCTGCCGGCTGGACCGGCTGGGCTACCTCAACGCCGGGGACAATCCGCTGGGGCGACTCCCGGCGGAGATCGGGGAGATGGCCGCGCTGGTCGAACTCCGGGTGCAGCGCTCCGAGTTGACGGAGCTACCGGCGTCGGCGGCAGGGCTGGGGCGACTCCGGGAGCTGTGGCTGGGCGGCAACGGGCTGACCGGGCTGCCGGACGGCGTCGCGCGGCTCGGCGCGCTGCGCGTCCTGGAACTGCGGGACAACGCGCTGCCGCACGTCCCCGGGGCGCTGCGCGGGCTCCCCCTGCTGCGGCGGCTGGACCTGCGCGGCAACCGGCTCGGCGAACTGCCGCACTGGATCGCCGAACTGCCGGCCCTGGAGAAGCTGGACCTGCGCTGGAACGCGGTGGACGACGCGGCGGCACCGGTCCGCGCCCTGCGGGAGCGGGGGTGCGTGGTGCTCACCTGACGCCCCGGCCCGCGCCGCGGCGGGGGCCGGGCCGGGCCGGCCCAGCTCAGCCCGGCCCGGCCCGGCCCGGCTCACGTCAGGTCGAACTCGCCCTCGCGGGCGCCGAGGACGAAGCCCCGCCACTCCGCGGGGGTGAAGATCAGCGCCGGGATGTCCGGACTGCGGCCGTTGCGCATCGCGATATAGCCCTCGACGAAGGCGATCTGGACATCTCCGCCCACACCCCGAGTGCTCGTCTGCCAGTCGGCGTTGGCCAGGTCGAGTTCGGGCCTGGGCCCGCCCGCGAGCCGCTGGTCGGTGATGCTGTCGGCCACGTAACCGCTCCTCCCGGTCGTCATCGGTGGCCAGGGTAACGACTGCGCACGGGGACGGACAGAGGACCTGCGGCGGACGGCGGGGCGTCAGGTGGCGGGGGCGTCGGCACCCACCAGCCACATCGAGAAGAACTGCGCACCGCCCCCGTACGCATGCCCCAACGCCCGCCGGGCGCCCTCGACTTGGTGCGCTCCGGCCCGGCCGCGGACCTGGAGGGCGGCCTCGGCGAAGCGGAGCATTCCGGAGGCGCCGATGGGGTTGGTGGAGAGCACCCCGCCGGAGGGGTTGACGGGCAGGTCGCCGTCGAGCGCGGTCACCCCGGACTCGGTGAGCCGCCAGCCCTCGCCCTCCTCGGCGAAGCCGAGGTTCTCCAGCCACATCGGCTCGTACCAGGAGAACGGGACGTACATCTCGACGGCGTCGATCTGGCGGCGCGGGTCGGTGATCCCGGCCTGGCGGTAGACGTCCGCGGCGCAGTCCTTGCCGGCCTGCGGGGAGACGAAGTCCTTGCCGGCGAAGAGGGTGGGCTCGCTGCGCATCGCCCCGCCGTGCACCCAGGCCGGCGGGTGCGGGGCGCGGGCGGCACCGGTCCGGTCGGTGAGGACCATGGCGCAGGCGCCGTCGGAGGAGGGGCAGGTCTCGGAGTAGCGGATCGGGTCCCAGAGCATCGGGGAGGACCGGACCTGCTCCAGGGTCAGGTCGTGCTCGTGGAGGTGGGCGTAGGGGTTCTTGAGGGCGTTGCGGCGGTCCTTGTAGGCGACCAGGGAGCCGGTGGTGACGGGGGCGCCGGAGCGGCGGATGTAGGCGCGCACATGCGGGGCGAAGAACCCGCCGGCGCCGGCCAGCAGCGGCTGCTGGAAGGGGATCGGCAGGGACAGGCCCCACATCGCGTTGGACTCGGACTGCTTCTCGAAGGCGAGGGTGAGGA
This sequence comes from Streptomyces sp. NPDC093097, assembly GCF_044754325.1. Taxonomy (NCBI): domain Bacteria; kingdom Bacillati; phylum Actinomycetota; class Actinomycetes; order Kitasatosporales; family Streptomycetaceae; genus Streptomyces; species Streptomyces sp. NPDC093097. The sequence continues at coordinate 54,269 of NZ_JBIVOW010000014.1, forward strand.
CCGTGCGGTGCACCCGGGCGGCGATGAGGTTGGCCGCGACCAGGGCGGTGGAGCCGCCGACCGAGCCGGCGGTGTGCACCCGGAGCATCGGCTTGCCGACCGCGCCGAGCGCGTCGGCGAGGTAGAGCTCCGGCATCATCACCCCCTCGAAGAAGTCGGGGGCCTTGCCGAGCACCACCGCGTCGATGTCGGCCCAGCCCAACTCGGCGTCTTCCAGCGCCCGTCGGGCGGCCTCGCGGACCAGCCCGGCGAGCGAGACGTCGCGCCGGGCGGCGACGTGCTGGGTCTGGCCGATGCCGACGACGGCCACCGGCTCCTTCGCGGTCGCTGCGCTGCTCATCGCTCCCCCTCCAGGACGGCGACCAGGTTCTGTTGCAGGCACGGCCCCGAGGTGGCGTGCGCCAGGGCGCGGTCCGCCTCGCCGCGCTGGACGGCGGCGGCCGCCGCGCCGAGGCGGATCAGTCCGGCGGCCATCATCGGGTTGGCGGCCAGGGCGCCGCCGGACGGGTTGACGCGGACCGTGCTGCCGGGCGCGTCCAGGCGCAACGCGCGGCGCAGCACGACCTCCTGGGAGGTGAACGGGGCGTGCAGTTCGGCGAGTTCGACGGGGGCGTCGAAGGCGCCGGCGCGTTCGGCGGCGAGCCGGGTGGAGGGCGAGTCGGTGAGGTCGCGGACGCCCAGGGCGTGCGTCTCGATGCGGTGGTCCAGGCCGCGGATCCAGGCCGGGCGGTCGGTCAGCCGGCGGGCGGTGTCGCCGGCGGCGAGGACGACGGCGGCGGCGCCGTCGACGACCGGCGGGCAGTCGCCGGTGCGCAGCGGCCCGACGACCTGTCGGCCGGGGCCGTCGTCCGGTCCGCGGCCCCGGCTGCGCGCGCCGATCGCGGCCAGTTCGCGGGCGTCGGTGAGCCCGGCGTCGAGCAGCGCTTGGGCCTGGAGGGCGGCGAGGGCCACGGAGTCGGGCCAGAGCGGGGCGAGGCAGTACGGGTCGAGTTGGCGGGTGAGGACCTCGCGGAGGTCGCCGGAGGAGGAGGTCCCGTACGCGTAGACCAGCGCGGTGTCGGCCTCACCGGTGAGGATCTTGACCCAGGCCTCGTAGAGCGCCCAGGCGCCGTCCATCTCCACATGGGACTCGGAGATCGGCGGCCAGGCGCCGACGCCGTCCAGCGCCATGGTGAACGAGAAGGCGCGTCCGGCGAGGTAGTCGGACGAGCCGGAGCACGTGAAACCGATGTCCCGGGCCTTAAGGTCGGCCTGTGCGAGGACGTCGTGCAACACCGGCATCAGCATCTCGACCTCGGACGTCCCGGTGCTGTCCGGGACGTGCGCGCTCTGTGCGAAGGCGACGATGGCGACCTCGCGAGCCGGTCCGCGCACGGGCTCGGACATCAGATCAGCTCCTTGTAGCCGTCGTAGTCGGCGTCGGGCTCGCCGGTGGGCCGGTAGTGGTCGGGGACGGGGGCACCTCCCGTGCCTTGAGGGCTATGGGGGAAGGCGCCCTCGGTCCAGACGGGCTCCACGCGCAGCCCCATCCGCACCTGGTCGTAGGGGATGCCGCCGATCCGGGCGTGCAGGGCGAGATCGGCGCCGTCCAGGGCGATATGGGCGTAGACGTAGGGCACGTCGATGTCGAGGTTGCGGGCCTTGATGTTGACGATGCAGAAGGTGGTGATGGTGCCGCGGGGGCCGACCTCGACCTGTTCGCCGGTGGCGACCCCGCAGGTGGGGCAGGCGCCCCGGGGCGGGACGTAGACCTTGCCGCAGGCCGGGCAGCGCTCGCCGAGGATGCGCCGCTCGGCGAGCGCCTGGAGGTAGCGGGACTGGGTGCGGCCGGGCGCGTAGGTGTAGTCGAGCCGGGCCGGGGCGGTGATACCGGTCACCGGGTCGGCGAACTCGCCACTGTGCGGGCGCACTTGGTGCGGTGCGGGCTCGCCGCCCGGTGGCGTCGGCTCCTCGTCCGCGGGCTCGAAGCAGGCGATGTCGGTGATGGCGCCGGTGCGTTCGGCGGCCCAGCGGATACGGACCCGCATGCCGGTGCGCACGGCGTCCGGGCCGGGCGCGTCCAGGGCGTGCAGCAGGGCGGTGTCGGCGCCGTCGAGCCGGACCAGGACCCAGGCGAAGGGGGTGGCCAGCGGCTGGCCGCGGCGCGCGGAGGGGTTCCAGGCCCAGGTGGTGACGGTGCCGGTCGGGGCAACCTCGACCAGGTCGCGGAGCTCCTCGGCGGTGACCGGGTCGTATTCCACAGGCGGCACCACCACCTTGCCGTCGCGGGCCCGGACCCCGAGGACGGTGCGTTCGCGCAGGCCGGTGAGGAAGGCACCGAGGACCGGGCCGAGCGAGCGGGTGAAGGGGAATTCGACGACGAGCGGCGCGGTGAGGACCTCTGGCATGGCGGACTCCTCGGTCGGGTGGGGTCAGGCGCGCCGGAAGACCGGTGGCCGCTTCTCGGCGAAGGCGCGGGAGCCCTCCTTGGCGTCCGCGGTGGCGAAGACCGGCCAGCCGCGGGCGAGTTCGGCGGCGAGCCCGTCGGTCTCGGTCATCTCGGCCGTCTCGTAGACGGACGCCTTGACCGCCTCGACGGCGAGCGGGCCGCAGGCGTTGATCCGCTCGGCGATCTCCAGGGCCTTCTCCAGCGCGGTGCCGTCGGGGACGACATGGCCGATCAGGCCGATCCTGGCGGCCTCGGGCGCCGGGTAGGGGCGGCCGGTGAGCAGCATCTCCAGGGCGTGGGTGCGGGGGATCTGGCGGGGCAGGCGGACGGTGGAGCCGCCGATGGGGAACAGGCCGCGCCGCACCTCGTAGAGCCCGAAGGTGGCGCCCTCGCCGGCGACCCGGATGTCGGTGCCCTGGAGGATCTCCGTACCGCCGGCGACGCAGTGGCCCTCGACGGCGGCGATGACCGGTTTGCGCGGGCGGTGGTGGCGCAGCATCGCCTTCCAGTGCAGATCGGGGTCGGCGCGCAGCCGTGCGCGGTATCCGTCGCCGGCCAGCCCGTCCCCGGCCAGCGCCTTGAGGTCCATACCGGCGCAGAAGGTGCCGCCGGCGCCGGTCAGCACGATCGAGCGGATGCCGTCGTCGGCGTCGGCGGCGAGCCAGCCGTCGTACAGGCCGACCAGCATCGGCAGGGAGAGCGCGTTCCTGGCCGCCGGCCGATCGAGGGTGAGCACCAGTGTCGCGCCGGTGCGCTCCACGGTGAGGTGTTCGGTCGCCGCGTCCTCCGGCCGAGCCGGTGCGGTCGTGGGGTGTTCGGTCCCGCCCATTCGGTCCTCCCGTCTCCCGACGCAGAACAGGGTGCAGGAGCCGCACGGCGAGTTCAAGGCTTTTCTGACGGTCAGTCAGTTTTCTTGGTGCGGAGCCTTCCCTGCGCTCCGCGTCGGCGCTCTAATGACCGCCGAGCCGACGCCCGCCCGGTCTGGAGGAGCCATGGAGTACAACCTCGCCGACCTCTTCGAGTCGATCGTCGACGCCGTCCCCGACCGCGAGGCGCTGGTGTCCTACGACCATCCGGGCACCGGCGCCGAGCGGCGGCTGACCTACGCGGAACTGGACCGCGCCGCCAACCGGCTGGCCCACCACCTCGCCGACCACGGCATCGGCCCCGGCGACCACGTCGGACTGCACCTCTACAACGGCGTCGCCTACCTCCAGTCCGTCTACGCCTGCCTGAAACTGCGCGCCGTACCGGTGAACGTCAACTACCGATACGTCGAGGAGGAGTTGGTCTACCTCTTCCGTGACGCCGACCTGGTGGCGCTGGTCTTCGACGCGGAGTTCACCGACCGGGTCGCCGGGGCGCTGCCGCGGACGCCGGCGCTGCGCCACCTGGTGCGGGTCGGCACAGCGCCCGACGGGGCCGCCGCACCGCGGATCGCGCCGGTGCCGCTGGCGGAGGCCGAGGCGGCCGGCTCCCCCGCGCGGGACTTCGCACCGCGCTCCGCCGACGACCGGATCATCGTCTACACCGGCGGCACCACCGGCATGCCCAAGGGGGTGGTGTGGCGCCACGAGGACCTCTTCTTCTCCGGGATGGGCGGCGGCGCCCCGACCGGCGAACCGGTGGCCCGCCCGGAGGAGTTGGCGCAGCGGGTCGCGGCCGGCGGCGAGGGCCTGGTCTTCTTCCCGACGCCCCCGCTGATGCACGGCACCTCGATGCTCACCGCGTTCATCGCCTTCCACTTCGGCCAGAAGGTCGTCGTGCACCGCAAGTTCACGCCGGAGGAGACGCTGCGCACCCTTGAGCGGGAGCGGGTCACCTGCGTCTCCCTGGTGGGCGACGCGATGCTGCGGCCACTGGTGGACGCGCTCACCGGCCCGCTCAAGGGGACCGACTGCTCATCCCTGTTCAGCGTCAGCAGCTCCGGGGCGGTCCTCTCCGACACCGTCCGCGCCCAGTTCCGCGCCCTGGTGCCGAACGCGCTGCTGCTGAACAACTTCGGCTCCTCGGAGTCCGGCTTCAACGGCACCGCCACCGACGACTCAGGCCCCGACCAGGGCTTCCGGCTGAACGTCAACTCCCGTACCGCGGTGCTCGATCCGGCCACCCGCCGCCCGGTCGCGGCCGGCGAGGTGGGCCGCCTCGCGCTGCGCGGACATGTGCCGCTCGGCTACCACAACGACCCGGCGAAGACCGCCGAGACGTTCTTCGAGGCGGACGGGGACCGCTGGGTGCTGCTCGGCGACATGGCCACCGTCGGCCCGGACGGCGTCGTCACGGTGCTGGGCCGGGGCTCGCAGTGCATCAACTCCGGCGGCGAGAAGATCTATCCGGAGGAGGTGGAGCAGGCCCTGAAGGCGCATCCGGCCGTCTACGACGTGCTGGTCGCCGGCGTCCCGGACGACCGCTGGGGCAGCCGGGTCGCCGCCGTCGTCCAACTCCGCCCGGACGCCGATCCGTTGGACCTGACCGGAATCCAGTCCCACTGCCGGACCCGGCTGGCCGGCTACAAGATCCCCCGCCAGGTCGTCTTCACCGACCGCATCCAGCGGTCGCCCAGCGGCAAGGCGGACTACCGCTGGGCCAAGGCGGTGGCCTCGGGCGAAGCGGAGGCATGAGCGGACGGACGGACCGATCCGGCCACCCGCGGCCCCGCCGGCCCCGGCCGTCCGCCGGTTATCCCCCGCAGACCGACCGCAGCGACCGGGCCAGCCCCGCCGCGTGCAGCAGGTCCAGATGCCGCTCCCGGCCCACCCGCAGCGCGGAGACCACCAGTCGCGGCCCGCAGCCCGGCGCCGTGCGGGCCTGCGGGGACACGGCGATGGCCCGGACCAGCTCCGTGTTGAGGCGGTTGATCTCCTGGCGGACCCGGGCGAGGTCCGGGCGGGTGGTGGGGGCGTGCGCGGGGTCCGCGTCCCAGCGGCGGTGCAGCCCGCGCTGGACGAGCTTGTTCGCCTCGATCTGGTCCCGGAAGATCCGCCTGGTCGCCTCCGGGTCGGCGCCCCACTGGCGGGCCTGCTCGGCCACCGCGTCCAGCACCTCGCGCTCCCGCGCCGGGTCGTCGATCGGGCTGCCGGTCCCCCACTTCGCCGCCGCCACCAGATCGGCGGTGGCCAGCCGCTCGGCCGAGAGCGCGGCCAAGGGGCGCAGCCGCCCGGCCGACGCGGAGACGGGAACGACCGGCGCTGAGACGGGAACGACCGGTGCGGACGCGGCGCCGGCCGGTACCGCGGCCGGCCGTACGGGCGCGGCGGCCGGCGCCGCTGCGGCGCTCCCGGCCCCGGCGAACAGCACCGCGGCGGCGGTCCCGGCGAGCAGCGTGCGGCGCATCGAGGTGGTCACCTGCACATCGAGCCTTTCTCGGAGCCGTGCCCCGCGGCACGAAGAGCGTCAATCCCCGCCGATACCCGTTGCGTTGACGGTGCGTCAGCGGTGTGCCCGCACCCTATCCGCAGCCCGCCAGGAAGGACGTCACGGCCGCCAGATACTCCCCCGGGCGCTCCTCGTGCACGAGGTGGCCGGCACCCTCGACGGCGACCAGGCGGGCGCCGGGGATGGCACCGGCCAGCTCGGCGAGATGATGCTGGGGGATATGGCTGGTGGGGCCGCCGGCGATCACGAGCGTGGGGGCGGTGATCGCGGGCAGGGCCGCGCGCCAGTGCGGGGCCGGGGCGTTCCGTTCGGCGACGACGGCGACCTTGGCCTGCCAGTCGAAGGCCGCGGGGCCGGGCGGCGGGGCCGGGACCTGCTGCGGCGGATCGGCGGGAACGGGCGGGGCGGGTTCCTCGACGATCAGGCGGGAGACCAGGTCCGGGCGGTGGGCGGCCAGCAGCAGGGCGGCGGTGCCGCCCAGGGAGTGGCCGATGAGCGTGACCGGGCCGAGGCCGAGCGCCTGGACAAAGCCGATCGCGTCGTCACGCCAGGACTCCAGGCCGTACTCCCCCGGCCAGTCGCTGTGGCCGTGACCGCGCTGGTCGAGCGCGAAGACCCGGTGCGTGGTGGCCAGCCGGCCGACCACGCCGCGCCAGTCCTCACCGTCCTCGCCGAGGCAGTGCAGCAGGACCGCGGGGGGCGCGTCCGCCTCGCCCCACACGCGGTACGCCAGCCGGACATCACCGATCCGCACCTTCCGTACGTCACCCATGCGCTCGACGCTACCCGCGGGCCGTCCGCGGCACGCCCCTTGACGTGTTCGCCGCGCGCTGATTACTTGGTTCCGCACGTAGCTACCGAATGATCGGTAGGGAGAAGGGGCGGTGAGATCCATGCCGGATGCGGCGACGGACAGCGGGGCGATCGACGGGGCCTGCGGGGCCGACTGGTGCGACGACGCGGAGCGGCTCTCGACGGACGCCCTGCACGCACTCCAACTCTCCCGGCTGCGCCGCACCTTGCAGCGCACCTACGACCACGTCCCCTTCTACCGCGCGGCCTTCGACCGGGCGGGCGTACACCCCGAGGACTGCCGCTCGCTCGCCGACCTGGCCCGTTTCCCGTTCACGGTCAAGGACGACCTGCGGGCGCACTACCCGTTCGGCATGTTCGCCGTGCCGAAGGAGCGGGTGCGGCGGCTGCACGCCTCCAGCGGCACCACCGGCCTGCCCACGGTCGTGGGCTACACCGAGCGGGACCTGTCGAACTGGGCCGATGTGGTGGCCCGTTCGATCCGCGCGGCGGGCGGGCGCCCGGGCCACACCGTCCATATCTCCTACGGATACGGGCTGTTCACCGGCGGGCTCGGTGCGCACTACGGCGCGGAGCGGCTCGGCTGCACGGTCGTCCCGGCCTCCGGCGGGATGACCGGCCGCCAGGTGCGGCTCATCCAGGACTTCAAGCCCGAGATCATCATGGTGACGCCGTCCTACATGCTCACCCTGCTCGACGAGTTCGAGCGCCAGGGCGTCGATCCCCGCTCCACCTCGCTGAAGGTGGGCATCTTCGGCGCGGAGCCCTGGACGCAGGAGATGCGCCGGGAGATCGAGGAGCGGTTCGCCATCGACGCGGTGGACATCTACGGGCTGTCGGAGGTGATGGGCCCCGGTGTGGCGCAGGAGTGCGTGGAGACCAAGGACGGACTGCACATCTGGGAGGACCACTTCTATCCGGAGGTGGTCGACCCGATCACCGGCGAGGTGCTGCCGGACGGTGAGCAGGGCGAGTTGGTCCTCACCTCCCTGACCAAGGAGGCCATGCCGGTCATCCGCTACCGCACCCGGGACCTGACCCGACTGCTGCCCGGCACCGCCCGCCCGGCCTTCCGCCGGATGGCGAAGATCACCGGACGCAGCGACGACCTGATCATCCTGCGCGGGGTCAACCTCTTCCCGGCGCAGATCGAGGAGATCGTGCTGCGCACCCCGGGCGTCGCCCCCCACTTCCAGCTGCGGCTGACCCGCGAGGGCCGGCTGGACAGGCTGACCGTCCGCGCCGAGGCCCGGCCGGACGCCACGGCCGAGGACCGCGCGGCCGCCGCCGACCGGATCGCCCGCGGCGTCAAGGACGGCATCGGCGTCACCGTCGCCGTCGAGATCGTCGATCCGGAGACGCTGGAGCGCTCGGTGGGGAAGTTCAAGCGCATCGTGGACGCCCGCCGGGACGGGTGACGTCAGGGCATCGTCGGGTCCCCCTTGATCACCGCGAAGGGGGCGCCCGCCGGGTCCGCCAGCATCGCCAGCCGGCCGATGCCCGGGGCGTCCATCGGCGCGATCAGGGGCGAGGCGCCGTGCTGCACGGCGGAGCGGTAGGCCGCGTCGACGTCGGTGACGCCGAAGTACGGGTGCCACTCCGACGTCGAGCCGGCGTCCAGATGCATCTGCTGGAGCTGGAGGATGCCGCCGTGCGCGGTGTCCTCGTCCTGCCCGGCGCCGGGGGCCGAGGCGATGCTGTAGACCAGGCCGCCGCCCATCGGCATGTCCCGGTAGCTCCACGAGAAGACCGCGCGGTAGAACTCCCGGGCGGCGGCCGCGTCGGTGGTGTAGAGCTCCGTCCAGCACAGGGCGTTGGGCTCCATCACCACGTCCAGGCCCGGGACGTCGCCCGGCTGCCAGACCGCGAAGTCGGCGCCCGTCGGGTCGGTGAACAGGGCGAGCCGGCCGTGGGTGAAGACGTCCATCGGCGTGGCCCGGACCCGGCCGCCGGCCTGCTCCACCGCCTTGGTCGTGGCGTCCGCGTCCGCGGTGTGGAAGTACGGCGTCCAGGCCGATCTCGCGCCTTCCTCCGTCAGCGGACCGACCGCGCCGACCGTCTTGCCGTCCAGCTGGAAGAAGCCGTAGCCGCCGCTGTCCGGACCGGCCGACTGGAAGGTCCAGCCGAACACCTCGGAGTAGAACGCGGCGGCGGCGTCGACGTCGGGCGCGCCGATGTCGAGCCAGTTCGGCGCGCCCGGGACGAAGTGGGTCGTGAGCATGCGGGACTCCGATCTCGCGGTGGTCAGTGCCGATTTCCAGCATGGCAGCGGGCACTGACAGTCGCCCTCGGCGCGCCGCTCAGCGGGTGCCGAACTGCTCGCGCAGCGCCCGCTTGAGGACCTTGCCGCTGGCGTTGCGCGGCAGCGCGTCCACGAACACCACCCGCTTGGGCACCTTGAACGGCGCCAACCGGGCCCGCGCCGCGGCGATCAGCTCCGCCTCCCCCACGACGCCGTTCCCCTCCGCACCGTCCGCACTGCCCGCACCGTCGGTGCGCCGGACCACGACCGCGGTCACCGCCTCGATCCACCGCTCGTCCGGCAGCCCGATGACGGCCACCTCGGCGACCTGCGGGTGGTCGTACAGCGCGTCCTCCACCTGGCGCGAGGCGACCAGCACACCGCCGGAGTTGATGACGTCCTTGACCCGGTCGACGACCGTGAAGTAACCGTCCGCGTCCCGGACGGCCAGGTCCCCGGAGTGGAACCAGCCGCCCCGGAACGCCGCCGCGGTCTCCTCCGGCTTGTCCCAGTAACCGGCGCACAGCTGCGGCGAGCGGTAGACGACCTCGCCGCGGGTGCCGTCCGGCACCTCCCGGCCCTCCTCGTCCACCACCCGCGCCTCGACGAACAGCACCGGCCGCCCGCAGGAGTCCAACCGCCCCTCGTGCTCCTCCGGCCCGAGGACGGTGGCCAGCGGACCGATCTCGCTCTGGCCGAAGCAGTTGTAGAACCCCAGGTGCGGCAGCCGAGCCCGCAGCCGCGCGAGGACGGGCACCGGCATGATCGAGGCGCCGTAGTACGCCTTGCGCAGCCCGTCGAGGTCCCGGGTGGCGAAGCCGGGGTGGTTGGCGAGCGCGATCCAGACCGTGGGCGGCGCGAACAGGCTGTCCGCCCGGCCCGCCTCCACCAGCGCGAAGATCCGCTCCGGGTCGGGCCCGTCCAGGATGGTGTTCTCCGCGCCCACCGCCAGACCGGGCAGCAGGAAGACGTGCAGCTGCGCGGAGTGGTAGAGCGGCAGCGAGTGGACGGGGCGGTCGCTCTCCTTGAGGTCGAGGGCGACGATCGCGCTGGTGTACTCGTGCACCAGAGCCCGGTGGGTCATCATCGCGCCCTTGGGGAGGGCGGTGGTCCCCGAGGTGTACAGGAGCTGGACGAGGGTGTCGCCGGTCGCCTCCGGCAGCTCCTCGGCAGTGGCCGGATCGCCGTACTCCGCCAGCCGTTCCAACAGGCCGTCCGGCGCACCGTGCAACGGGAGGGCGCGCACCGACCCCGGCAGCCGGGACGCCAGCGCGACGTCGGTGAGCACCAGGGAACTGCCGGACTGCGCGAGGAGATAGCCCAACTCCTCGCCGGTGAGGGCGTGGTTGACCGGGACGTGCACCAGCCCGGCCCGGGCGCAGGCCAGGAAGCCGATCAGGTAGGCGTCGGAGTTGTGCCCGTAGGACGCGACCCGGTCGCCCGGCCGCAGCCCCTCGGCGCGCAGCAGCCGCGCGGCGGCGGTCACCGCGTCGTCCAGTTCCCGGTAGCTCCAGCTCCGCCCGGCGTACCGGACCGCCGTCCGCTCCGGCACCCGGCGCGCGCTGCGCCGCAGGACCCCGTCGACCGTGTTGCTCCGCGCGCCCGCGCCCACCGCATCCGTCATGCGGTGATCCTGGGGCGCGCCCGGGGGCGGGTCAAGACAGCGGACGCGGTCGGGTCGTACGCCGGCCCGTCAGAAGCCTCCAGCGGGCTCGGGCCGCCGCTCACACGCCCCGGTCCCGCCCCTCCCAGTACGGGGCGCGGAGCCGCCGCTTGTAGAGCTTGCCGTTGGGGTCGCGGGGCATCGCGGTGGTGAAGTCGACGGAGCGGGGGCGTTTGTAGCCGGCCAGGTGGCGGGTGCAGTGGTCGAGGAGTTCGGCGGCCAGTTCGGGGCCGGGCCGGTGCCCCTCGGCGGGCTCGACGACCGCCTTGACCTCCTCGCCCCAGTCGTCGTGCGGGATGCCGAAGGCGGCCGCGTCGGCGACGGCCGGGTGGGCCAGGAGCGCCGACTCGATCTCGGCGGGGTAGATGTTGACCCCGCCGGAGATGATCAGGTCGATCTTGCGGTCGCGGAGGAAGAGGTAGCCGTCCTCGTCGAGGTAGCCGAGGTCGCCGACGGTGAAGAAGTCGCCGATGCGGTTTAGGCGGGTCTTGTGCTCGTCCTTGTGGTAGGCGAAGCCGCCGGTGGTCATCTTCAGGTAGACGGTGCCGAGTCGGCCGGCCGGCAGCCGGTTGCCGTCGTCGTCGAAGATCGCGAGCTCGCTGATCGGCCAGGCGCGCCCGACCGTGCCGGGCTTCTTGAGCCAGTCCTCTGCGGTGGCGAAGGCGCCGCCGCCCTCGCTGGCCGCGTAGTACTCCTCGACGCAGCCTCCCCACCAGTCGATCATGGCGCGTTTGACGTGGTCCGGGCAGGGCGCGGCGCCATGGATGGCGTGCCGCAGGGACGAGACGTCGTAACCGCTCCTGGTCTCCTCCGGGAGCGCGAGCAGGCGGTGGAACTGGGTGGGCACCATGTGCGTGTGGGTGCACCGGTGGCGCTCGATCAGCCGCAGCATCTCCTGGGGCGTCCACTTGTCCATCAGGACGACGCGGTGGCCCAGGTGCAGCGAGGCGGCGGCGAACTGCAGGACCGCGGTGTGGTAGAGCGGCGAGCACACCAGGTGGACGTTGTCGTCGAACGGCCGGATGCCGAAGATGGCCAGGAAGCCCCCGAGGTGGGTCTCCTCGGGCGGCCTGCCGGGCAGCGGGCGGCGGATGCCGCGCGGGCGGCCGGTGGTGCCGGAGGTGTAGTTCATCACCCACCCCAGGGTCCGGTCCTCCGGCGCGGACTCGGGCTGCCCGTCGAGGAGTTGGCCGTACGGGCGGAATCCGGCCACCGCGCCGACCGCGTAGCGCCGTTCCGCGGTCAGCCCCGCCTCGTCGGCCGCCTGCCGCGCCGCGTCGCCGAACCGCTCGTGGGCGATCAGCACCTTGGCCCCGGAGTCGGCGACGATCCAGGCGATCTCCGGGCCGACGAGGTGGTGGTTGACCGGGACGAGGTAGTAACCGGCCTGGGACGCGGCGAGGTAGGCGGTGAAGAGCTCCACGCCGTTGGGGAGAACCGCGGCGAAGGCGTCGCCACGCTCCAGACCGGCCGCGCGCAGCCCGTGGACCAGCCGGTTGGCTGCGGCATGCAGCCGGCCGGCGGTCCACTCCGCGCCGTCCGGGGCGATCAGGACCGTCCGGCCGGGCTCGGCGGCGGCCTGCGCCCAGAAGCCGTTGGGGGTGTCGGACATGGTCGGGCCTCCTGTGGCGGTGGCGGACCGGCGGGTCAGGCGCGGCCCGCGATGCGGTTGATGCGGTCGAGGGCCCGCTCGAAGCCGCGGGTGAGGTCGTCGAAGACGGCCTGGACGCTGCGTTCGCTGGTCATCGCGCCGACGATCTGGCCGACCGGGGTGCCGAGCAGCGGTTCGACCTCGTGCCGCTGGATACGGGAGTTGGCCTCGGCGACCAGCAGGCCCTGGAGCGGCATGGGGAGGGTGCCGGGGCCGCCGGGGTCGTCCCAGGCGTCCGTCCAGGCGGTGCGCAGCTGGCGGGCGGGCTTGCCGGTCAGGGCGCGGGAGCGGACGGTGTCGCCGGGGCCGGCGGCGAGCAGTTTCGCGGTCAGCCGCCGGGAGTGCAGATCGGCCTCCTCGGTGGTGAGCCAGATCGAGCCGAGCCAGACGCCCTGGGCGCCCAGCGCGAGCCCGGCCGCGATCTGCTCGCCGGTGCCGATCCCGCCGGCGGCGAGCACCGGCAACGGGTCGACGGCGGCGACGACTTCGGGCGTGAGCACCATGGTGGCGATCTCCCCGGTGTGCCCGCCGGCCTCGTACCCCTGCGCCACCACGACGTCGATCCCGGCGGCCTTGTGGTGCCGGGCGTGGCGCGGACTGCCGGCCAGCGCGGCGACCCGTACGCCGTGCGCGTGGGCGCGCTCGACGACGTCCGCGGGCGGTGATCCCAGCGCGTTGGCGAGCAGCGCGATCGGGTAGTCGAAGGCCACGTCGAGCTGGGTGCGGGCCACCTGCTCCATCCATCCGGTGATCCGCCACCCGGAGGGCTCCCCCGGCGGCAGCGGCGGCACGTCGTACCGGGCCAGCACCTCCTCGGCGTAGCGGCGGTGCTCGGGCGGGATCATCGCCTCGACGTCCGCCTCGGTGACGCCCTCCACCTTCGTGGCGGGCATCACCACGTCGAGGCCGTAGGGCAGTCCGTCGGTGTGCTCCTGCATCCAGTCGAGATCGCGGGCCAGTTCGCCGGGCGCGGTGTACCGCACCGCGCCGAGCACCCCGAACCCGCCGGCCCGGGTGATCGCCGCGGCCACCGCGGGGAACGGCGTGAACCCGAAGACGGCGTGCTCGACGCCCAGCGCGGTGCTCAACTCCGTCTGCATGGGCGCAGGATGCCGCAGCCCGCCGCACGAGGGAAGAGATTTTCTGATGCTGCGTCAGAAACTGGGAGCGGAGCCCGGAACCCTGGGGCGGAGTCCCCGGGCGGGAAGCCCCGGGGCGGAGTCCCCGGGCAGGAAGCCCCGGCGCGGGAACCCCGGCTCCCGGTCAGCAGCGCCTCACCCCTCCTCCAGCACCGCCATCGCCGCGTTGTGCCCCGGAATGCCGCTCACGCCGCCGCCGCGGGGCGCGCCCGCGCCGCACAGCAGGATGGCGGGATGGTCGGTGGCCACGCCCCAGCGGGCCGCGGCGGTGGTCAGGGGCTCCTCGTCGTCGGCATAGGGGAAGGCCAGTTCGCGGTGGAAGATGTTGCCGCCGGGCAGGCCGAGTTCGCGGTCGAGGTCGAGGGGGGTGCGGGCCTCGATGCAGGGGCGGCCGTCGGCGTCGTGGGCCAGGCAGTCGGCGAGCGGTTCGGCCAGGTGGGCGTCCATCTGGGCGAGGGTGGCGGCCAGCAGCCGGTCGCGGGTGGCGTCGTGGTCGGTGGCGAACAGCCGGGCGGGGACGTGCAGTCCGAAGAGGGTGAGGGTGTGGTAGCCCTCGCGGACCAGGTCGGCGCCGAGGATGGAGGGGTCGGTCAGGGAGTGGCAGTAGATCTCCGAGGGCGGGGCGCTGGGCAGGCGGCCGGCCGCGGCCTCCTGATGGGCGGTCTCCAACTGGGCGTAGCCCTCGGCGACATGGAAGGTGCCGGAGAACGCCTCGCGGGGGTCGGCGCGGGTGTCGCGGAGCCGCGGCAGGCGGGTGAGCAGCATGTTGACCTTGAGCTGGGCACCATCGGCGGCCGGCGGCGCGGCCTCGCCGAGCAGCGCGGCCAGTTCGCGCGGCGCGGCGTTGACCAGGACGCGGCGGGCGCCGATCGGGCCGCCCTCGGCGGTGGTGACCTCCGCGGTGCGGCCGTCGGTGGCCAGCGCGGTGACCGGGCAGCCCGTGACGATCTCCGCGCCGGCCCGGCGGGCGGCGTCGGCGAGCGCGTCGGTGAGCGCGCCCATGCCGCCCAGCGGGACGTCCCAGTCGCCGGTGCCGCCGCCGATCACGTGGTAGAGGAAGCAGCGGTTCTGACGGAGCGTGGGGTCGTGGGCTCCCGCGAAGGTGCCGATCAGCCCGTCGGTGAGGACCACACCGCGCACCAGGTCGTCGTGGAAGGTGGCCTCGACCAGCTCGCCCAGGGGCCGCTCGAAGAGGGCGTGCCAGGTGGCGTCGTCGTCGATCCGGGCGCGCAGCGCGGAGCGGGTGGGCAGCGGTTCGGTGAGGGTGGGGAAGACCCGTTCGGCGAGCCGGCCGGTGGTGCCGTAGAAGTCCTGCCAGGCGGCGAACTCGCGGTCGGAACCGGTCAGTTCGGCGAACGAGGCGCGGATGCGGGCCTCCCCGCCGCCGACCAGCAGGCCGGTGGGGCGCCCCCCGCGCAGGGCCGGGGTGTAGGAGGAGACCGTGCGCTTGCGGACCGCGAAGCGCAGCCCGAGGTCCCGCACGATCTTCGACGGCAGCAGGCTGACGAGGTAGGAGTAGCGGGAGAGCCGGGCGTCTATCCCGCGGAACGCCCGGGTGGAGACGGCAGCGCCGCCGGTGTGGTCCAGACGCTCCAGGACCAGCACGCTCCGCCCGGCGCGGGCGAGGTAGGCGGCGGCCACCAGTCCGTTGTGTCCGCCGCCGACGATCACGACGTCGTAGGAAGTCCGTTCGGGCATGCCCCTTGGTAGCACGCCGGGTCGGCTGCCGCCAGGGAGCGGCCCGGGGGCAGCGGGATGAATCGTCGGTTCCGGTCGGTGCGCCATCTTGACCGACTCTCCGGGGGCTCCTAGCGTCCCGCCCTGCGCCGCCCTGGAACCGCCCCATCGGCCGCACGTCTCGGCCGCCCCACTCACCACGTGAGGTGACTTGTGTCCCATCCGTCGGTATCCCGCATCGGCCGCACCCTCACCACACTCACCGCCGTCGCCACCTGCTCGGCGGGACTGCTCTCGACCACCGCCACCGCCGACCCCGCCCGCGGCGCCCAGCCCCCGTCCACGTACCCCAACCTCGCCCCGACGCCCCCGATGGGCTGGAACAACTGGTCCTACTACCAGTGCGACGGACTCAACGAAAAGGTGGTCCTGGACAACGCCCGGGCACTGGTCCGCAGCGGGCTGGCCCACAAGGGCTACCGCACCGTCACCGTCGACGACTGCTGGATGACCAAGGAGCGCAGCGCCGACGGTGAACTGGTCATCGACCGCACCAAGTTCCCGCACGGCATGGCCTACATCGGGGAGCAACTCCACCAGATGGGGCTGAAGTTCGGCATCTACGAGGACGTCGGCAAGCTGACCTGCGGGAAGAACCCCGGCAGCTACGGGCACTTCGCACAGGACGCCAAGCTCTACGCGGCCTGGAAGGTGGACTACCTCAAGGCCGACGGCTGCAACGTGCCGGTCCCCCAGGGGCAGAGCAAGGAGCAGGTGTTCCACGACCTGTACACACAGCAGAGCCAGGCGCTGCGGGCCACCGGGCGGCGGATCGTCTTCTCCATCTCCGCGCCCGCCTACTTCCAGTTCTCCGGTGACGAGGTCTGGCACCGGGTCATCACCTGGTCCGGGCAGCTGGGGAACCTGTGGCGGGGCGGCGCCGACATCGCACTCCAGCAGAGCAGCGCCCCCGAGAAGTGGAAGTCGATCTCGGGCAACTTCCGCTACAACGCCAACCTCGCCGACCTCCAGCGCCCCGGACGCTGGAACGACCCCGACTTCCTCCTGGTCGGCGACTCCGGCCTGCCCCGGGACGAGATGCAGAGCCAGATGTCGCTGTGGGCGATGATGGCCGCGCCGCTGATCTCCAGCACCGACCTCGGCAAGCTCTCCCCGGAGGCGCTGAAGATCCTCGGCAACCGCGAGGTGATCGCGGTCGACCAGGACCCGCTGGGCGTCCAGGGCCGCATCGTGCAGCAGGACGGGGACGCGGCGGTGCTCGCCAAACCGCTGCACAACGGCGACCGGGCCCTCGCCCTGTTCAACGGGGGCAACACCGCCCGCACGCTGTCCGTCACGGCGGGCGCGGCCGACCTGCCCAAGGCGAAGTCCTACCGGCTGCACGACCTGGTGACCGGCCGCAGCACGCGCACCACCCGCACCATCGTCGCCCGGGACGTACCGCCGCACGCCACGGTGCTCTACCGGGTCAAGGCCGAACGCTAGGGCGTGTCTTCACACTGACGCCTGCCGTGCGGCACCTGGAACGCCGCAACCGGGCGGCCCGGCACACCCGGGCCGCCCGGCCGCCCGCTACCGCCGGTGTCCCACGCGCTCCCGGCGCAGTGCCGTGACCCGGCCGTAGAGGGCGACCGCCTCGTCCACGCGGCCCATCTGCTCCAGGCACTGGGCCTGTTCGCCGCGGCTGGCCAGCGCGTCGAGATGGGCCGCGCCCAGGGTCCGTTCGCGGGCGTCGGCGACCTGGCGGTAGACGTCCAGCGCCTCCGTCCAGCGGCCGAGCCGGCCCAGTGCCACGGCGATCTCGCGCCGGCTGGCGAGGGTGTCGGGGTGGTCCTCGCCCAGCACCCGGGCACGGGTCGCGGCCACCACGCGGGCCTCGGCGAGCGCCTCCGACCAGCGCGCCAGCCGGCCGTAGTTGACGCCCAGGCCGTGCCGGGCGCGCAGGGTCTCCGGATCGTCCGGGCCCTGCGCGCGGGTGCGGGCGGCGACCAGATCGCGGTAGTGGGCCAGTGCCTCCGCGCTGCGGCCCAGCCGGCCCAGGGCGACGCCGGTCTCGTAGCGGGCGGCGAGGGTGTCGGGGTGGTTCGGGCCGAGCGCGACGGCGCGCCCCGCGGCCACCCCCTGATACGCCGCCAACGCCTCCGGCCAACGTCCCAACCGCCCTGCCACGCAGGCGAGTTGCCAGCAGGTGGCGAGGGTGTCGGGGTGCTGGGCACCGAGCACCCGGGTGCGCGCCTCGACGACCTCGCGGGCGGTGGTCCGGCCCTCCTCCAGGCGGCCCAGCCGGCACAGGCCGACCGCGACGTGATGGCGGCAGCCGAGCGTGTCGGGGTGGTCGGGGCCGAGCAGCCGCTCCCGGCCGGCCAGCACCGCGCCGAGGTGCTCCTGGGCCTCGAAGTGCCGGCCGGCCCGGGCCAGCGCATGGGCGTGCTCCAACCGGCCGGTGAGCGCGGCGAGGAGGGCGGGATGGTCGCCGGACGGCGTCGGGCGGTCCGGGCCGAGGGCCGGCGAGGCCTCGCCGCGCAGCGGGTCGCGGGCGTCGGTCCAGGCGTCGGTGAGCACCGCGGCGGCGTCCGCCGCGGTGCGGCGCGGCGGCCGGGTGCCGACGGCCGGGACGCCCGCGGTGATCCCGCGGGTCCAGGAGGGCAGCCGCTGGGCGGGGATCGTCAGCACGTCCGGGCCCCGGCCGGGGCCGCGGTGGGGGCGCCGGTGGCCGGCGTCGGCGAGGCGCTTGGCCAGTTCGTCGGCGTCCGGGGGCCGGTCGTCCGGCTCCTTGGCGAGCAGGTCGAGGATGATCCGCTCGTACGCCTCGGGGAGGTCGGGCCGGGCCGCGCGCGGCGGGTCCGGCGCGGTGTCGCGGTGGCCGACCAGCACCGCCCAGGCGTCGCCCTGGGCGAACGGCGGGGCGCCGGTGGCGATCTCGTAGAGCACGCAGCCCAGGGAGTACAGGTCGCTGCGGTGGTCGACGGTGCCGCCGCCGATCTGCTCGGGCGACATGTAGTGCGGGCTGCCCATGGCGACGCCGGTGCCGGTCAGCCGGGCGGTGAAGCCGATGTCGTGGCCGAGGCGGGCGATGCCGAAGTCGCAGATCTTGACCGTGCCGTCGGTGAGCCGGACGATATTGGCCGGTTTCAGATCGCGGTGCACCACGGCCTGTTCATGGGTGTAGGCGAGCGCCGCGGCGATCTGCTCGGCGACCTCGATCACGTCCACGACGGGCAGCGGCTGGCGCCGGTTGTCGTCCAGCAGCTGGCTGAGGTTACGGCCGTTGAGCAGCTCCATGACGATGAAGAGGATGCCGTCGTCCTCACCGAAGTCGTGGACGACGGTGATCCCGCGGTGCTGGAGCGCCGCGGCCACCCGCGCCTCACGGCGGAAGCGCTCCCTGAGCACCCGGAGGAAGCCCGGTTCCTGCCGTTGCCCCATGGGCTTGAGGCACTTGACGGCGACCTGGCGGCCCAGCGCCTCGTCCCGGGCCCGCCACACCTCCCCCATGCCGCCGCGTCCGATGGTGTCGAGCAGTCGGTAACGTCCCTGAATCAGCCTGTGTTCCGCCATCCCTCTCGCCGCCCCCGCTCCCGCGTTCAGCCGCGCGGATCCCCCGGTGTCTCCTGCCCGTCCAGTATGGCGGCGGAGTCGCGGAGCTTGTAGGGCCCTGGCCGGGCACCGGGGCCGAGCCGCGCCACCGCCCGCAGGACGCGCCGCGGCGGCAACTGCCGACGCGGCGCGGGAGGTTCCGCCCGCAGCAGCCGGGCGGCGGTGCGCACCCTGCGGGTGACACCGGCGGGCCGACGATCCGCATCATCGGGTCGGCACGCAGCCGCCAGGTCACCGAACGGGTCCCGAAGAGCCCCCGATCGCCCGCCGCCACCGCGCCACCCGCCGGCCGGTCAACGCCGTACCCGCGGCATGCCGAGGCCGATCCAGGAGATGATCTCGCGCTGGATCTCGTTGTTGCCGCCGCCGAAGGTGAAGATGACGGCGGAGCGGTAGCCGCGCTCCAGTTCGCCGTGGAGCACCGCGCCCGCCGAGCCCTCCTTCAGCGGCCCGGCGGCGCCGGCCACCTCCATCAGCCAGGCGTAGGCGTCCCGCCGCGCCTCGGAGCCGTAGACCTTCACCGCCGAGGCGTCCTGCGGGGTGAGGGTGCCCCGCTGGAGGGCGTCCACCATGCGCCAGTTCAGCAGCTTCATCGCCTCCAGCCGGACGTGGGTGCGGGCCAGCCGGCCGCGCACCCAGCCCAGGTCGATGACCCGGCGGCCGTCGGCGAGTTCGGTGCCGGCGGCCCAGCGCTGGACGTCGTGGAAGGCGCGGACGGCCATGGTGCCGTGTGCGGCGAGGGTGACCCGCTCGTGGTTGAGCTGGTTGGTGATGATCCGCCAGCCCTTGTTCTCCTGGCCGACGCGGCGGGAGGCGGGGACGGTGATGTTCTCGTAGTAGCTGGCGGTGGTGTCGTGCGAGGCAAGGGTGTTGATCAGGGTGCAGGAGTAGCCGGGGTCGCTGGTGGGGACCAGGAGCAGGGTGATGCCCTTGTGGGGCGGGACCCCTTCCTCCACGGGGGCGGTGCGGACGGCCAGCCAGACCCAGTCCGCGGTGTCGCCGTTGGTGGTCCAGATCTTCTGGCCGTTGACGACGTAGTGCCCGGTCTCCTCGTCGCCCTCGCGCACCGCGCGGGTCCTCAGGGAGGCCAGGTCGGTGCCGGCGTCCGGTTCGCTGTAGCCGATCGCGAAGTCGATCTCACCGGAGAGGATCCGGGGCAGGAAGTACGCCTTCTGCTCGTCGGTGCCGAACTGCATGAGGGTGGGGCCGACGGTGTTCAGCGCCATGAGCGGCAGCGGCACCCCGGCCTGGGCGGCCTCGTCGAAGAAGAGGAACTGTTCCATGGGGGTCATCCCGCGCCCGCCGTACTCCGTGGGCCAGCCGACGCCCAGCCAGCCGTCGGCGCCGAGCCGGCGCACCGTCTCCCGGTAGAAGCGCTTCCGGGCGGCCGGATCGGCGAACCTGGCGTAGGCGTTGTCCGGCACCAACGTGCCGAAGTACGCGCGCAGTTCGGCGCGCAGCCGCTGCTGTTCCGGGGTGTATTCCAGGTGCACGGCCCCTCCACCAGTCATCCGGTCCGGTCCTCCGGTCGCCGGGTGCTGACGGCCCGTCGGATTCCGGGGTCGGGGGCACAGTAGAACTCGTTCCAGTATTTCGGAAGGGCGGCGACCGGCCGGCGGCCGGCACGCGAAGGACCCGGCGCGGCACCTCACGGGTTCCGTGCCGGGCCCGTCGCGGACCCTCCGGCGGGCGGCTCAGCGGCGCTTGGCGGTGCCGCCCGTCCGGACGCGGTTGCGCTGCCCGCCCGTCCGAACGTTGCTGCGCTGCCCGCCCTTCCGGACGCTGCTGCGTCCCCCGCTCTTCCGGACGTTGCTGCGCTCCCCGCCCGTCCGGACGCCGTCGCGCTCCCCGTCCTTGCAGTACCTGACGAAGCCCGTGTTGACCACGTGCTTGGCCGAGATCCAGGTGCGCCGGTTCCCCCGGATCAGGTACCAGACGTCGTTGCCGCGGATGTTCTGGGCGCGGACCTTGCAGACCAGGTAGACCCGGGCGCCGCCGCGGAGGTAGCCCTGCGACGCGGAGTCCGTGCTGGGGTACTCGCGCACGTTCATCCCGCGGGCGGCACTGACGGTGCCGTACACCGAGGACGGGCCGGTCCGCGGCTGGAGGCGGGACCGGGTGTCGGCCTGGGCCGGAGCCGCTACGAGCAGCGCCGCCCCCAGGGCGACGGCCGTGGTCAGCGCACCCGCACCGGCCGCAAGCTTCCTGCCTCGGGCCACGAGGACGTCGGTCGTGGACATAAGGGTCTCCTGTTCTTGACGCGCAATGCCTTGACGCGCCATGCCACCCATTGGCGCGTTGCGGACATTACGCACAAAAGCCCCAAGAAATGTGGTGAAACGACGACCGGGACGCCGATCGTGTGACGCCGAACGGGCCGCCGGGCGAGGGAAAACACCCCTCCCGCGGCGCGCCGCCGCGCGCGCTCAGCCCTCGATGCCCGCCTGGTGGATGCCGAAGACGGCGCCCTGCGGGTCCCGCACCATCGCGATCCGCGGCCCGTCCGGGACGTCCGTCGGCGCCATCAGCAGCATGCCCCCGGACTCGGCGGCCCGCGCCGCCGTCCCGTCCACGGACTCCACCGCGAAGTACGGCAGCCAGTGCGGCCGGACGTCCTCCCGGTCGCGCGCCTGCGCGGTGCTCATCCCGCCGAAGTCGGCGCCGCCGATCCCCCACTGCGCATACGTGCCGTGGGACCTGACC
The DNA here is from genome assembly GCF_044754325.1 of Streptomyces sp. NPDC093097. Taxonomy (NCBI): domain Bacteria; kingdom Bacillati; phylum Actinomycetota; class Actinomycetes; order Kitasatosporales; family Streptomycetaceae; genus Streptomyces; species Streptomyces sp. NPDC093097. The sequence continues at coordinate 75,578 of NZ_JBIVOW010000014.1, forward strand.
GTCCATCCGAAGATCCGGGTGTAGAAGGACACCGCGGCCTCGGCGTCGTCGGTGGCCAGCTCCACCCAGCCGAGCGAGCCGGGCGCGTTCAGCAGCTCGGCACCGGCGAACGAGCCGGCCTGCCAGAGGGCGAGGACCGCGCCCGCCGGATCGGCCAGCACCGCGAACCGCCCCAGGTCGTGGACGTCCCGCGGGGCCACCAGGACCTTGCCGCCGGCCTCGGTGACCGACGCGGCCAGCGCCGTCGCGTCGCGGGTGGCGAAGGTGACGGTCCAGGCGGTCTGCTGGCCCGGGGCATAGAGGGCGGTCGCCGCGGCGACCTTGGCGCCGCCCGCGGAGAAGAGCGTGTAGCCGCCGGCCTCGACCCGCGGTTCGACCTCGGCGTGCCAGCCGAAGACCTGGCGGTAGTACACGGCGGCCGCGGCCACGTCCGAGGTGCCCAGCTCCACCCAGCAGGGGGCGCCGGACGTGGGCTCGGTGATCTTCACGCGCTGCTCCGTCCCTCGGCGACGCGGACCGGTCGGCGGTGCGCAGCCGCGGCCCCTCTTCGTGCTGCCGATCGTCCGACGGGCGGTCCGGGGCCGCAACCCGGCGCCGGTGGGCGGGTCAGGGCCGGTGCGGGTGCAGATGACGGCGGCGGAACAGGCGGTGGGTGGGGCGCGGGGCGTCCGGGGCGAGGGCCGCGTCCAGGTCGCGGGCGGCGGTCTCGGCGGCCGCGGTCGAGCGGGGGAAGAGCGCCGTCTCGTACGCGCGGACCGCGTGGTCGGGGTCGATCTGCCAGGTGTGCGCCTCGGCCAGTTGCCGGGCCAGCTCGCAGCCGTCCTGGAGGGCCAGATCGGCACCCCGTCCCGAGAGCGGCGTCATCAGGTGTGCGGCGTCGCCCAGCAGCGTCAGCCCCGGGGTGTGCGGCCAGGTGTGCGGCACCGGCAGCGCGTACAGCGGGCGGTTGACGAACCTTCCGTCGCTGTCCCGGAGCAGGGCCAGCAGCCGGTCGTGCCACCCGTCGAAGGCGGCGAGCAGGACGGCCCGGACCGCCTCGGTGTCCGTCGCGCTCACCCCGGCCGTCCGCGCCCAGTCCTCGGCGCCGCGGAAGGCCGCGTGGACCCGGACCCGGCCGCCGGCGTCGCGCCGGGCGATCAGGCCCTTGCCCCCGGACAGCGCCAGCATGGTGCCGTGGCCGACCAGCCGGGCGACGTCCGGGTGGCGCGCGTCGACGTCGTCGAGTCCGGTCTCCACGAAGGTCACCCCGGAGTAGTGCGGGGTCGCGTCGGACAGCCGCGGCCGCACCCGGGACCAGCTCCCGTCGGCGCCGACGACCAGGTCGAAGGTGGCGGTGTCGCCGTCGTCGAAGACCGCCTGGTGGCGGCCGCCGCCGCGCGGGTGCAGCGTCCGCAGGTACCGGCCCCAGCGGATGGTGCCGGGCGCCAGGGAGTCGACCAGGAGGCCGCGCAGGGCACGCCGGTCGATCTCGGGGCGCTCCTCGGTCGTGCCGGGCTCCGGGGCGTCGCAGTGGAGCACCGTGCCGGAGCAGTCGAGCAGCCGGGCCTCCAGGCCGGCGGGCCGGGCGGCGGCGCGGAACTCGTTCTCCAACCCGGCCGCGCGCAGCGCCGCCCGGCCGCCCGCCGCCCGGAGCTCCAGGAGGCCGGCGGGCGTCGACCCGACCGGGCCGAGGTCCCGTTCGTAGACGGTCACGGGCACGCCGTGGCGCTGGAGTATCCGGGCACAGAGCAACCCGCCCGGGCCCGCCCCGATGATCGCGATGCGGAAGGTGGTGGCGGGCATGGCGCGGCGCTCCTCGGGCGCTCCTCGGTCCGCGGCCCGTCCCCGGCACCGGGACCGTCCTCGCTACCAGAGGAGCACAGTCGCCCCGAAAGCGCGATCGGTGCCGGACGCCGGGCCGGACGGCGGACGGCGGGATGCGCACGCGGCAGGGGCAACGGGCTCTCCGGGAAGGGCTGTTGCCCGGCGATCACGTCGATCTCCGGGACGGGAAGGGGCGGGCGCCGGGGCCCGGCCGGTGGGCCGGCGCGGCGCAGCCCGCGGCGTCCGGCGCCGTATCTCGCCGCGTTGTCGGACGCGTCCTCGTACGGGGCCGGGGCGAGGGGACGCGGGCGGTGCCGGCGGCGGGCGCGGGCGCCTCGCGGGAGGGGCGGCGGGCGGGTCGCGGACGGCGGCCGCGCCGAGCGGCGGCGGGCGGCGGCGCGGCGCACGATGGAACCACCAGGAGGAAGGGCCGCCAGCATGACCACCAGAAGGACGGGTGACGGGCCGGGGCCCGTGCCCAGTACGCCGAGGCCGGTGCCGCACGATCCGGAGACGCCCGACCGGGAGAAGGCGACCGAACCCGAACCGGTGCCGGACTCCGAGGCGCCCGGCACCCGGCCCGCCGAGCACCCGGCGCCGCCCGAACCGCCCGACTGAATCTGCCCGACCGCCGCCCGGCGACCTCGGCCGGCCGACGCCCCTGCGCGCCCGGCCCACCGGGCGTCCGGTTGCAGCGGCCGTACGTCCGGCGCAAGGTGGATCCACTCCGGTTCGGGCGCGCCTTCGGCGCGCGGTCAGCCGCCCGGCACACCCGCCGGGCCGACGTCGGGAGAAGACGGGATGCTGCTGCCGGACAAGTCCGTGCTCGCCTCGCTGCTGCGGCGCTACCGCGTCTGGGAGCGGGTGGTACTCGCGGATCCGCACGATCCGGCGGCCAGGAGCCAGCTGGAGGACCTGGCGTACACGCTGTGCGTCCTGATGGGCCGGCGGACCGTCCACGAGGCGATCGTCGAGGCGGAGCGCTACCTCGCGGCCGACCAGACCGTGCCCGGGACCGCGGACCGGCGCCACACGTAGGCGCGGCGCCACGGCCGGGCACGGCGCCGCCGCTTCGAGCCGCCGGCGAGGCCGACGCGCGGACGGAGCGATCCGCGCCGGGTCCGCGCAGGCGGCCCTGGTCCCGGCTCGGCGGCGGACAGCGGAAGCCGTTCCCGGAGCGGTCGGCGGGAACCGTTCTCGAAGCGTCGGCACGAGTCGTTCCCGCGAGTCGTTCGGAGGCCGAACTGCGGCCCGCGCTGCGTGAACTGAGGAGCTGAGCATGCACCATCCGCAGAGCCCCACGACGGCGGAGGCGCCCGCAGCCGACGGGGCGGCCGACCCGTCCGCGCCGCTCGGCCCGGACGAGCTGAGCGCCCTCGACGCCCACTGGCGGGCCGCCAACTACCTCGCCGCCGGACAGATCTACCTGATGGCCAACCCGCTGCTGACCGAGCCGCTGCGCCCGGAGCACATCAAGCCCCGGCTGCTGGGTCACTGGGGCACCTCGCCCGGCCTGAACCTGGTGCACACCCACCTCAACCGAGTGATCAAGGCCCGGGACCTGGACGCGCTGTGCGTGTGGGGGCCGGGGCACGGCGGGCCGGCGGTGCTGGCCAACTCCTGGCTGGAGGGCACGTACACCGAGACCTACCCGGACGTGACCCGGGACGCGGACGGGATGGCGCGGCTGTTCCGGCAGTTCTCGTTCCCCGGCGGGGTGCCCAGTCACATCGCGCCGGAGACACCGGGCTCGATCCACGAGGGCGGCGAGCTGGGCTACGCCCTGACCCATGCCTACGGGGCGGCCTTCGACAACCCGGAACTGCTGGTGGCCTGCGTGATCGGCGACGGGGAGGCGGAGACCGGGCCGCTGGCCGCGTCCTGGCACGCCACCGCGTTCCTCGACCCGGTGCACGACGGGGCGGTGCTGCCGATCCTCCACCTCAACGGCTACAAGATCGCCAATCCGACGGTGCTCTCCCGCATCCCGGAGGACGAACTGGACGCGCTGCTGCGCGGCTACGGCCACGACCCGCTGCACGTCACCGGCGACGACCCGGCCGCGGTCCACCAGGCGCTGGCCGCCGCCATGGACCGCGCGCTGGACCGGATCGCGGCGATCCAGCGGCGGGCCCGCGCGGACGGCGGCACCGGCCGCCCGCGCTGGCCGGCGATCGTGCTCCGCACACCCAAGGGGTGGACCGGTCCGCGCGAGGTGGACGGAGTACCCGTCGAGGGCACCTGGCGCGCGCACCAGGTCCCGCTGCCCGGGGTGCGCGAACACGCCGACCACCGGCGCCAGTTGGCGGACTGGCTGCGCTCGTACCGCCCGGAGGAACTGTTCGACGAGGCGGGGCGACCGCGTCCGGAAGTGCTCGCCTGTGTGCCCGAGGGCCGGCGCCGGCTGGGCGCCTCCCCGCACGCCAACGGCGGTCTGCTGCTGCGCGAACTGCCCCTGCCGCCACTGGAGCGGCACGCGGTGGCGGTCGACAAGCCCGGCACCGTCCTGCACGAGCCGACCCGGGTGCTCGGCGGGCTGCTGGCCGACGTCATGGCGGCCACCGCCGAACGCCGCGACTTCCGCCTCGTCGGCCCGGACGAGACCGCCTCCAACCGACTGGACGCCGTCTACGCCGTCACCGGCAAGGCATGGCAGCCGACGGTGCTCCCCACCGACGAACACCTGGCGCGCGACGGCCGGGTGATGGAGGTGCTCTCCGAACACCTCTGCCAGGGCTGGCTGGAGGGCTATCTGCTCACCGGGCGGCACGGGCTGTTCTCCTGCTACGAGGCGTTCGCGCACCTCGTCGACTCGATGGTCAACCAGCACATCAAGTGGCTGCGCACCGCCCGCCGGCTGCCCTGGCGGCGCCCGGTCGCCTCCCTCAACTACCTGCTCACCTCGCACGTCTGGCGACAGGACCACAACGGCTTCTCCCACCAGGACCCCGGCTTCGTCGACCACGTCCTCAACAAGAGCCCGGAGGTCGTCCGGGTCTATCTGCCGCCGGACGCCAACACCCTGCTGTCGGTGGCCGACCACGCGCTGCGCAGCCGCGACTACGTCAATGTGATCGTGGCCGGCAAGCAGCCCTGCTTCGACTGGCTCACCCTCGACCAGGCGCGGCTGCACTGCGCCCGCGGCCTCGGCATCTGGGAGTGGGCCGGCACCGAGAACGGCACCGGTCCCCAAGCTCTCGGCTCCGCTCGAACAGGGGAGACCCCATACCAAGCTCTCGGCTCCGCTCGAACAGGGGAGACCCCATCCCGAGCTCTCGGCTCCCCGACAGGGCAGGCGCCGTCTCCGGACGTGGTGCTGGCCTGCGCCGGCGACGTGCCCACGCAGGAGACGCTGGCCGCGGCCGACCTGCTGCGGCGCCATCTGCCGGAGCTGGCGGTGCGGGTGGTCAACGTCGTCGACATCGCCCGGCTGCTGCCGCCCGGCGAGCATCCGCACGGAATGCCGGACGCCGAGTACGACGCCCTGTTCACCCGCGACCGGCCGGTCATCTTCGCCTACCACGGCTACCCCTGGCTGATCCACCGGCTCTGCTACCGCCGCGCCGGGCACCCCCATCTGCACGTCCGCGGCTACAAGGAGGAGGGCACCACCACCACGCCGTTCGACATGGTCGTGCGCAACGACCTGGACCGGTTCCGGCTGGTGATGGACGTGGTGGACCGGGTGCCCGGGCTGGCCGTCCGCGCGACGGCGCTGCGGCAGGCGATGGCGGACGCCCGGACCCGGCACCACGACTGGATCCGGGAGCACGGCACGGACCTGCCGGAGGTAGTGGAGTGGACCTGGCCGGGGTGACCCCCGCGCCCGCGCGAGCGTGCCGAGCACGGCAGCGCTCCCCCCACCGGCCGTCCCCTGACGGTCAAGTACGCCTGCCTGTCGGTGTCGTGACGTACCGTCACCTCATGGCTCGCTCCCCCACCTCCTCGGCCACCGAGCGGTCCAGTGCGGCGCGCACCAGCGCCGAGGCCAGGGCGGCGGTCTCCTCCGGGCGCACCAGACGGGCCAGGGCGCCCGGGTCGTCCGGCAGGCCCAGCCGTTGCGCGCCCTGGAGGGCCTTGGCGTCGAGGTAGGGGGCGAACTCCGGCCATACGCCCTGGATTTCGCGGACGAAGATGCCCGAACCGGCCGGGCCGACGCCGGGCAGCTCCTGGAGCGCACCGCGCAGCGCCGCAAGGTCGCCGTCGGCCGCCTCCCGCATCCGGCGGAGATCGCCGCCGTAGCGGTCCAGCAGGAGCCGCGCACCGTCGCCGAGGCGGGTGGCGGTGCTCTCGTCGTAGCGCCGGTAGCCGCCCTCGCCGAGCGCGTCCACGCGGCGCTGCCAGGGCGCGTCGGCCATCCGCCGGGGCGTGCGCAGCCCGGCGCCGAACAGGGCGCGGGCCGCCGCCACCGCCACGGAGGCGCGGATCCGCGCGCTGAGCAGGTCGGCGACGACCAGGAGCTGGTAGAGCGGCTGCGGGGTGTCGCGCAGGCGGATCCCGGCCTCGGCGGCGTAGGTCTGCCCGTGGCGGTCCAGCAGGGTGCGGACGAGGGCCTGGTGGGAGGTGGTGCGGCGGGCGGGGTGCGAGGCGTTCATGCCGGCGGGGTACCCGGCCGGCGCGGACGGGATGCTCGGGCGTCCGGGTGGTGGCGGCGGAACGGGCGGGACCCGGCCCGGGCGGACCGGCTCGGGAGGTGGGCGCGGGGCGGTCCTCCTAGCATGGAACGGCACCGAACCGCACCACGAAGGCGGCTCCCCTCATGCGTCCCACCGCGAAGTTCTCCCTCAGCTTCGGCCTGGTCACGATCCCGGTGGCCGCGTACAACGCCACGGACACCGCCGCCTCGGTCAGCTTCGTGCGGATCCACACCGCGGACGGCGGGCGGGTCCGCAACCAGCCGGTCTGCTCACTGGAGGGCACCGAGGTGGCCGCCGATGAGATCGGCCGCGGCTACCGGACCGAGGACGGCACCCTCGTCCCGCTCACCGACGACGACCTGGACGCGCTGCCGCTGCCGACCGCCAAGGTCATGACCATCCTCGCCTTCGTCGCCGGCGGCGACATCGATCCGCTCCAGATGGGCAAGGGTTACTACCTGGGCGTCGACGGCCCCGCGGCGGCCAAGCCCTACGCCCTGCTGCGGGACGCGATGGAGCGGCACCAGCGGGTCGGACTGGGCAAGATCGCAATGCATGGGCGGGAGACGCTGGCGATGATCCGGCCGGTGGGGGACCTGCTGGTGATGCAGGTGCTGCTGTGGCCCCACCAGATCCGGCCGATGGCGGGCGTGCTCCCGGAGCGGGAGGTGAAGGTCGCCGCCAAGGAGGTGCGCGCCGCGGAGACGCTGATGGACTCCTTCGGCGGGCTCTCCGAGGAGGACGTGCACGACCACTACCGGGAGGCGCTGGAGGAGATCGTGGCGGCCAAGCTCGCGGATCGCGAGCCGGAGTTCGCGGCCGGTGCGGAGCCGCCCGCGGGCCAGGTGATGGACCTCATGACCGCCCTCCAGGACAGCGTGCGGGCCGCGAAGCGGGCCCGCGGCGAGGCCGACGAGGCGGGAGAGGCGGGAGAGGCCGCCGGGGCGGGCGGCGGACCGCGGTCGTCCGGTCGTACCGCGACGAAGACCGCGGCCCGGAAGGCCGGCGCCACCCGCACGGCCACGACCACCGCGAAGAAGAAGACGGCGGCGGCGAGCACGGCGCGGAGCGGAGCCGCGAAGGGCGGGAGCGCGAAAGGCGGGACCGCCGCCGGGAAGAAGGCGGCCGCGGCCACGGGATCCGGCGCGAAGAAGACCGCGGGCACCGCCCGGAAGACCGCGGCCCGTGGGCGGAAGGCGGGCTGAGCGCCGCCCGCGCCACGGCCGGTGCCGGGTGGGCAGGGCCGGAGCCGGGCGGGAGCCGGGCGGGAGTCAGGCGGGCCGGTCGGTGACAAGCGTCGATCAACAGCCGGAGCCGGTCAGTGGCACGCCGGAGCCGCTCAGCGGCACCCCGCTCCGCCCACCGGCAGCACACCGTCCAGCAGGAACGCGTCCACCTTCTCCTGGACGCACGGATTGCCGGCGGTGTAGGCGGCGTGCCCCTCGCCGTGATACGTCAGCACCACGCTCTTGTTGGCCAGCACGCGGGCCATGCGCGCGGCGCCCTCGTACGGCGTCGCCGGGTCGCCGGTGGTGGCGACGAGCAGGGCGGGCGGGGCGTCGGGGGCCGCCACGTTGCGGTAGGCGTCGTCGCCCGGGACGGGCCAGCCGTAGCAGTCCAGCAGCGTCGGGGCGATGTCGGGGCCGAACAGCGGGGACGCCTGGGTGAGTTCGCGCTGGGCGCGGGGGAAGTCGGCGGGGCCGTAGCGCTCGGAGCTGTCCCGGCAACTGATCGCCCGCAGGGCCAACTGGTCCTGGGAGGGCATGGGTTCGGTCGCGCTGTACCCGGAGCCCCCGCCGCCCGGACCGCGCCACCCGGTGCCGTCGCCCCGCCCCGGCCAGCTCCCGGGAACGCCGCCGGGTCGACGCCCGCCCCCGCTCCCGTTGCCGCTTCCGCTGCCGGTTCCCTGGCCGCTGAGCTGGAGGATCCCGGAGGCGTCGCCGGCGTGGAGCTGGGCCAGCGCGTCCCGCAGGACGGGCCAGGTAGACCGGCTGTAGAGGGCCTCGCGCAGCGCGTAGGCGTAGGTCGTCCCGTCCACGATGGCGCCGTGCGACCGGAGCGGGTGATCGGTCAACTGGCCGTACCAGTCGGTGAGTTTCCGACGGGCGGTGGCGGCGTCGGTGCCGAGGGGGCAGCCGCTCATGCCGACGCAGTCGGCGGCGAAGTCGTCGAGCACCCGCTGGAAGCTGCGGGCCTGGGCGACGGCGGTCTGCCAGGTGTTGGTGGTCGGGTCCTCGACGCCGTCCAGGACCAGCCGGCCGGCGTTGCGCGGGAAGGTGTGGGCGTAGACCGAGCCGAGCCGGGTGCCGTAGGAGAAGCCGAGGTAGGTGAGCTTGCGGTCGCCGACGGCGGACCGCAGCACGTCCATGTCCCGGGCGACGTCGACGGTGCCGACGTAGGGCAGCAGCACGCCGGAATACCGGCCGCAGGCCTCGTTGATGCGCCGCTCGTTGCCGGCCAGGCTCTCCGCGCCCGTGCCGCCGACCGGGGTGAAGCTGGTCCCGCAGGAGATCGGGTCGGTGTGGCCGGTGCCGCGCGGGTCGAAGCTCACCAGGTCGTAGCGCTGCCCGAGGTGGGCGAAGGCATCACTGTTGTCCATGAGGTACTTGACGCCTGAATCACCTGGGCCGCCGGGGTTGATGACCAGGGAGCCGAGCCGCTTGCCGGGCCCGGTCGCGGGCAGCCGGACCATCTGGACGCGCAGGGTGCCGCGCTCGGGATGGGCGTAGTCGCGCGGCACCTCCAGCCGGGCGCACTGGAACCGCTGGGCCGTGGCGGACGACGCCGACGACGAGCCGCCGGACGACGGGTCGGTGATGCTGGGGAAGCCGGCGGGACAGGTCCGCCAGGCCGGCCGCTGCGCGGTGAGGCGCGCGAGGTCGGGGCCGCCGCCGGACGATCCCGGGGCGGCGACCGTCACCGTGCCGCTGCCGGACGGCCCCGGGGCGGCGACCGTCACCGGAGCCGGAACCCCCACCAGGGCGCCGGCCAGTGCACCCGCCGCCAGCACCGCGAGGGCTCCGCGAAGACCCGGCATACCCCGAGGGTAGGGCCCCGCCCCCGGGCGGGCATCCGGACCTCGCGACGCCCCGACAGCACGGCCCGGCCCGGTGCGGCCCGTCACCGTGCGATGCGGCGCGGCGCCCGGGACGGCCATCAGCCGCACCCGCCACAGGCGCACCGCACCCATCACGACCGCACCGCACCGCACCGCACCGAGCCACACCCACCAGAACGTCGACCCACGCGCCCGCCACACCGCGACCGCTTGAACATTCCCCGCTTGAACATTCCGTTCAAAACATTCCCTTGACAACGATCGACACCCCACGCGATTCTGACGTCATGTCATCGACGCCAGAGCAGCCCGCCCCGTCCGCCCCGCCCGCCGACCCCTTCACGCCCCCGGACCCCGGCCAGGCCCGCGCGCACCGGTCCGCCGCCTCGCTGTTCCGCATCGCCGAGCGCCACGCCGGCACCGACGAGCAGCGCCGGCGTCAGGTCCACCCCGTCGTCATCGGGCCCCACGAGGCCGTCCGGCTCGTATCGTTCCTGCTCAGCGGTTCCGCCCAACTCCACGACGGGGAGCCGGAGGTGGACCGCGCCGACATCACCGCCGCGCTGAGCCTGGTCCCGATGGCGCGCGGGGAGATGGACGAGCTGGAGGCCGGGCTGCTCCAGATGGCGCGCGGCCGCGGGATGACCTGGCAGGAGATCTCCTTCGGCCTCGGTCTGGGCACCCCGCAGGCCGCCCGGCAGCGCTATGAGCGCCTGGTCGGCCGCACCGCCACCGACCCCGAGGCGGACTGAGGCGACCCGTCGCGCGCCCGGTCCCGGCCCGCCGCGCGCCCGGCCCCGGCGCGCCGTCGCCACCGGACGGGAATCCCGGTTGCCGCCGCCCGGGGGCCGGCGGAACACTGGCGCGTTGCTGGGCCGCGCGCCTGCTCCACCGGGCCGCGGCAGGTTCACCGTCCCGGGAGGGCCCACCGATGCCAGATCTGCTGCCGGCGCTGCCCGCGGGCTACCGGGCGCGGCCGGCAACCGCCGGCGACATCGGTGCCCTGCACCGGCTCGTCGCGGACTGCGAACGCGCGCTGCACGGCCGGACGCAGGCCGATCCCGGCGGCCTCGCCGCCGACCTCAACAGGCCGGGTCTGATACCGGAGTTGGACACCCTGGTGGTCCACGACCGGGCGGGGCGGCTGGCCGCCCGGGCCTGGGTGGACCGGCGCTCCGAGGTGGACGTCCATCCCGAGCACCGGGACCGCGGCCTGGGGGCCGCGCTGCTGGACTGGGCCGAGGCGCGGGCCCGCCAGGTGGGCGGCGAGGGGATCGTGCAGACCGTGCCGGACGCCGATCACCACGCCGTCGCGCTGCTGCGGTCCCGCGGCTACCGGACGCTGGTGACCGCCTGGGAGCTGGAGTACGCGATGCCGAAGGAGCCGGCGGTGCCCGAGCCGCCCGCGGGCGTCACGGTCCGGGCGTTCCGCTCCGAGGACGCGCGCGGGACGCACGTCCTCGTCGAGGACGCGTTCGCCGAGTGGCAGCCGCGGCGCCTGGACTACGAGGAGTGGGCCCGGCACACCGTCGACCGGCCCACCTTCGCGCCCGACCGGTCGGCGGTGGCCCTCGTCGGCGGCCGACTGGTGGGCGCGGTGCTGTCGTTGGACCTGCCGGACGCGGCCGGCGGTTACGTCGAACGGGTCGCCGTCCACCGCGACCACCGCAACCGCGGCATCGCCCGGCTGCTGCTGCGGCACGCGTTCCGCGCCTTCCACCGGCACGGCCGGCGGAGCTGCACGCTGTGGACCCACTCGGACACCGGCGCGCTCGACCTGTACCTGCGGGTGGGCATGGTGGTCGCCCGGAGCTCCACCGTCTTCCGGAAGGAACTGCTCGACGGCTGACCCGGCGCACGGGAGGGGCTATCGGCCGGCGGCTGCCGACCGGGCCTACGGCTGCGCCCCGATCGGCCGGGCCCAACTCGGGCGCCACAGTTCGCCGTCGGGCCGCTGCGAGCGCAGGGCGGCGAGGTGGGTGCGGAGCGCGGCGAGCCCGGGATGGGGGTTGTCGCGGTGCCAGAGCAGGGAGTGCGGGTACACCGGGGTCGGCCCGCGCAGCGGGATCCGCCGCAGGTCGTGGCCGACGGGCCAGACCAGCGGGGTCCGCTCCCCGAAGAAGCTCACCAGCGTCGTGGAGTCCGCGATGGCGTCGAGGAGCGCCTCGACGCCGAAGTTGGGTCCGATGGTGTCGACGGTGAAGCCGAACGCGGCCGCGAGGTCGTCGTAGTAGGCGCGCCACTCCGAGCCGGGCGCGTTGCCGGGCATCCAGATCCGGTGGCCGGCGAGTTGGGCCGGGGCGACCGCCTGGGCGGTGGCGAACTCATGGGCCGATCCGACGCACAGTTGCAGCGGCTCGTCGAACACCGGGGTGGAGCGGACGTCGTCGGGGAGCTGCCAGCCCGGCATGCTGACGGCGCGGAAGGCGGCGTCGATCGCCCCGCTCTGGACGGCGGCGGCGGCCTCGTCGACGCCGGAGAGCGTGACGACGTCGAGGGCGATCTCGGGGTGGGCGCGGTGGAAGTCGCGCAGCAGTCCGGCCGGGCTGACCCGGCGGCCGATCACGTCGACGCGGAGGGCGCGGCTGCCGGGCCGGACGGAGGCGGCGGCCCGCTCCTCGGCCTGGAGCAGGGCGCGGGCGTGCGGCAGGAACGCCTGGCCGTCGATGGTGAGGCCGGCGCCGCGCGCCGTGCGGGTGAACAGTCGCACCCCGAGCTCCCGCTCCAGGGCGCCGATGCGCTTGGAGACGGCCTGCTGGGTCAGCGAGAGGTCCACCGCGGCCTTCTGGAACTGCCCGGTGTCCGCGACCGCGACGAAGGTCCGCACGGCATTGAGATCCATGCCGCGCACCCTATCGCCACAACACGTGGTTGTGGATGAGGGGCGTGTCCGTTGTTTGATCTGCCGGACGGATGCTCGCTTTGATGGCGGTCGTCAACGGGGACCCTCGGACCACCAGCGGGAAGTCCCCCATTTGCACTGGTCAGTTGCGTGTGTGAACCGACCGGTGGAGTGCCTGGCAGCTGCCCGGCGGGTCAGGGACGGGACGTACGGCCCTCCCCTGCGGGGCATCCGCGGCATGGTGATCGCACAACGTGTGGTTGTCATATTCACGCACCTCCCGCCAGGCCCCGACCCACCCCGCCCCCGTTGACGCAGTCGGCCATCCGTAAGGCCACCACCGCGGTTCCGGCCGGGTGGGGCCGCCCACTCGCCCCGGAGGTGACGCAGCCGTGCCGGACTCCTTCGTGCATCTGCACAACCACACCGAATACTCGATGCTGGACGGCGCGCAGAAGCTGGCGCCGATGTTCGGCGAGGTCGCCCGGCAGGGGATGCCGGCGATCGCCATGAGCGACCACGGCAACATGTTCGGCGCCTACGAGTTCCAGCAGGTCGCGAAGGGCTTCGACGGGGTCAAGCCGATCATCGGCATCGAGGCGTATGTGGCGCCGTCCTCCCGGTTCGCCCGGAAGCAGGAGTTCTGGGGACCGGGCGGCCGGCGGGCGGTGAGCGACGACGGCGAGGGCTCCAAGGACGTCTCCGGCGGCGGCCGCTTCACCCACATGACCATGTGGGCCCGGGACGTCCAGGGCCTGCGGAACCTCTTCTGGCTCTCCACCCAGGCCAGTTACGAGGGCCAGTTCCCGTCCGGCAAGCCGCGGATGGACCGCGAACTGATCGCGCAGCGGCCGGCCGGCATCATCGCCACCACCGGCTGCCCCTCGGGCGAGATCCAGACCCGGCTGCGGCTGAACCAGTACCCGGAGGCGAAGGCGGCCGCCGCGGCCTACCAGGAGATCTTCGGCCGGGAGAACTACTTCCTGGAGCTGATGGACCACGGCCTGGACATCGAGCGCACCGTCCGCGACGGCCTGCTGCGCCTGGCCGGGGAGCTGTCGATCCCGCTGCTGGCCACCAACGACGCGCACTACGTCACCGAGGACCAGGCCGACGCCCACGACAACCTGCTGTGCATCGGCGTCGGCAAGAACAAGAACGACCCCGGCCGCTTCCGCTTCAACGGCTCCGGCTACTACCTCAAATCCGCCGCCCAGATGCGCCGCCTCTTCACGGAACTCCCCCAGGCCTGCGACAACACCCTGCTGGTCGCCGAGCGCATCGAGCCCTACGACGCGGTCTTCGACTACGTCGACGAGATGCCCCGGTACCCGGACGTCCCCGAGGGCGAGACCCAGGAGTCATGGCTGCGCAAGGAGGTCCTCAAAGGGCTGGCGATGCGCTACGGCGAACCGGTCCCCGCGCACGTACAGGACCGGTTCGAGACCGAGATGGCGGTCATCGGCCCGATGGGCTTCAGCTCCTACTTCCTGGTCGTCGCGGACATCTGCCGGTACGCCCGGGACAACAGGATCCCGATCGGCCCGGGCCGCGGCTCGGCCACCGGCTCACTCGTCGCCTACGCCACCCGCATCACCGAACTGTGCCCCCTGGAGCACGGCCTGCTCTTCGAGCGCTTCCTCAACCCCGAGCGGATCAACCCCCCGGACGTCGACCTCGACTTCGACGACCGGCAGCGCGACCGGATGGTCCGCTACGTCACCGAGAAGTACGGCGACGCGTTCACCGCCCTGGTCAACACCTTCGGCAAGATCAAGGCCAAGAACGCGATCAAGGACTCCTCGCGCATCCTGGGCTACCCCTTCTCCCACGGCGAGCGGATCACCAAGGCGCTCCCCCCGGACCAGAACGGCAAGTCGGCCCCGCTGGACGCCCTGTTCGACCCGTCCCACCCCCGATACGCCGAGGCCGGCGAGATCCGGCGGCTGTACGAGGCGGAGCCGGACGTGCGGCAGGTGATCGACACCGCCCGCGGGGTGGAGGGCCTGACCCGCGGCACCGGCGTGCACGCCGCCGCGGTGATCCTCTCCAAGACCCGGCTGACCGACCGCATCCCGCTGCACATGCGGGCCGCCGACGGCGCGCGGATCACCGGCTTCGACTACCCGTCGTGCGAGTCCATGGGCCTGATCAAGATGGACTTCCTGGGGCTGCGGAACCTGGGCGTCATCGACCAGGCCCTGGAGAACATCCGCGAGAACCGGGGCGTCAGGCTCGCCACCGTGGACCCCCTGGACGGCGACCCCACGACCGTCGTGATCCCCCTGGACGACACCACCACCTACCGGCTGCTGGCCGAGGGCAACACCTTCGGCGTCTTCCAGCTCGACGGCGGCGGCATGCGGGCCCTGCTCAAGCTGATGGCGCCCACCCGCTTCGAGGACATCGCGGCGGCCAACGCCCTCTACCGGCCGGGCCCGATGGCCGCCAACGCCCACACCAACTACGCCCTGCGGCAGAACGGCAAACAGGACCCCACCCCGATCCACCCGGAGCTCAAGGACGCCCTGGAGCCGATCCTGGGCTCCACCCACCACCTGCTCATCTACCAGGAGCAGATCATGGCCATCGCCCGGCAGTTGGCCGGCTACACCCTGGGCGGCGCGGACATGCTGCGCCGCGCGATGGGCAAGAAGAAGCCGGAGGTGCTGGCCGCGGAATGGGAGAAGTTCCACGGCGGCGCACAGCGCAACGGCTACTCCGACCAGGCGATCCAGGCACTGTGGGACGTGATGCTGCCGTTCTCCGGCTACGCCTTCAACAAGTCCCACACCGCCGGCTACGGCCTGGTCTCCTACTGGACCGCCTACCTCAAGGCCAACTACCCCGCCGAGTACATGGCGGCCCTGCTCACCTCCGTCGGCGACGACAAGGACAAGGCCGCCGTCTACCTCGCCGACGCCCGCAAGAACGGCGTCCGGGTCCTCCAGCCCGATGTGAACGCCTCCGTCGCGGAGTTCACCGCCGTCGGCGACGACGTGCGGTTCGGGCTGCGGTCCGTCCGCAACGTCGGTGACGGCGTCATCGACGCCATCCGCAACGCCCGCCGCCGGAAGGGCACGTTCACCTCCTTCGCCGACTTCCTGGACAAGGTCGACCTGCCCGCGCTGAACAAACGGGCCGTGGAATCCCTGGTCAAGGCGGGCGCCTTCGATTCGCTGGGGCATTCCCGCAGGGGCCTGACCGCCGTCCACGAGGGCGCCATCGACGCGATCATCCCCGTGAAGAAGGCGGCGAGCTTCGGCCAGGACGACCTGTTCGCCGGCCTGGGCGGCGCGGCGGACGACGGCCCCGCCTTCGGCCTGGACTTCCCCGTCGACGAGGCGGAGTGGCCGCGCCGCCAACTGCTGGCCACCGAACGGGAGATGCTGGGCCTCTACGTCTCGGCCCACCCGCTGGACGGCGCCGAGCACGTCCTCGCCGCCGCCCGGGACTGCTCGATCGCCGAACTCCTCGGCTCCGGCCGGACCACCGGGGACGTCCAGCTGTCCGGGCTGATCACCGGCATCCAGCGCAAGGTGACCAAACAGGGCAACGCCTGGGCCATCGTCGCCCTCGCCGACCGGGACGCCACCGTCGAGGTGCTGTTCTTCCCCGCCGCCTACCAACTCGTCCAGCACGCGCTGTCCGAGGACGCCGTCATCTCCGTCAAGGGCAAGATCGAGGACCGCGACGGCACCCTGAACGTCTTCGGCCGCGAACTGGCCGTCCTGGACCTCTCCTCGGCCGAGCACGGCGGACGGCCACCGGTCCGTCTGACGTTCCCCGCCCACCGCCTCACCGAGCGGGGGCTGGCCGAACTGAAGCGGATCCTCGCCGACCACCCCGGGGACAGCCCCGTACACCTCAGCATCCGCGACATCCGGAGGACCACCGTCTACGCCCTGCACGCGAAGGTGAACGCCACCACCCTCGCCTCCGACGTGAAAGGCGCCTTCGGCCCCGAGGCATGGGCGGGGCTGCAGTGACTCCCGAGACCGACCGGCCGACGTCCGCAACGCCGCACCCGCCCGCGTCCGCTCCCCCGCCCTGCCCGCGCTGCCTGGCCCCGGTGCTCCTGGTGGCGCGCTACCCCCACTCCTGGCACAACCGGTCCGGCACCCGGGTCGACGGCCTCCGGGAGAGCGTGCTGTGCCGCTCCTGCGACGCCGAAGACCCGGCCGCGGACGGCCTGTTGGCCCACCTCGCCGGCGTCGGCACCGCGGCGGACGCGGACGCCGGCACCGCGGCGGACACCGACACCGACCGCCCCGCCCCACCCGCCCCCGGTAGGTTCACCGCGCACCTGGAGACCTGGCTGGCGGCCGTACGGCAGCGCACACCGGACCGCGCCGGCCTGGACACGGAGGAGGCCCGATGGCGCGCCGGGGAGCTGTAGTACGCCTCGCTCCGCCGCAGGTCGCCAAGCCGTCCCGGCACAGCCCAGCACCAGGTCCGTTTTCCGCCGGAATCCGGTACCGGCGGAGAGCAGAGTGGGGCCTTGAGACCAGGCACCACTGCTAAGGGCCCACCATGACCACGCACAAGCCGATTCCTTCCGCTCCAGTGCCCCGAACGGGCATCGAAGGGGGCGCGGCACGGACGACCGCCGACACCGCCCCCCACACCGCCGTCGAGGACATCCACCGGCGCGTGACCGGAGCCGACTGGGCAGTCATCGCCGAGGAGTTGGACGCGCTCGGCTGCGCCCTCACCCCGCGGCTGCTCACACCGGAGCAGTGCCGCGAGCTCTCCGGCCGGTACGAGCGGACCGAAGCCTTCCGTACGACGGTCGACATGGCCCGCCACCGCTTCGGCTCCGGGACCTACCGCTACTTCACGCACGACCTGCCTCCACTGGTCGCCGCCCTGCGCGCGGCCCTGTATCCGCCGCTGCTGACCGTGGCCCGGGACTGGAGCGCGCGCCTGGGCCGCCCGGCGCCCTGGCCCGACGACCTCGACGCCTGGCTGGCGCGGTGCCACGAGGCCGGACAGGACCGTTCGGCGCAGATCCTGCTGCGCTACGAGACGGGCGACTGGAACGCGCTGCACCGCGACGTCTTCGGGGAGCTGGTCTTCCCCCTCCAGGTCGTCATCGGCCTGGACGCCTACGGGACGGACTACACCGGTGGGGAGTTCCTGCTCGTCGAGCAGCGTGCCCGGGCCCAGTCCCGGGGCACCGCGGTGCCCCTGCCGCAGGGCCACGGCCTGGTCTTCACCACCCGGGACCGGCCGGTCCGCTCCCGGCGGGGCTGGTCGGCGGGGGCCGTGCGGCACGGGGTGAGCACCCTGCGCTCCGGCCGCCGCCACGCCCTGGGCCTGGTCTTCCACGACGCGTCATGACGCCGGCACACGGGGGCGGGCACCGCCGGGCGCAGCCCTACGGGCGGCCGGCCCGCCCCGGAGCCGATGACGCCGCGCGCTCCCCTCTTCTCGATGCGGCCGCGCGCGACGCCTACGGGGAGCCACCGGCCCCCGCCCCGCACACCCCGGCCGAACTGGCCGCCCTCCTGGCCCTGTTGGCCGCCCCGCGGGCCCGGATCCGCAGCGTGGTGGTCGGGCACGGGCGGGACGCCGCTTCGGTGGCGACCGCCGCGGCCTTCGCCGGAGCCTGGGAGCTGCGCGGCGGCGTCGTCCTGGCGACGGTCGACTGGCCCGAGACGGCGGCCTCCTGGCTGCGCGCGGCCCGCCGGATGACCGCGCAGCGGCCGGACGCATGGGTCGTCGCCGCGGCCCCGTACGGCTTCGTTCAGTTGGTCCGCAGGCTGCGCCACAGCACCGACTGGGAACCGTCGCGGAGCTACGCCGTCGCCGCGCTCCGCGACCCCCGGCTCCCGGCCCTGGCCGGCCCCGGCACCCTGCACGGCCTGCGCGGCGCGCTGCCCGACGGCGGCACCTGGGAGGTACGCGGCGACTGGGTCATCAGCTTCCCGGCCCGCCCCGAGGGATGAACGGGCACGCACCACCGAGCGGCATTCAACGGGGCGGCGGCACCATCCCGTCGGGCCGCCGGCGCGGATCGGCAAGGTCCCGTCGTCCCGCCCACCACCTCCGCTTCGCCCGTCCGCGCGCGGCGCGGGCGGTCGCGGACGCGTCGGCGCGGCGCGGGAGCAGCAGCGGGGTGGCCAGGAGGAGGACACCGGCGACGGCGATCGCGGTACGGGGGCCGGTGACGGCGGCCAGCAGGCCCCACAGTGCGGTGACGGCCGCGATGGAGGCGCTGGTGCTGATCGACCACGCGGTCAGGGTGCGGGCGACCCGGTCCGGGTCGGTGTTGTCGAGCCGGTAGGTGGCCAGCAGCGGGGCGAACAGGCCGCAGCAGGTCACCAGGCCGAGCTGGACGACGATGACGAGCACGATCCCGGGGACCCCGGGCCGGACGAAGGCCAGCCCGAGGGGCCAGCACGCGCGCAGCACCCCGCTGGCGAACAGCACCCGGTGCGGCCCGAACCGCGCCGCCAGCGGCCGCGCCAGGCGTGCGCCGACGAGGCCGCCGACGCAGGGCGCGGCGAACGCGAGGGTGTACTGCCAGGGTGCGAACCCCAGGCGGTCCAGCAGGAGCACGGCGAGCAGCGGTTGGGAGGCCATGACCAGGCCGTTGAAGGCGAGCGAGTTGAAGAACAGCGGGCGCAGCCCGGGGTGGGTCAGGAGGTGCCGCCAGCCTTCGAGCAGGTCGGCGGCGCGCAGTCGCGGCCCCCGGGTGCGCTCGGGGCGCGGCTCGCCCCCGCCGATGGCGCGGAGGCCCAGCGCCGAGAGCAGATAGCTGACCGCGTCGGCCAGCACCGTGACCACCGGGCCGAACATCCCGATGGCGGCCCCGCCGAGCGGCGGCCCGACCACCGTCGCCGACCATGTCGTGGACTCGAACCTGCTGTTCGCCACGAGCAGGTCCGCCGCCGGTACGAGCGCCTTCAGATACGCCCCGCTGGCGGCCTTGAAGACGATGTCGGCCGCGGCGACGACGACGGAGACCACGAGGAGTTGGGCGAAGCCGAGCCGGCCGAGCGCGTATGCGGCGGGGATGCTGAGCATCACCGCGAACCGGGTCAGGTCCATCGCGATCATGACCGGCCGCTTGCGGCGGTACTCCACCCACGGACCGAGCGGCACGGCGAGTACGGCCCCCACGGCCCGCCCCGACGCCGCCAGCGCCGCCACCTGGGCCGGCCCGCAGTGCAGCACCAGGACCGCGATCAGCGGAAACGCGCCGAACCCGAGCCCGGTGCCGTACGCGCTGACCGCGTACGCCCCCCACAGCCACCCGAACCGGCGCCCCAGCGCCCGCCTGCCCGCCATACCCCACGCACCCCGCAACCCGTCCGAACCACCGCACGCCGACCCCGGCATCAAAGCGAGCCGCGACCGGCCAGATCAAACAACCGACCGGCCAGGGGATCACAACCGCGTGTTGTGCCGTGAGCCCGGTGGCCCCTCGCGCGGCGGCGGCCGGCCCGGGTCGCGGGAGGGGCGGCGGGGGCGGTGCGGCTCCCGGTCGGGGGTCCGCGCCGCACACCGGTGCTCCGTTCGAGTGGCCGGTCGGTACGTCGGCCGGGCGGGCCGGTGAGGACGCCGAGGGGGCGCATGCGGCGCACGGAGCCGCTCCCCCGCCGGGTCGGGGCGCCGCCGGGGTGGAAAAACCTCGTGGATCGCGGTGCAGCGGGCGCCGGTCGGCCCGATACTTGAGCCCCGACACGGTCCGGCGCGAAGGTCACCCGGTTGGCTGATTGCCCTTCAGGAAAGGGAGCAGGAGGTCGGCGTCGGCCCCGTCACGCACCGCCCCTGGGCGCCGTACCGGGCCCAGGGGTGCGAACCGCAGAGAGCGAGAACCGAAGAAACCTCATCCGACCTGGGAGGACTTGGGTCATGGCCGTGCTTGCTGAGCGCCCTGGGAGGTACCCGTGAGGATGCTGATCAACGTCCCCGAGACCGTGGTGGCCGATGCCCTGCGGGGGATGGCCGCGGCACATCCGGAGCTGGTGGTGGACGTGGAGAACCGGGTGGTCGTGCGGCGCGACGCGCCGGTGGCCGGGAAGGTGGCGCTGATATCCGGTGGCGGGAGCGGGCACGAGCCGCTGCACGGGGGGTTCGTGGGGCCGGGGATGCTGGATGCGGCCTGCCCCGGGGAGGTGTTCACCTCGCCGGTACCGGACCAGATGGTGCGGGCCGCGGCGGCGGTGGACAGCGGGCGCGGGGTGCTGTTCGTGGTGAAGAACTACACGGGCGACGTGCTGAACTTCCAGATGGCGGCGGAGCTAGCGGAGGACGAGGGGGTGCAGGTCGCCAGCGTGCTGGTCGACGACGATGTCGCGGTGACCGACTCCACCTTCACCGCCGGGCGGCGCGGGACCGGGGCGACGCTGTTCGTGGAGAAGATCGCGGGCGCGGCGGCGGAGGAGGGCATGCCGCTGGAGCGGGTCGAGGCGGTGGCCCGGCAGGTCGTGGCGTCGTCGCGGAGCTTCGGGGTGGCGTTGAGTCCCTGCTCCACGCCGGCGAAGGGCGGCCCGACCTTCGAACTCCCCGAGGGCGAGCTGGAGTTGGGCGTGGGCATCCACGGCGAGCCGGGGCGGGAGCGGCGCGGGATGATGACCGCGCACGAGATCGCGGACGTGGCGGTGAACGCCGTCCTCGCGGACCTGGAGCCGCAGCTTCCGGTGCTGGTGCTGGTGAACGGGATGGGCGCGACACCGCTGCTGGAGCTGTACGGCTACGGCGCCGAGGTGCGGCGGGTGCTCGACGAGCGCGGGGTGCAGGTGGCCCGTACGTTGGTGGGGAACTATGTGACGTCGCTGGACATGGCCGGATGTTCGGTGACGTTGTGCCAGGTGGACGGGGAGCTGCTGCGGTTGTGGGACGCGCCGGTCGAGACGGCCGGGCTGCGGTGGGGACGGTAGACCGGAGTGGGGTGCCGAACGCGGAGAGGGGTGATGGCAGTGGACACAGCGCTTGACGGTGCGTTCTTCGTGCGGTGGATATCCGCGGCGGCCGGACTGGTCGAGCGGGAGGCCGGCCGGCTCACGGAGCTGGATTCGGCCATCGGCGATGCCGATCACGGAGCCAATATGCAGCGGGGGTTCAGGGCCGCGGTGAAGGCGGTTCAGACCGAGGCGCCCGCGTCGCCGGGAGGCGTACTGGTCACCGTCGGGCGGCAGTTGATCTCGTCGGTGGGGGGTGCGTCGGGACCGCTCTACGGGACCCTGCTGCGGCGGGCCGGGAAGAACCTGGGCGTGGCGCCGCAGGTGTCGGTGGCCGAGTTGCAGGCGGGGCTGGCGGCCGGAGTGGAGTCGGTGCGGACGCTCGGCGGGGCCGCGCCCGGGGACAAGACCATGGTGGACGCGCTGGTGCCGGGCGTGGAGGCGCTGGGGACCTCGTTCGACGCGGCGGCCGCGGCGGCCGAGGAGGGCGCACGGGCGACCGTGCCGATGCTGGCGAAGAAGGGCCGGGCCAGCTATCTCGGGGAGCGCAGCATCGGGCACCAGGATCCGGGGGCGACGTCCTCGGCGCTGCTGTTCGCGGCCCTGGCGGAGGTGGCGCGATGAGCGACGCGGGCCCCCTGGTGGGCGTGGTGACGGTGTCGCACAGCAAGGCGGTCGCGGAGTCGGTCGCACAGCTGGCGTCGGCGCTGGCCGGGGACGAGGGCCGGGTGCCGCTGGCGGCGGCCGGCGGGACGCCGGACGGCGGGCTGGGGACGAGCTCCGAGCTGATCGCGGCGGCGGCCCGGGAGGTGGACCGGGGAGCCGGGGTGGCGCTGCTGGTCGACCTCGGCAGCGCGGTGCTGACGGTGAAGGCGATGCTCGCCGAGGGCGATGAACTCCCCGGCGGCGCACGGCTGGTGGACGCCCCGTTCCTCGAAGGGGCGGTGGCCGCGGTGGTCACCGCGTCGACCGGCGCCGACCTGGCGGCCGTCGCGGCGGCGGCCGGGGAGGCGTACGGCTACCGCAAGGAGTGAGCGCCCGGCCGGGCCCCGTCGTCACCGTCCCGTCGTTCGCCTTAAGGGCGGGAGGGTGACGGCAGGGCCCGGGCGGCGTCAGGGTTTGCGGGCGACGGCGGCGTAGCAGGCGGCCTCGGCGTCGGTGACGTGGGTGGCGTCCTCGGGGCGCTCGGGGCACCACTGGTGGGACAGCGTGATGCCCGGGTCGAGCAGCTCCCAGCCGTCGAAGAAGCGCGAGAACTCGGCGCGGGTGCGGAACTGCAGCTCGGTGCCCGCGTCGCGGTAGACCCCGATGATCCGGTTCATGGCGTCGGGGCTGTAGTCCGCGGTGGCGTGGGTCATCGCCAGCGTGCTGCCGCTGGGGAGGGCGGCCTTGAGGGTCTCGACGACGGTGCGCGCGCGCTCGCGGCCGTCGTCGGTGACGAAGTGCATCAGGGCGTTGAGGCTCAGCGCGACCGGGCGGGTCAGATCGAGGGTGGCCAGGAGCTGCGGGGCGGAGAGGATGCCGCCGGGGTCGGTGACGTCGGCCGGGACGTAGGCGGTGCGGCCCTCGGGGGTGCCGCGCAGCAGGGCCGCGGCGTGCGCGAGCACGATGGGGTCGTTGTCGGTGTAGACGACGCGGGCGTCGGGGGCGATGCCCTGGGCGATCTCGTGGACGTTGGGCGGGGTGGGGATGCCGGTGCCGATGTCCAGGAACTGGCGCAGGCCCGCGGTGGCGAGGTACCGGGTCGCCCGGTGCATGAACTCGCGGTTGATGCGGGCGGCCACCAGGGCGGCGGGGAAGACGCCGAGGACCCGGCCGGCCGCCATCCGGTCGGCCAGGAAGTTGGTCTTGCCGCCCAGCAGGTAGTCGTAGATCCGGGCCGAGTGCGCCCGGTCCAACTGCAGGTCCACCACGGGCTCGTGCTCGTTCATCGCGCGCTGCCTCCCCGTCGCCGATGGCGTCACCGGCCGGCCGCTGCTCCCCCGCTCCGCCGCGGGAGCACTGTCGTAGGACACTGCCCGACGCCTTCGGGTTCATGCCGCCGGCGCCGCTCGCGCGCACCGGACCTCGTCGCTCCGCGCCGGACGGCCGATGGTCGCGTGCTGCACGTCCGGGAACGGCTTTTGACCATTCTTGGCCGAGAGTAGTCAGATGCGTACGGAGCGCAGGAATATCTGTCGTCTGGTGCCACAAATCAGCGGGTTTTCCTGTTGATTGGAGGGTGAGGGCAAACCGCCCTCCCGGCGCGGCCGCCACCCTCGGCGGCGCCGCGGCGGCGCACGGCGAACGGAACGAGGACGGCGAGTGACCACAGACCGGGACCGACTTCGGCCGGCCAGGGGGCCGGACCGTACTGCCATGATGGAGATAGCCGTCCCCCAGGAATCGGGGCGGCAGTTGACCCTCACCTTCGAGGCGTTCCTGTCCACCCACGCCCGGAAATGGCTCGCCTACGCCTACCTGCACACCGGCAGCCAGGACGCCGCCCGCGAGGTGACCCTGACCGCGTACGAGCACCTCGGCCGGGTCTGGCCGCACGCGCTGCGGCAGGCCTCGGTGGAGGCGTACGCCTGGGCGGTGCTCAAGGAGCGGGTCACCGAGTGGCTCTACGACCGGCGGCAGTCGACCGCGCTCACCGAGACCGCCGCCTTCGCCGTCGTCACCCATGCGCTGCTGCGCGAATGCCAGCAGCAATTCGCCATGCTGGAGAGCCAGTTGGGCCTCTACGCGGCGATCTCCCGGCTGCCCGACCGGCAGTGCGACGTGATCGTGTTACGGCACGTCATCGGGTACGGCGACGCGCAGATCGCCGCGTTGCTCGGGGTGGACGAGGTCACCGTGCGCTCGTACGCGAGCCGGGGCAAGCGGAAGCTGGCCGCCGCGCTCGGCATCGATCAGGGATAGCCGGCCGGGCACGGCCGGGAGTTCAGCAGGAGTCGGACATGGGGGAACGTGAGATGACGAAGACGGGCGAGCGACGGGAGACCGTCGAGACGCTGCTCAGCGCCGCCGCCGCGGTGGCCGGGATCGACGGGCTGGCGGACTTCGGCGCACTGGACGACGCCGGGGCCCTGGACGGGCTGGGCTGCCTGGCCCCCGCCGCGGCGGCGGGCTCGCCGGGGGAACTGCCGCCGGCGGTGGTGCCCCCGCCGATCCGCCCGGGACGGGCCGCACCCAGCGGCTACCCCACCGCGCGGGACGAGGCCACCCAGGAACTCCAACTGGCGTGCGCGCTGGTCATCAACGCCGCGGCGGCCGCGGCGAGCCTGGAGCGGCTGGTGGACGACCACCACATCGACCCCGAGGGCGCGCTGGTCTTCGGATGCCTGCTGCACCTCACCGGCCGGACCGCGGCGGCGCAGTTCTGGTGGCACTTCGGCGCGGGGGCCGGCAGCCGGACCGCCGCCTACTGCCTCTACCTCGCGCACCGCCGGGACGGCGAGTTCCGCGACGCCGCCTACTGGCGCGAGCAGGCGGCGCACCCGGCCGACGAGGAGCCCCGGGCGACGGCGGCGTTCGACGAGAAGCAGCTGCTGCCGGACGAGGCCCGGCACAACCTCCTCGTCCAGTGGCACAGCGGACTGGCGCCGACGCTGCCGGCGGCGCTGGAGCACGTGATCAACCGGCTGGTGGTAGAGGGCGACGACGAGGACTTCGGGGCCATCCCCCGGCCCTCGCCGACGCTGGTCGAGGACCTGGGCCGGGCCCTCCACTGACGTGGACCGCCGCTCGCTCAGAGGAAGTTGACGCCCTGGGCGAGCGGCAGGTCCGCCGAGTAGTTGACGGTGTTGGTGGCCCGGCGCATATACGCGCGCCAGGCGTCCGAACCGGACTCCCGGCCGCCACCGGTCTCCTTCTCCCCGCCGAACGCCCCGCCGATCTCCGCCCCCGACGTGCCGATGTTCACGTTGGCGATACCGCAGTCGGAGCCGTCGGCGGCCAGGAACCGTTCGGCCTCCCGCTGGTCGCGGGTGAAGATGCTGGACGACAGGCCCTGCGGCACGTCGTTGTGCAGGGCGATCGCCTCGTCCAGGGTCCGGTAGGTCAGGACGTAGAGGATCGGGGCGAAGGTCTCGGTGCGGACGATCGCGGTCTGGCCGGGCATCCGGACGACGGCGGGCCGGACGTAGGCGGCGTCCGGCGCCTCGGCGGCGAAGCGGCGGTCGCCGCCGGCCAGGACGGTGCCGCCGTCGCGCCGCGCGGCGTCCAGCGCCCGGGTCATCGCGGTGTGCGCGGCGGGGTTGATCAACGGCCCGACCAGGGTGGCCGGTTCGTCGGGATTGCCGAGCGGCAGCTGCTCGTAGGCGCGCACCAGTCGCGGGACGAGGGCGTCGGCGACGTCCTCGTGGACGAGCAGCCGGCGCAGGGTGGTGCAGCGCTGGCCGGCGGTGCCGGCGGCGGCGAAGACCACACCGCGGACGGTGAGGTCGAGGTCGGCGGAGGGGGTCACCACGGCGGCGTTGTTGCCGCCGAGTTCCAGCAGGCAGCGGCCGAAGCGGGCGGCGACCCGGGGCGCGACCCGGCGCCCCATCCGCGTCGAACCGGTCGCGCTGACCAGCGCCACCCGGGGGTCGTCGGTGAGCAGTTCGCCGAGCTCCGCGCCGCCGAGCAGCAGCTGGTGGACGCCGGGCGGGGCACCGGTGTCGGCGGCGGCGCGGGCGAGCAGGGCGGTGCAGGCGAGCGCGGTGAGCGGGGTCAGTTCGGACGGCTTCCAGACGACCGGGTCGCCGCAGACCAGCGCGATGGCGGTGTTCCAGGACCACACGGCGACGGGGAAGTTGAAGGCGGAGATCACCCCGACGACGCCGAGCGGGTGCCAGCTCTCGGAGAGCCGGTGGCCGGGGCGCTCACCGGCGATGGTCCGGCCGTAGAGCTGACGGGAGAGGCCGACCGCGAAATCGCAGACGTCGATCATCTCCCGCACCTCGCCCAGCGCTTCGGAGCGGATCTTGCCGGCTTCCAGCGTGACCAGGTCCGCGAGGTCCTCCTGATGAGCGGTGAGCAGTTCGCCGAGCCGTTTGACCAGCGCGCCGCGGACCGGGGCGGGGACGGTGCGCCAGGCGCGGAAGGCGCGCTCGGCCTCCGCGAGGGCGGCCTCCGCCTGAGCGGGTGTGGTGGCGGGCAGCTCGGCGAGGACGGCGCCGGTGAGCGGGGTGCGGGCGGGGAGCGTGGCGCCGCCGCTGCGGTCCTGCTCCGGGTACGCGTCGAGCCCGGCCGCGCCGCAGCGGCGCAGCGCGGCGGTGGCGCGGGCCCGCAGGGCGTCGGTGCCGGGAAGGCCGAGGGTGGCGGGGTGCGCGGTGGCGGTCATGGTCTCTCCCTTGGGGCGGCGGGTGGCGAGGGGGCCAAAGGGCGGGTCCGACGGGTCAGGTCCGGGTGGGCCGGTGGCCGGCCGGGGTGTCCAGGGCGTGGAGTGCGGCGTCGGCGCGCAGGGTGGTCAGGGCCCGGCGCAGGGAGTCGTCCTGCTGTGCGGCGTAGAGGGCGAACGGGTCGAGCACCGGGCGGTCCAGGGCGGCGGCGAGGCGGTGGGCGTCGAAGGGGGTGCCGGCGCGGCGCGGGTCGCGGGTGCCGTCGCCGGTGAGGTTGGAGTGGAAGATGCCGGCGGCGGAGCGGGGCAGGAAGTCCTCGTAGACCAGGGGGGTGGCGGTGAGCCAGCCGTCGGCGAGCAGACCGGCGAGGTCGGCGGGCGGGCGGTGGCCATCGCGCGGGCGGTCGGCCACCGGGTGGTAGGCGAAGAACGCCAGCCCGTCGACGGCGAGTTGGCGCTCTGTGCGGGGGAACTCCCGCTCCCAGCGGGCGCAAAGGGCCTGGCCCCGGTCGGCGGCCTGGGGCTCGGGCTGCGCCATGAGGGCGTCGTAGCGGGCCCGGCCGGCGGGGGTCAGGGCGATGCCGCGGGCCTCGACCTCGCCGAAGCGGACGCGGAGGGAGCCGCGGGTGAGCCGGCCGTCCGGTTCGCGGAAGGTGCGGGGTTCGGCCAGCGCCCGGAAGGAGGTCTGGCGCAGCAGCACATCGGGGCCGCCCCAGCGCGGGGGCCCCTGGATGCGGTCGATCATGGTGATACCGCGCTCCCCCATCCGCCGGTAGAGGGCGTCGATGTCCAGGACGCGGGGGGTGAGGTGGTTGACGTGGGTGCGGGTGACCCCGCCGATGTCGGCGGCGACCGCGGAGATCCGTTCCAGTTCGGCGTACCAGGCGCGGTCGACGGGCTCGGTGGAGAGGGTGAACGCGCCGACGGCGAGGACGAGGAAGCGCTCGGCGTCCGCCTCGGACAGCCCGGCGTCGCGCTCGGCCCGCTCGGCGAGGCGGAGGAGTTCGGGCGGGAAGAGCCGGCGGCGGGCGAGGAAGGCGGTCAGCCGGGCCTCCAGGTCCGCGTCGAAGAAGCGGCGGTCGCCGGTGGTGAGGAGGGAGGTGAAGACCCGGAAGGGGTTGCGGTCGAGTTCGGTGGCGTCGGTGGGGCGGAAGGCGGTGGAGACGACGGGGACCGCGCCGATGTCGCCGTCCCGCAGGTCGTAGAAGCCGACCGGGTGCATCCCGAGGGCGGCGAAGACCTGGGCGGCCTGGCGGAGTTCGGCGGGGGTGCCGACCCGGATGGCGCCGTGCCGTTCGGCGGTGACCCGGTCGATGCTGCCGAGCCGGCCGGCGTCCGGATCACGGCGGGCGACCTCGTCGTTGATCTGCCCGGCGACCTCCAACAGGGTGGTGTAGGCGGGCACTTCGGTGCCGTACATGTCGGAGAGCCGGCGGGCGAACGCGGCGCGCAGCCGCCAGGTGGGGATGGGGGGCATGGGGTCTCCCGGTGGGGCGCGGTCAGATGATGTGGGCCTCGGGGCGGGTGGCCGGGCGGCCTTCGAAGCGGGTGGCGGCGAGCGGTCCGACGTCGAGGAAGGGCTCACGGCGCAGATACAGATCGCGGACGATCTCGCCGACGGCGGGCGCCTGGAGGAAGCCGTGGCCGGAGAAGCCGGTGGCGTAGAGGAAGCGTCCGGGGTGCGGGGCCTCGCCGATGAGGGCGTTGCGGTCGGGGGTCATCTCGTAGAGGCCGGCCCAGCCGCCGGTGATCGGCACCCCGGCGAGATCCGGCGCCCGGCGGGCCGCGGCGGCGCGGAAGGGGGCCAGCCATTCGCGGCTGAACTCCCGCTCGTACCCGGGCTGTTGGGCGGGATCGGAGAGCCCGAGGAGCAGGCCGTCCGCGCCGTCGTTGTGGAAGTAGAGGGTGGAGGCGTAGTCGAGGGTGAAGGGGATACGGGGCGGGCGGGGGCGCAGCGGGCCGGTGAAGGCGATCTGGCGGCGTAGCGGGGTGACCGGGAGGGTCACCCCGGCCAGGGCGGCGACCTCGGCGGACCAGGCGCCGGCGCAGCAGATCACGGTGCGGGTGCGGACGGTGCCGTGCGGGGTGCGGACCGCCTGGACGCCCCCGTCGGCGGCGTCGACGGCGGTGACCGGGCAGCGGGTGCGGACGGTGGCGCCGAGCCGGCGGGCGGCGCGGAGGTAGCCGGTGACCGCGGCCTTGGGCGTGGCGTAGCCGTCGGTGGGCGAGAAGGCGGCGGCGACGAGGGTGCCGGGATCAAGATAGGGGCAGAGCTCCTGGGCGGCGCGCGGGGTGATCATGCGGCTGGGCACGCCATGGGCGTTCTGGATCTCCACGCCCGCGGCGAAGGTGTCCCGTTCGGCCTCGCTGCCGAGGAGGAAGAGGTAGCCGACGGGGTCCAGCCCGACGTCGGCACCGGGACGGCGGGCGAAGTCCCGCCATGCCTCCAGACTGCGCAGCCCGAGCCGGATGTTGAGCGGATCGGAGAACTGCGCGCGGACGCCGCCCAGCGGCTTGCCGGAGGACCCGGAGGCCGGCAGGTCGCGCTCCAGCAGCAGCACCCGGCCGGCGTCCGCCTCGGCCAGATGGAAGGCGATGCTCGCGCCGATCACCCCGCCGCCGACGACCACGACATCGGCGGACGCGGGGAGCGGGGCGGGCTGCGGGTCGGGGACCGAGGGAGCCGATGCCGTGCGGTGGATCATCTACGCCGCCTTCCCTGTCGCATCATCGCGTGGGGCGTCCGGCCGCGGCGGGTCGCCGGGCCGGTGACTGTCGATCCGGT
Source organism: Streptomyces sp. NPDC093097 (assembly GCF_044754325.1). Lineage (NCBI taxonomy): Bacteria > Bacillati > Actinomycetota > Actinomycetes > Kitasatosporales > Streptomycetaceae > Streptomyces > Streptomyces sp. NPDC093097. The sequence goes on from NZ_JBIVOW010000014.1 coordinate 104,920, forward strand.
GCCCTTCGATGGTGACGGGCCGGTGGTCGGCCGTCCATGCAGAGTCGCTGGAGGTGATCTATCAGCAGGTGTGGGGCTCCGCGGGTTTAGGGCCTGGCGTCACCTTCCCGTCTGTCGCCCGGCGCGGGGTGGCACCGGTGGCCGGTGGGTAGGGTCCGGCCGTGGAGTTGCCGGGGGTGCCGCTGCGGACGCTGCTGGAGCTGACCCGGAGCCGCACGATGACCGCGGCGGCCGCGGCACTGGGCTACACGCCGGGCGCGGTCTCCCAGCACATCGCCGCACTGGAGCGGGCCACCGGCACCGAGTTGGTCTGCCGGGCGGGCCGCCGGGTGGAACTGACCGACGCCGGGCAGACCCTGGCGATGCACGCGGAGCGGATCCTGGCGGCGCAGGCCGAGGCGGTGGCCGCCCTGGAGCGGACCCGCGCGGAGGTGAGCGGACGACTGCGGCTGGGGGTCTTCGGGACCGCCGCGGCGATGCTGCTCCCGCCGGCCCTGCACCGGCTGGCCGTACGGCATCCCGCGGTGCGGGTGGTCGGCCGCGAGGTGGACGTGGACCAGGCGTACGCGGAGGTGCGGGCCGGGCGGGTGGACCTGGCGCTCGGGCTGGACTACCCGGACGCACCGCTGGACCGGGACGGCGCGGTGGAGGTGGTGCGGCTGCGCTCGGAGCGCTTCTCGCTGGCGGTGCCGGCCGGGCGGGCGCCCCGGGCGGCCGACGGAGCCCCGCTGTCCCTGGCCGCGGCCGCGGCGTACGACTGGATCCTGCCGCCGGCCGGCTCGTACTACGGGCGGGCGATCCGGACGGCCTGCCGGCGGGCCGGCGGTGAACCGCGGGTGGTCCACGAGGTGACGGACACCGCGACCTCGCTGGCGATGGTGGGGGCCGGACTGGGGGTGGCGCCGCTGACGGGGCTGATGCTGCGGCTGCGGTCGGAGGGGATCGTGGCGGTGCCGCTGCGGGAGACCGTCGAGCGGCACATCGTGGTCGCGGTCGGCGCGGCCGCCAGGGGCCGGCCCTCGGTGACGGCACTGATCACCGCACTGCGGGCGGGCGCGGCGGCGGAAACGGGGACCGGGGCGGGGCCGGAGGCGGTAACGGGGATCGGGGCGGGCCCGGAGACGGAAGCACGCACCGGGGCGGGCCCGGGGGCGGAAGCGGGCGCAGCGGCAGGCCCGGAGGCGGAAACAGGGACCGCGGCGGACCCGGAGACGGTGTCCGGCGGGCCGAACGTCACACGCAGGAGGCAGACCGTCCGGCCGGCGGCGCTTCGCTCGCAGGCGTGAGACCTGACGCGGCCTGCCACCGGCCGCGTCAGTCCGCGGGGTCCGCGGAGTCCGCGGCCGAGGGGTCCGCGCCCGTGGGATCCGCGGCCGAGGGGTCCGCGTCCGGCGGCTCCGCGTCCGCGGCCGGCGGCCACACGGGGCGGCTGGCGAGCGGGACCGCGGCCAGGGCATGACCGACCGTCGGATAGCAGGAGAAGACCCCGAGGGACTGCGTACCGACCAGCAGCTTCAGCATCCGTACGCCCAGGGATGCCAGGAGGAGCCGGCCCTCCATGCGTCGGCAGAGCCATTCCAGGGCGAGCAGGCAGCTCAGCCCCCGGGAGTCGCAGAACCGCAGCGCGGTCAGGTCCAGCACGAGGAAGCGGTGCCCGGCCGAGACGACGGACCGGGCCTCGGCGAGGAACGCCTGCTCGGTGCGGAGGTCCAGTTCCCCGCTGACGCGCAGTACCGCGCACTCGTCCTCCTCGACGAGTGCGGTGACCGCCAATGACCGCATTTCCGAGCTCATGCCGTCCAGCGTAAGCGCCATGGCGTGCCGCACCACCGACGTGTCACCGGCGTACGCGGACCGGCGCGGGTCGCGGCGACGGGCGCGCACCGGGGCGCGAGCGGCCCGATCAGCCGTCCCCACCAGCCCCGTCACCGCCCCCGCCCACCCGCTCCGCCAACCGGTCGAGGAACACCCGCTGGGCCGTGATCAGCAGCCCGCGCGCCCGCTCCGGGGGCCACCACGCCACCCGGTCGATCTCCGGGAAGCTCCGGACCTCCCCGGAGCCGCGCGGCCACTCCATCTCGAAGGTGCCGGGTGCGATCCGGTCCGGGTCGAGGTCGCCCTCGACGGCCCAGACCGCCACCACCTTGCCGCCGGACTGGCGGACGTCCCCCAGCGGCACATGGCGGCCCGCCGGCGGCGCCGCCCCCAGCTCCTCGGCGAACTCCCGCCGGGCGGCGGCCAGCGGCTCCTCCGGCGGCACGTACTCCCCCTTGGGCACCGTCCAGGCACCGGCGTCCCGGCGCGCCCACAACGGGCCGCCCATATGCGCCAACAGCACCTCGATGCCGCCGTCCGCACCCCTGCGGTACAACAGCAGCCCGGCACTCCGCTTCCCGGCCATGCGCCCCGGCCCCCTTCCGCCGTTCCGTCGTTCCGTCGTTCCGCCCTTCCGTCGTTCCGTCCTTCCGTCCTTCCGTCCTTCCGTCCTTCCGTCCTTCCGTCGTTCCGTCGTTCCGCCTCACCGTCGCCCGGCGGGCACCGTCTCGATTACGGTCATCGTGCGCCCGCGACGCCGCCACCGCTCCCGCGGCCGGACCGCGGCCCCCGCCGGACCGCGGCCCCCGCCGGACCGCGGCCCCTGCCGGGCGGCGCACACCGGGCGCTACCGTGAAGAGGTGACCGCGCCCCGCGCCCTGGAGCCCTTCGACGCCGCCGGGAACGCCCCGCTCCCGTCCGCCGTCACCCACGTCTGGTACGCCGCGTACGGCTCCAACACCCACCCCGAGCGGCTCACCCACTACCTCACCGGGGGCCGCCCACCGGGCGGGCTGCGGGACTTCCCCGGGTGCCGCGACCCCCGCGGTCCCCTGCGCAGCGCACCCGTGCTCCTGCGCGGGCGGCTGTACTTCGCCACCGAATCGGCGGTCTGGACCGGCGGCCGTGCCTTCTACGACCCCGACGCGGACGGCGAACTCCCCGCCCACGCCTATCTCCTGACGCTCTCTCAGTTCTCCGACATCGCCTCCCAGGAGATGTACCGCGACCCGGTCCAGGACCTCGACCTGACACCGGTCCTCACCCACGGCCGCGCCCGGTTGGGCCCCGGCCGCTACGAGACGCTGGTCTGCGCCGGCCGCCTCGACGGCCACCCGGTGCTGACCTTCACCGCCCCCTGGCGCAGCACCGACGTCCCCCCGAACCCGCCCTCCGCCGCCTACCTCCGCCACATCGCCGCCGGGATCAGCGCCGCGCACGGCTGGACCCCGCACCGGACCGCGACGCATCTCGCCGCGTGCCCGGGCGTGCACCCACGGTGGTCCGTCCCGCGGATCGCGTCCCTCCTGGCCCCGGACCGACCGGTCCCCGCACCGGCCGCGCCGCCCCCACCCGCCCACTGACCAGCGGCACTGCGACCGACTTGCACAACGCCCGCCGCCGGGGTTATGCCGGACCTAGGTGTGGACGTCGCTTCCATCTCCCCTGGGTAGGGGGTGCACACTGTGCTGTTCACTGACCGCGCGGACGCCGGACGGCGACTGGCCGAGGCGTTGCGCCACGTGGCAAACGAAGACCCCGTCATCCTGGGCCTGCCCCGCGGCGGCGTCCCGGTGGCCTATCAGGTCGCCGAGGCGCTGCACGCCCCGCTCGACGTGATCGTGGTCCGCAAGCTCGGCGTCCCCTACCAACGGGAGCTGGGCTTCGGCGCGATCGGCGAGGGCGGTGTGCGGGTCCTCAGCGACGACATCATCCGCCGCGGCCGGGTCGGTCCCGACGACGTCGACGCGGTGCAGCGCACCGAGGAGGCCGAACTGGCCCGCCAGGCCGAGCGGTTCCGGACCGGCCGGCCACGCCTGCCGCTCGACGGCCGGACCGTGATCGTCATCGACGACGGCATCGCGACCGGATCGACCGCGGCGGCCGCCTGTCAGGTGGTCCGCGCCCAAGGGGCGGCCCGGGTCGTGCTGGCCGTCCCGGTGGCCCCGCCGGACGCCGCGGACCGGCTGCGCTCCCTGGCCGACGAGTTCGTCTGCCTCTCCACCCCCTTCGCGTTCTCCGCGGTGGGCGAGTGGTACGAGGACTTCTCCCAGACCTCGGACGACGAGGTGGTCGCCCTGTTGTCCCAGGCCGCGGCCGGCGCCGCCCACCGGACCGGCGCGACGGCCACCGGTGCCCGCGCGCGGACGGCCCGCGAGGCCGGCGGTCAGGCGGAGGTGCGGATCGAGGCCGGGCCGGTCCGGCTGACCGGGGACCTGACGCTGCCCGTACCGGGCGGGCCGGTGGTGATGTTCGCCCACGGTTCCGGCAGCAGCCGGCACAGCCCGCGGAACCGCGCGGTGGCCACGACCCTGAACCGCGCCGGCCTGGGCACCCTGCTGTTCGACCTGCTGACCCCGGCCGAGGAGTCCGACCGGGCCAAGGTCTTCGACATCGAGACCCTGGCCCGACGGCTGGCCGACGCCACCCGCTGGCTGCGGGCCCGCGAGCGCGGCCGGATCGGCTACTTCGGCGCCAGCACCGGCGCCGCGGCCGCGCTGCGCGCCGCCGCCTACCCCGACGCGGACATCAGCGCCGTGGTCTCCCGCGGCGGCCGCCCCGACCTCGCGGGCCGCTCACTGCTGACCTCCGTCCGCGCCCCCACCCTCCTGATCGTCGGCGGCGCCGACACCCTGGTCCTGGACCTCAACCGCCAGGCCCAGTCGGCACTGAGCTGCGAGAACAAGCTCGAAATCATCCCCGGCGCCACCCATCTCTTCGAGGAACGAGGCGCCCTGGACAAGGTCGCCGCCCTCGCCCGCGACTGGTTCACCCACTACTTCCACCTGCTGCCGGCGTAAGCCCGGATCCGACCGAACCGCAAGCGGACCACCGCATACGGCGGAACGCAACGGCGGCCAACGCCCCCCGCGCCGGCCGCCGTTGGTCCGCCACCAATCCGTCAGAAGCGCCCTAGTACCGCAACGTCCCCGCGATCCCGCCCTCCTCGGCGAGCGCGCCGTCGGGGACGAAGCGCACCTCCGCACCGGTGTCCAGCGAGCGCTCGACGATGTCGTCCACGATGTCGTCGACCGCGCCCCGCTCACCGGACTCGGCCGGAACGAGGTGCTCACCGGTGTCCCGTACGGTCTCCCGGTAGTTCTCCTCCACCGCCAGCAGGGCGACCCGGCCGTCCTGGGCGTGCTGCCGGATCTCGTCCACGCCGGCGGCGAACGTCCGGCGGCCGCGCGCCCGGTCCAGTTCGGCCAGCACCTCGGCGACTTCGGACTGCGAACGCTTCTCCGCGTACGGGCGGATCGCCTGCCAGAGGGCGTCCGGCGGCCCCGCCGCCAGCCCCGTCTGCGGCACCTGCGTCACCGCGCCCTTGGTGCCCGCGCTGCCCCGCACGATCGTGCCGGCGTCGTCGAACAGCGAGAGCGCCACCGGCTCGCCGACCACGTACAGCGGGCGGTTGTCGGTCTTGAGGACGGCCGCCAGTGCGGTGTCCGCCTCCCGCAGGAACTTGCGGGTGTGCTCGCTGCGGAAGGTGCTGGGCACGTCACCCACCTGCAACTGGTCCTCGGGATCGGGGTCGGCCAGGCTGCGGGTCAGCGGGAAGCTGCCGTGGTGCACCTCGGTGAGGCGGTCCATCGCGCCGCTCCACAGGCTGACGCGGTCGGCGGAGAGCGCCAGCACCCAGAAGGGGTGCTCGGCGGCGTACGCGGCGACGAGGTTGCGGGTGAGGAAGGTGTCCGAGAGCACCACACGGGCCGGGACCGTACGGCTGATCGACCACACCTGGTGCTCCCCCGGCGCCGCGAAGAGCACCAGACCCTCCTCGGCGTGGGCCAGATCGACCTCCGCCGCCGCCCGGTCCAACTGCTCGGTGACGTCGATCCGTCGCTCTCTGGAGACCTCCGGATCGTCCTGGAGCCGCTCCTTGGCCTCGGCCATCATGTTGCGCAGCAGGACCGGGTCCTGCGCGTTGTCCGGCCCCCGGCGGTGCGTGGGCAACAGCACCGACACGGCCGGATAGGGCCGCTGCCGGCGGAGCTTGGCGAGTTCGGCGGAGCTGAGCGCAGCATGCATCGGAACCCTTCTTTCGGTGCGGGGATTCACGAAGCGGAATCACGGAGCGGAGGCGTCGAGCGGCCGCGTGGGCGGATGCGCGGCGCGGGGCCGCGGAGCGCATCGAGGTGCCGGTGCCAGGGACTCCGCCCCTCGACGCCCTACCACACTATGAACGATATGCCCGATTCCCGGGTGGGGCAGCAGGTGCGGCCTGCACCGCATCACGGCCGTGCGGCAAGGGGATTTCGCCGGGACCGGCAGCGCCCCGGCCCCGGAAGCGACCTTGCGCCATCCGTGGTGTCATCGAAGAAAAGACGCCCTGCGCACGCCCTGCGCGCCGCGCGGACGCCCTGCGACCAACACGGAGCAGGATCCGAAGAGTCCGAAGAAGTGGAAGAAGCGGAAGCCCGAGAACCCGAAGAGGCACGAGAACACGAACGCTGCGACAGCGGGAGGAATCATGGCCGGCAACCTGCGAGCCCGGGACATCATGACCGGCGGCGTGCAATGCGTCGGCGCGCACCAGTCGTTGGAGAACGCGGCGCAGATGATGCGGGACCTGAAGGTCGGCGCGCTGCCCATCTGCGGTGACAACAACAAGCTGACGGGGATGATCACCGATCGTGACATCGTCATCAAGTGCTGCGCCGAGGGCATCGACCCGGCGACGGTGCAGGCCGGTTCGATGCAGAGCAAGATCCACTGGATCGACGCCGACGCGGACGCCGGCGAGGTCCTGCGCACCATGGAGCAGCACCGGATCAAGCGCCTCCCGGTGATCGACGTCAAGGGCGGCCACCAGTTGGTAGGAATGATCACCGAGGCCAACCTCGCCAAGAACCTCTCCGACACCCAGGTCGCCGAATTCGCCAACCGCGTCTACGCGTCCGCCTGACGCACGCGCACACCCGTACAGCGGCCGAGCGCACCCCTTCCGCAACACATCCCGCACCCGGCCGCTGACGGCACATCCACCACGCACCGCCCGGCGAACTCGAACTCGCCCCGGGCTTCGGCACGTTCGGCGAGGGGCCGGTCGACGGCTCCTCGGTGCCGCGCGCCGCTCAGCGCGCGCCCCGACCCCCGCCCAGAGCCGGCGAAGCGCCCGTCACGAACGACGAACGACGCCCGCGGGGTGCACCGGCATGCCACCGCCCCGGCGAGCTCCGCCGGTTCCAGGACCTGTCGTTCGCCACCTTCCCGTCGTCGTCCGAAGGGCGGCGCCGCGGTGTCCGGTGCGCGCTCGCGGCGGGCCGGGCGGAAGTCCTCGTACGGGAAGGTCACGGTCATCTGGGCCTGAGCGCAGCGGAGCCCGCGCCGGCACGGCGTTCCGGGACGCCGGGCGACGTCCCACGGGTCACCCGAACGGCCGCCCCGGATCGCCCCGCCCCGGCCGGCCTCCTACGGTCTGTCCGATGGGTCACGCCGCGGACCCGGCCCCGACCCGTCGGTGGGGACCCTGGCGTCGAACGACGCGGCGGGCCGGCTGTGCACCGCCGCCACAAGGAGGCCGACATGCGCAGGCTCATCGCCGTGCCGACCGTGTTGCTCGCCCTGGCAGCCGCCGGCTGCGAGGTCGGGGACGGCCGCGGGGACGCACCGGGCACCTCGTCCGCTTCCGACCCGGGCGCGGCCCCGTACGGCGCGCCGGAAGCGCCGACGGCCTCCCCCACCATCCCGGGCCAGCCGGTGAGCTGCGGCGCCCTCGCCGACGCGCTGGGACAGGCACACGACGTCGCGCTGTTCGCCGACCCCGGTGCGGACGGCACGGTGGGCTGCGGCGAGGCCCGCGCGGTGATGAAGGAGTTCTTCCTGCGGGCGCCGCCGCAGGAGGGCGGCCCCGGCGGATCGCTGACGGTCCGGGGCTGGGCCTGCCACTACGACGGCGGCCCGACCGGCACCTGGATCACCGAATGCCGCCGCGGCGAACGGGAGATGCACACCGAGGAGGCCGGTCAGGGCACCGGCCCCAACGGCTCCCCGGACGGGTCCGAGCCGCCCGGCGATCCCTCGCTCCCCATGAACGAGCCGTCGACCACCGAGCTGTAGCCGGCAGCCCGCCTCAGGGCGTCTCCGCCGCGCCGCGGAACCACGTCGGGCCGGCCTCCAGCGCCTTCTTGATCCGGCTCAGCGCGTACTCCTCCAGCTCCGGGAGGGCGTCGACGGGGAACCAGCCGACCTCCAGCGACTCGTCGTCGTTGACCCGCGCCTCGCCGCCGACCGCGCGGCAGCGCAGCGTCACATCCATGAACTGGCACACGTCGCCGTTCGGGTAACGGGTCGGCGGCATGGTCTCGACGAGGACCACGCTCTCGGGGACGGCCCGCACCGCGGTCTCCTCGTACACCTCGCGGACCGCGGTCTCGGCGGGCTGCTCACCGGGCTCCGGAATGCCCCCGATCACCGACCAGCCGCCGGTGTCGGCCCGCTTGCCGAGCAGCACCCGGCCCGCGTCGTCGAAGACGACCGCGCTCACCCCCGGCAGCCACAGCAGCTTGGTGCCGATGTCGGTCCGAAGGTCGCGGATGAATTCGGGAGTCGCCATGGCCCGACCCTACGGGACGCGCCGGCCGGCCCCCGCCGCACCGTGGTGGACGGGCCCCGGAGGCCCGTCGACCGGGGTCGGTCCCGGCCGCGCGGGCGCCGCGCTGCGGGACCGGTCCGCGCCGCCCCTACGCCGCCGAGGCCGAGCGGCGCAGCCGGAGCCGCTCGCGGACGCAGGCCACCGCGCCCTGGGCGTCGTCCACGGTGACGGTGAAGGTGCGCCCGTCGCCGAGCCGCAGCAGCAGCGCCTCGCCGCGGCGGACGACCACCGCCGTGCCCTGTTCGGGACGCCAGCGGTAGCCCCAGCCGCCCCACTGGCGCGGGGTGACGCGGGGCACGAAGTCGGCGCCGACGACCGTGTCCAGGGGGATCCGGCGGCGCGGCACTCCCATGTGGCCGCAGCGCACCTCCAGGCCGTCGTCGTCCACCCGGACCGCGACGTGGACGAAGGCGAGGGTGCCGAAGAGCACCAGCAGCCCGGCCGCGACACAGCCGACCACGGCCATCACCAGGGGGGCCAGGCCGGAGGTCCAGGTGCTGTTCACGGCGAGGTCGATGCCCAGCGCCAGGCAGGCCGCGCCGATGACGGCCAGCAGCCACTGGACGCGGTTGGTGGCGCTGCCGTGCCAGACCGCGGGAATCTCCGCATGGGAGCCGCCGGCCGGGACGCCGTCCCCGCCGGCGGGTTCCTCGGGGGCTGCGGCCCCCTCGTGGGGGTGGTCCCTCATGGAACGCAGGGTACGCGCCTTCGCACCGCGGGCCCCGGCGTCACACTCCCGCGGCCCACCCGGCGGACGGGAGCGGGGGCGGGCGGAGCCCAGGGCCGCGCCGGGGTCGGGCCGGACGCCGCCTTGGGCGTTATGCGGTGCGCGGGGCGGCCGGGACGGCGCCGGCGAGCAGCCGGCCCTCCGCGTAGGCCAGGACCGGGTCGGGCAGCGTGCCGGGGCGGCCGCTGAGCAGCACGCCGAGGGTGCCGGTCGGGGCGGCCGCGGGGGCCGGTTCGGCACCGATCCGGCGGAGTGCCTGCGCGGCGACCGCGTCGGCGGAGCCGTACAGCACCAGGGACGGGGTGCCAGGCTGCTGGAGGGCGGCGCGGATGCGCTCGGCGACCAGCTCGTAGTGGGTGCAGCCCAGGACGACGGACCGGATGTCCCGCGGGGTGAGCCGGGCGGCGGCGGCCACCGCGGCGTCGATCGCCTCCTCGTCGGCCTGCTCGACGGCGTCGGCCAGGCCCGGGCAGGGCACGCCGGTGACCGCCACCCCCTGCGCGAAGCGGGCGATCAGGTCCTGCTGGTACGGGCTGCCGGTGGTGGCGGGGGTGGCCCAGATGGCGACCGGGCCGCCGCCGGCCGCGGCCGGCTTGATCGCCGGGACGGTGCCGATGACGGGGATGTCCGGCTCCAGCTCGGCGCGCAGCGCGGGCAGCGCGTGCACGGAGGCGGTGTTGCAGGCCACGATCAGTGCGTCCGGGCGCTCCGCGGCGGCGGCCCGGGCCACGGCCAGGGCGTGGGCGGTGACGTCCTCGGGCGTCCGCGGGCCCCAGGGCATGCCGTCGGGGTCGGTGGAGAGGACCAGATCCGCGTCCGGCCGCAGGCGCCGTACGGCGGCGGCCGCCGGGAGCAGGCCCGTTCCGGAGTCAAGCAGCGCGATCTTCACCCGGACACTTTACTCAACGGTCCGTCCCGCTTGTCATACCGGGCCGGGAAGGAGCCGGAATGGGCGGACGCCCGACGACGCGTGTCGGGCACCGGTCCGCGGCGGTCCCGGTGGGGCAGACTGCGGCCGTGGAAGCGATGGAGTGGATCGGCGCCGGGTCGCTGCTGGCCTGGCTGTGGCTGCTGCTGGGACAGGGCTTCTTCTGGCGGACCGACGTCCGGCTGCCGGCCCGCCGCGATCCCGAGCGCTGGCCGTCGGTGGCGGTGGTGGTGCCGGCCCGCGACGAGGCGGCGGTGCTGCCCGCGAGCCTGCCGACGCTGCTGGCGCAGAAGTACCCGGGCCGGGCCGAGGTCTTCCTGATCGACGACGGGAGCACGGACGGCACCGGCGCGCTCGCCCGGGCGCTGGCGGCCGACGGCGGCGGGCTGCCGCTGACCGTCGCCTCGCCCGGTGAGCCCGAGCCGGGGTGGGCCGGCAAGCTGTGGGCGGTCCGGCACGGCATCGCCCTGGCACGGGAGCGTTCGGCGCCCGAGTACCTGCTGCTGACCGACGCGGACATCGCCCACGAGCCGGACAGCCTGCGGGAGTTGGTGGCCGCGGCCCGCTCCGCGGGGCTGGACCTGGTGTCGCAGATGGCCCGGCTGCGGGTGGCGACCTCCTGGGAACGGCTGATCGTGCCGGCCTTCGTGTACTTCTTCGGGCAGCTCTACCCGTTCCGGTGGGTCAACCGCCCCGGCGCCCGGACCACGGCGGCGGCCGGCGGATGCGTCCTGCTGCGGCGGGAGGCGGCGGAGCGGGCGGGCGTCCCCGAGGCGATCCGGCACGCGGTGATCGACGACGTGGCGCTGGCGCGGGCGGTACAGCGCTCCGGCGGCACGGTGTGGCTGGGACTGGCGGACCGGGTCTCCAGTGTGCGGCCGTATCCGGGGCTGGCGGAGCTGTGGCGGATGGTGTCCCGCAGCGCCTACGCCCAGCTGCGGCACCGTCCGCCGGTCCTGCTGGGCACCGTCCTCGGACTGGCGCTGGTCTACCTGGCGCCGCCGGCCGCCCTGGTGGCCGGCCTCGCGGCCGGCGATCCGGTGGCGGCGGCGACGGGCGGCGCGGCCTGGGCGGTGATGTGCGGGACGTTCCTGCCGATGCTGCGCTACTACCGGCAGCCCCCGTGGGCGGCGCCGCTGCTCCCGTTCACCGCCCTGCTCTACCTCCTGATGACCGTGGACTCGGCCGTCCAGCACTACCGCGGACGCGGCGCGGCCTGGAAGGGCCGCACCTACGGAGCCCCCTAGTACTGCAATCACAGTTATGGGGATTGGCCTCGGCGTTTGTAGTGGCTGAGCCGGGACCGGGTCTGGCTGAGTCGTCTCCACCATGACCAGCGCAGATGGTGGGCCGGGGTGAGGTGTTGTGGGCGGAAGATGAGTCCGATCAGGCGTCGGATCTCCGCGACGGACAGGGGGATCAGGTGGTTTTGTCCAAGATCGCTGCCCCCTTTTCCAGTTCCTGGGCGCGGATGGCGGTCAGTGCGGCGAGTGCGGCCATGGACAGGGTGATGTGCCGGTACCAGGCGTCGTAGCGGCGGATCTGGTAGTGGTCCAGGCCGCACTCGTTCTTCGCGGCCTGGAAACTTTCCTCCACCTGCCAGCGGGCCCCGGCCACCCGGGCCAGGTCCCTCAGCCGGGTGCCGACCGGGCCGTAGCAGACGTAGTAGGCGATCTCGGTGGGATCGGTGAGGCTGCGGCGGGCCAGCACCCAGTGACCGAAGCCGTTCTCCCACCAGATCCGGATCGGCACCCGGGCCCAGTCGTAGAACCGCTGTCCGCGGGCGCCCGGGCCGGCGGACAGGCGCTTCCACGCCTGCCGCGGCAGGCTGGCCACCAGGGAGTCGACCCGGATGTCTGAGCCGTGGGTGGTGATGACGGTGTCGTTGACCTTGGTCGCCAGCACGTGCGCGACACCGCGTTGCTCCAGCCAGTACCGCAGCCGCTTGACCTGCCCGTATGCCTCGTCCGCGGTCACCCACGCGAAGGGCACCTTTGCGTCCAGGGCACGCTGGAGCATGGCCTGGAAGTGCTCGATCTTCGTGGCGAACGGCACCTCGTCCGGGATGCCCGCCGCCCGGCACCGCTCCCGGTCGTCCGTCCAGGACTTCGGCAGATACAGCTCCCGGTCGATCAACGCCCGCCCCCGCCCCGAGGCGTAGGCCAGGAAGGTGCCGATCTGGCAGTTTTCTGTGCGGCCGGCGGTGCCGGAATACTGCCGTTGCACGCCGGCTGACTTGGTGCCCTTCTTCAGGAACCCGGTGTCGTCACCGATCAGCACCGCGTTCTTGTCGCCGATGCTCTCGACGACGAAGTCACGGACGTCGTCGCGGACCCCGTCAGCGTCCCAGTCGGCTTCGCCCAGCAGTCGCTGCATCCCAATCGGATGCGCCTCGCCTGCTCTTTCCGCCAGCGACCAGCCGTTCTTGCGTTCCAACGGCGCGACCAGCCCGGCCATATACGCCAACGCCCGACCCCGCGGCTCCGAGCGGGCAAACCGCGACGCGAACCGCCCGTGCAATCCCTCCAACACCCCACGCCAGGAATCGACTTGACTCACACCAAGATCCACAGACCCGGACACTCAATCACATCCGGCGCACAACTGTGATTGCAGTACTAGGCCGTGTATCGAAAGTGGATCTTGAGCGATGAATGATCTCAGGCCATGGGCGGGGAGATCTCACGGACGAGCAATGGACGGCGCTGGAGCCGTTGCTGCTGAAGGGCACGAGGGCGGGGCGGCCGCCCGTCTGGCCTCGGCGCCAGCTAATCGACGGCATACGGTTCCGGATCCGGACCGGTGTTCCGTGGCGGGACGTGCCCGTTGAGTACGGGCCGTGGGGACGGATCTACGACCTGTTCCGCCGATGGCAGCGGAACGGCACCTGGCGCCGAATCCTCACCCGGCTCCAGTCCCTGGCCGACGCGGAAGGTGCTATCACGTGGGACCTGAGCGTCGACTCCACGGTCTGCCGCGCCCACCAGCATGCTGCCGGGGCCCGCAAGCAGGGTGACCTGCAAAAGGAACCACCGGGCGGCGTGTTTACCGAGCCCGTTGATCACGGACTGGGACGCTCGCGCGGCGGGTTCACCACCAAGCTGCACCCGGCCGTCGAGCAGGGCCAGAAGCCCATGTCGATCGTGGTGACCGCGGGGCAGCGCGGGGACTCGCCGCAGTTCGAACCCGTACTGGAGAAAGTCCGCGTCCCCCGCATCGGGCCGGGCCGACCACGCGTCCGCCCCGACCGCGTGCGGGCCGACAAGGCGTACGCCTCCCGCAAGAACCGCGCCTACCTGCGCCGCCGCGGGATCCGCTGCACCATCCCAGACAAGGCCGACCAGGCCCGCAACCGCCAGAAGCTGGGCTCCCGCGGCGGCCGGCCGCCGCGCTTCGACCCGGTCGACTACCGTGAGCGCCATGCGGTCGAATGCGCGATCAATCGCCTCAAGAGGAACCGCGCTGTCGCCACGCGCTACGACAAGCTCGCGGTCCGCTACGAGGCGACTGTGCTGGTCGCAGCGGTCAACGAATGGCTATGACCCTGTCTCACGCCTCATCACGTATGTTTTCCCGATGTCGGGGTCGCCATAGAAGAAAAACAGCTTCAACTCGTTGTGCTGATCGCGGTCCACGTAGAAGGACCACGCGTATGTCGATGGGGGTTCAGGAGTCGAGGCGTCAGTAGCGGTCACGGAGGAACGGCTCTCCACTCGGGTCCGGGCTGCCAGCGCGAGTCGGACGACCTGTCCGCCGTCGTCGTCAGCCAGTTGCCAGGTACCCGTACCGGAGAGGCGCCAGCCGTCCTCGAAGTCGAAGTCCTGCCCGTCGAGCTTTTCGAAAAGAGCCGTTCCGCCTTTGCGAAGCACCACGCGGGTTCCCTCGACGTTTTCCCAGCCCCCAGCGACTTCGGCCGCCGTGGTGTCGTGGATCCCTGTTCCCTCGTAGTACTGATAAGGGCCAGCGCACGCCGTCAGAGCAGCCAAAACCACGATCAAGCTACCGACGGCAGTCCCCCACGCACGCAGCCTGCTTCCGCCCGCCACCAGGCCCCCACTCTCAGCCCGCATCGGCCAACCGAGGAGTGGGCCTTGGAGAGATACCTTGCCAGACGCGTTGAACGTGTTCAACGGCACGGCTGGAGAGGTGACGCGTACTACTCCCGACCCGTGTATCCAGCGCCGCCCGCAGCCACCGATGAGCACCGCGAACAGCGTTTTCGATACACGGCCTAGGGCGACGCACGGTCAACTCCCGCTCATCGGACGGAAGTTGACGGATCAACCCGGCCTCACTTGCTGGCCGGGGACCACGTCAGGCCCCAGCCGTAGGCGTGGTCGACGGTGCGCTGGGGGCTGACGCCGGGCTCGGGGACGAGGTAGCGGGCCTCGCGCTGGACGACGAGTTCGCCGCCGGTGTGGGTGATCAGGGCCAGTGCGCAGACGGTGGCCGGCACCGTGCAGGCGTCGAGCGCGAACTCCACCGGGGCGCCGTGCTGCGGCTGGAGGGTGACGGTGGCGCCCAGGCCCTCGAAGCTGCGGGCGCCCGCGTAGAGCGTCACGAAGATCAGGATGCGCTTGAAGCGGGCCTGGCGGTCGAGGTTGACGGTGAGGTTCTCGCCGGTGGCGACGGCGCCGGTGCGGTCGTCGCCGTCGAGTTGGATGTACGGCGGGGCGTGCAGGTCGCCGAAGGCGCCGGCGAGCGGGTGCACCACACCGGCCGAGCCGTCGGTGAACTCGTAGAGCGCGCACAGGTCGAGGTCGAGGTCGCCGGAGGGCGGCAGCAGCGCGCCGCGCGCACCCAGCGCCGCCATCGCCTTGCGGCCGAGTTTCCGGCCGCGGCCGCTGCCGGCGCCTGCCGCGCTCCAGTTGAGGTTGACCCGCAGGACACCGGAGGTGCCGCCCTGCTTCGTCAGCGAAACGGCCGGGGCGTCCTTGGTCAGGGTGACTTTCGTCAGCCGGACGGGACCGGGGGCGGGGACGGGGACGGGGGCCGGCGCGGCCGGCTCGGGCCGGCCGAACGGGGCGGGAACAGACGCCACCGGGGGCCCGGCCGGGGGCGCGGGCGGCGCCATGGGAGGCGGCGGAGCGGGCGCGGCGGCCGGCGTGGGGGCGGGTCCGTCGGCGGGTCCGTCGGCCACGCTGATTCCGAAGTCCGTTGCCAGTCCCGCGAGTCCGGTCGCGTAGCCCTGCCCCACGGCGCGGAACTTCCAGCCGCCCTGGCGGCGGTAGAGCTCGCCGAGCACGAAGGCGGTCTCGGTGGTGGCGTCCCGGCTGTCGAAGCGGGCCAGTTCGGCGCCGCTGCCGGCGTCCAGGACGCGTACGGACAGGCCGGGGACGGCGCCGAAGCCGCCGCCGTCGGCGGAGGCGGCCAGCACGACGGTCTCGACGGCCGGCTCGACGGCGGCGAGGTCGACGCGGAGGGTGTCGGTCACCGTCCCGGCGGCCGGCCGCTTGCCCTCGTGGCGCACCGCGCCCGAGGCGTGCACGGGCTGGTTGTAGAAGACGAAATCGGCGTCGCCGCGGACCCGTCCGGACGCCAGGAGCAGCGCGGAGGCGTCCACGTCCGGCGTCCCGGCGGCCGGCTGCCAGGCCACCTCCACCCGCACCGCCGGCGCCAGGACCGGCACGTTGCCACCCTTGAGCATCGACATCGCCGCACCCTCCTGTCGTCGTGGTTTCCCTCGTGCCCCGTCAGCTGCGGCCGCCACCAACCTACTTGGCCGGGAACGCCCCTGATCGCCCGACGTTCAACTACCGGAAACGGGGTCTTTACACGATCCCTACGGGCGTTCGCGACCGATTTTCACGAGTTCGCTCACATTAGGGCACCAGAGCCGCTCCGAACACGGAAAACAACCCAGGGTCCAGGCTCCCCATTCGACACATCGTGGGCTTAACTTATGAGGTATGACCTCCCCCCGCTCCACTTACAGCGGCGGCTACTACGCTTCGCCCTCCTTCCCGGACACCCCCATCTACGACAGTCTCGTCGCAGAGCGGGGTACCCCGCAGATCGCCCCGATCCGGGTGAACCCGTCCCCCTGGGACCTCGGTTCCCCCTCGCTGCCTGCGCTGCCCTCGGCGCTGCCCGCGCTGCCGGCCGCGTCCTCCCCGCCGCCCTCGGGCGGCGGGTATCCGGGTGCCGCGGCGCAGCCGGTCGCCCCGTTGCAGCACACCCCGGCGCCGTCCATCCCGCAGCAGGCGGGGACCCGCGGCTACCAGCCCCCGCAGCAGCCCCCGCGCCCGGCGCCGGGCGCGGGCACCGGCTACGAGGCGATGCGACCGGTCGCGCCGCGGCCGGCCTCGCCGTTCGACGACCAGGGATACGGCCGCCAGTACCCGCGCGGCTACTGACCCGCGGTTCGTCCGCACGTCCGAAGCGACTGGCAAGATGGGTCCATGCCGAAGCCACAGGTCCAGTCGCTGCACGTCTATCCGCTCAAGGCCGTTGCGGGATCCGCACCCGGCGAAGCGGTGGTCGAGCCGTGGGGGCTCGCCGGGGACCGGCGCTGGCTGGTGGTCGACACGGCGGGTCGGCAGTTCACCCAACGCCAGCGTCCGAGGCTGGCGTTGGTGCACGCTGAGGGGCTGCCGGGCGGCGGTCTGCGACTGACCGCGCCCGGGATGCCGCCGCTGGCGGTCGAGGCGCCCGAGCCGGTGGCCACGGTTCCGGTCGAGGTCTTCGCCGATGTCGTCGAGGCGGTGCCCGCGGGCCCGGAGGCGGCCGCATGGTGGAGCACGTATCTGGGCGTCGCATGCCGGCTGGTGCACATGGACGCCCCCGACAAGCGCCGCCCCGTCGACCCGCGGCACGCCGAGCCCGGCGACATGGTCAGCTTCGCCGACGGCTATCCGCTGCTGCTGACCACCTCCGCGTCACTGGACGCCCTCAACTCCCTCATCGCCCAGGGCGACCACGCCGATGAGGGCCCCCTGCCCATGAACCGCTTCCGGCCCAACGTGGTCGTCGAGGGCACCGCCCCCTGGGCGGAGGACGACTGGCGCCGGGTGCGGATCGGCGAGGTGGTCTTCCAGGTGGCCAAGCCCAGCGGGCGCTGCATGGTGACCACGGTCGACCAGCGCACCGCCGCACGCGGCAAGGAGCCGCTGCGCACCCTCGCCCGCCACCGCCGCATCGACGACCGGCTGGTGTTCGGCCAGAACCTGATCCCGCGCGGGACCGGCTCGCTCCGCATCGGCGACCCGTTGGAGATCCTCGACTGACCGGCGCGTACGGCGGCCGGTGCCTCGTTGCGGGCCGGTCGGCGGCTGCCTACAGTGAGCGCACATCGCCGGCGACGGGACGGGCCGCGGGGGAGACAGAGAGCTGCTGTGCCGATGGCTGCCGACCACACCGCTAGCCGCCGCCTCCTCCCTCTCCAACGCCCCCAGCACCCCCGACACCTCCCGCACCTGCACACCGGGAACCGCGCTGCCGTCGGCCGTGCCGACGACGGGGCGGTGCGCCGGGACTGCCGGGACCTCGTCAAGGTGCCCTGCGACCACGGGCGGCACCGGACGCCGCCGCGGCCCGTCACCACGGCGGCACCTTGGCCGGCGACGGGAGCGACCGAGGGAGGAGCACGGCCGTGCTGAACCCGGAAACCGCCGGTCACGGCGGGGCGGAGGCGCCGGCGGAGGAGTCCGGCCGCCGGCTGCTGCAACGGCGCTTCACCGCACGGCTGCTGCCCCAACTGCGGCTGCGGGGGCCGCTGCGGTGCGGTGGTGACGGTGGCGGTCCGGCTCCGCTGACGTGACGCTTGCCCTGGGCTTGCTTCCCACGTTGTTGGCTCCCCCGCCGCGGGGGTTGCTGTCTTTTGCGCCTGCGGCGCTTGCCGCTTGTCCGCTGCGCGGGGCTTGTCGGGTGCGGTGCGTTGCCGCTGCGCGGGGCGTTGTCGGCCGCGGTGCCGGGTCTGTGGGGCGGTAGGGGTGTGCCGGACTGCTTCGCTTTACGTCCGGCACACCCC